>CAZZAX010000026.1:0-49199 GCA_964653075.1 uncultured Pirellulales bacterium
TTTCAAGGGCTTGCGCTGCAAGAGGTTACTTCTTGTGGTAAACTCACGCTAGCGCATGCAGGGGATAGATAATTTTGGATTGTTTTGGGGTTTTTAAAGATATAATGGTTTTGTGGATTTGGCGTTAAAAAATGTGTTTGTGGCGAGCAGCGAGAGTAGCATTTCTACCTGAAGCCAGCATGAGCATCAAACTATCACGGAAACACGGAGTGGTGGAGTGATAAAAACGGCGCGAACCGAAGGTAGAAATGTAATGGTTCAGCGTGAATTGGACATATGCGATTTTTGGTTAAGCAACTTCCTTATATCGAAAGAAGCGTTTTATTTCGGCCCTCATATTCTTGCGAAGGGCCAAAAGAAAACTTGTTCGGCACAAAACATTCTTATCTCTGATCGTCTTGCCGGCTGCTAACGCAGCGTGAGGTAATTGTAAGCTTATTAGGTGTTAATGACATATCTTTCGAGGGAGGGAGATTGCTTTTTTTTGTTAATAGAGGGCCTGGCCGGAACGGGGCTGGTCAAATCTGCCGCCAAATAAAAGACGATTTGTCACCAGCTTCGAAGCGGAGGAAAGAATACGGGAGGACGGCCCCCGACAGAAAAGCAAGAAAGCATTCACCGGGGACAAGCCCCTAAGGGGCAAGCTTTAGGTAAACTCAGGAGTGATTAAACTGGCGCGAACCGAAGGTAGAAATTCCACGTCGAGCCGAACCCTAGGAAGCACATTTTGGGTGATCGTTGTGGGATGGGAAAAAATGTGCAATAACAAGTTCATTACCTGTTAATAACATCCAGTGTAAGATAGAATAGACTGATAGTAATATATCAGATTTAGCAGATTAGAGCGTGATGATCCATATAGTCTTTTCGATTAGTCAAAAGGGCTACGAGCTTTTATTGGATTACGGGCGGACTTGACCAAAATAAATTTGTTGAGTTGGGTTATAGGTTTGGGTTGGGGGATATTTAAATGGTTGGGATGGGCAAGATGGGTGAGTATAGGCTGAGCAGGAATGTTATAGGACGTTGCAGCGGGTGGTGGTGGGGAATGATTAGGTGGGTTTGTGTCGGGAGAAGTGATTAGCGGTGTTGGGGTGTGTCGAAAAGTGGGAGTGGAGATAGATTATATATAGCGTGGTGGGAATTGAGTTGACAGGTTTTGTTAGTCACAAGTGCTTAGCTCACCGGCTGGAAGTCAGGTGAGAAGCTCTTGGGGATAAGCCCCTAAGGGGCAATCTCTGGATAAACTCTGGATAAACTCCGGATAAATTCTGGGTAAACTTCGGGGTGATAAAAGTTAGTGTGAACCGAAGGTAGAAGTGCGACGTAGAGCCATCAGCAAGAACCGTAAGGCATCCCCAAGGGACTATGCACCTTAGGTACAAGTACCTTGGGTACAGGCTTGAGGCTGTCATCCGTCGAAAAAAAAGTTGACTGTCCCTAGTTTTCCCCAAAAAATAGAAACCGCGCCCTTTTAGGCGACTGAGTTAATTGGCATTGTTAGGTGTTTCTTTGGCTTTGACAAAACTGTCAAGGATTAAGACCGGGTCTGAGCTGTTGAATTAAGCTGTTCTTACTCTAACCGTCTATATTTAGAATAATGGTCGTCGGAATAGTAATACGTGATTTTCCTTTGCTCCGTTCTCTTTATTAACCTTATTTTACTTCGTTGATCGTTCACATAGTATTCTTCAACACCCACATTGCTCCTTTTAAGTAGCCCTGTTTCTGGGTCTGTTTGATGTTTTGAATTAGATTTACGGATTATACCATTACCCGGCCTGCCTTTAATCATGTTGTTGATGGCGTTACGACCAATTAAGTTATAACTTTGCAGTTTTATTGGATCATAGCGCATGGCCGCATTATTTCCAGGCCCTTTCCCCCGACGCCGCTCCCGATGTATATTTTTGTTGGCTTCTCTATGTATATTTTTTATAGGATTGGTTTCGCTCTTCTCATCCTCCAGCCTCTCAATCAAAGAACCAATCTTTTCGAATTTCGTAGATCCAGACCCGTTGATTTTCATTAGATAGTTTAAATAACATTTATCCCAATGCTTAGTGGGATCATTTTTGATCAATGTTACAACTTCCGATAGTGTATATTTTTCGTGAGAAATAGTCAGCATAGTATTTACCTCCAATCTATAGCGCTTTTCATAAGAGGAGTCCCTCTAGCGCCACCTAACAATGTTTATATGGTTCCGTATAAGAACAAAAACAACGCTGGTTTTGCATCATAAGAATCCAGCGAATAAATCATGATTTGGCCTTTAAATACTTTCATCTCAAAAAGATACAGGAATATTTCTAATTTATTCAGGGATTTTATGCAGATCCATATAAGACACCTTTAAGGGTGGCTATTTCCTGGACTCCGTCCCCGTCAGTGTCATATTCAGGGCAATTCAACTCGCGGATGATGTACTCTAACAGCATGGAATTATGTTATATGACTATAGATGAAGGCGTATCTGACGCTGGAAATATTGATTGATTTAACAAAAAAATGGACCGCTTGCCAATTTTTCTATTTCAGATTCGTTGGCTTACCTTTTGATGCGAAAACAAGCGTGGTCTCGTGCGCCAGATTTAGCTATCGCCCCTTCGTGTCTCCACTACGTTCGCTTTGCTCAATCCGGTCGAAATGAATGACGTTTTTTACGGCTCCATTATTGTCGCGGCTCTGTGGATGAACCGGCAATTGATGAATGATTATTGGGAAGGGCGGTTCGCGAACCGCCCCTACAACGACAACGGCATGTGCACCGATGGAATAAGCCTCTAAGGGGCAGGCACCTATGACAAAGGCTAAAGACCATCATACAAAGCTGTTTTTGGCAAATTTGTTGGGCGAACATATATAATCGCATGTCGTAGGTCTTTTATTGGCGGTATTGAGGATTTTCGCAAAAAAAATGAAAAAAATATAAAAAAAGAGCAGGTCTTTGGTGCTGATAGTCGTTTAAGAATCGATTGCTTACTATACGAAATATGAGAAAGGCACGATAATGGAGAAAAAAAGTAAACTGCAATTCAACTGGCGGGCGTTTTTTTCGGTATTGTCTGCACTGTCTTTTATCGGGATGGTCTTTACGGGAGTGATTCTTTTTGTAGTTCCGCCCGGGCGCATCGCAAACTGGACAGGGTGGACCATCATCGGCCTTACCAAACACCAATGGATCGGCCTGCATGACTGGTTCAGTATCATTTTCATAATTGCATCGGTTTTTCATATATATCTGAACTGGAAGCCGTTGGTAAGCTATTTCAAGAACAAAATAAGCAAGGCATTCGCCCTGCGTATCGAATGGGCATTTGCACTGGTTATTTGCTGTATCGTCTTTATTTGTACTCTTGGCGATATTAAACCTTTCTCCTCGCTGCTTGCCTGGAACGAGAACATAAAACACAGTTGGGACAGCCCCCAGCGACGGGCCCCAATCCCCCATGCCGAGCTGCTGAGCCTCAGTGAACTTGCCGAGCAAGTTCGCGATGTGAGCCTGGAAACCATACTTACAAACCTCAAATCGCGGGGGATTGAAGTTACATCGCCGGATGTTGTGCTGGGAGATTTAGCCGAGACTTACAATATGACACCAGCGCATCTTTATGACATCGCCCTTGGACAGGCCGGGCCTGGCAGGGGCCAGGGAGGGTCTGGACAGAGAGGAGAACGGCAAGGAGAGGGTGGTGGTCGGGGATTCGGAGGTCCAGGGGGTAGGACTGAACAGCATGGCGATACTCAAGGAGATATTGGTGCCGAGCATGAGCAGGGCGGGACCATTCGAGGCTTTGGCCGGATGACATTGAAATCATATTGCGAGCAAACAGGACTGGATGTGAATGCAGCCCTTAAAAAATTACAAGAAGCCGGCTATAAAGCCAGTTCAGATATGACTATACGCAGCATTGCAGACAGTACCGGCGTTCATCCATCGGAAATCCGTAATTTGCTCGAACCTCGAATTCAATAATATGTTCAAACAGTATATTGGAAAAACCACGCCCAAACATAGTTTGAGCGTGCAACCCATTAAAAAATGTGGTTTTTACCTATAAAGATAGCATGCATTCACATAAAAAGTAGTTCAAAAAGCGCACACTTCCCTAATATCTACGAATTATTTCGCACTTTTTTTTCATTTTTTTTCAACAGTCATTTTTTTGTTATGATACTCAAATACCACATATTGACGGTGTCCTTACTTTCCCACGTAAAATAATAATACTCGCCCAAAATCAGCAAAATTGGCCTTAAAACACATTTTTTACGAAAAATTTCCATGCAAAAGCTATAGAAAATTACAATTAAACAATAACCTGATAGTTAGTCGATTCCTTAGTAAGCCAAAAATATGGTACACTCCAACGCTTTAGAAAGTGAGTTTTTAGCACTGAGAACGATTTTTTTGTAACAAAACGGTATTCTCAAGCGTCTGATATAATAGTTGTTGGTTTTGTTCTATTTTTATGGTGCGGGATTGAGGTAAATTCTGTGCCTGTATAAACCTGTGAGTCCAAGAGGTTTTTTTATTTACGAGGCTGTAATGACATCGCAACAAAAGAAAAAATTAGGCGAGCTGCTATGTGAAAAATCATATTTGGATGAGCTCAGGCTCGAATCTGCGCTTGCCGAACAAAAAGTCGAGCACCGGCGTTTAGGACAGATTCTGCTGGAACTCGGCTATATAACGGAAGCCCAGCTTAACGAAGCACTTGCACTCCAGGCGGGTATAGAGAGGATAGATTTGACAGACGTTTCAATAAGTAATGAAATCCTTACCCTTGTCCCTGCGGAATTAGTGAGTAAATACAGCATTTTGCCATTACGTTTCGATAAAAGAAATCACGCAGAGAATTCAGCGAATAAACAATCATCAACAAACAATAATAAATTGTTAGCTGTGGCGATGACGAACCCGTTTCAGCCTCAGGTTCTCGAGGATTTACGCCTTGTTACCGGCTATCCTGTTCGCAGGTATTACGCCGACCCAAAAGAACTGGAACACGCGATAATGAAATTCTACGGCAGCAACGTGGCAAGAATGCTGGATAATCTCGTGCCGGCCGACCAGATGCCGGATGCAGATGATCTGGACAACCTGGATTTTTCACCGGCCAAACTTCATGAGCTGGCCAGAGAGCCCTCGCTGGTCAACCTTGTGAACCTGATAATCATGGAAGCGATTGAAACCAGAGCGAGCGATATTCATATCGAGCCGTTCGAGCATGATGTAAAGATAAAATACAGAGTTGACGGCATGCTTGTGGAGAGGTCACCTTCATCAAAGCGTCTCCAGGCGGCAATCATCTCACGTATCAAGATTATGGCGAATATGAACATCGCCGAACGGTTCGTGCCACAGGACGGACATATCGAATTCGCCGGCAAAAACGGCAGGGTCGATATTCGTGTCTCGACCGTGCCGACGGTACACGGCGAATCCATTGAGCTGAGACTTTTAGACAGGTCGGTATCATTGATAGGGCTCCATGAATTGGGAATGAACGACCAATGCCTGGAAGGTTTCGATGAATGTCTGCATAAGAACCACGGGATTGTACTTGTTACAGGGCCGACCGGCTGTGGTAAGACAACGACTCTCTATGCAGCGCTGAAAAAGATTTATACACCCGCCGTGAAGATGATAACGATAGAAGATCCCGTCGAATATCAGCTCGAAGGTATTAACCAGATGCCTGTCAATCCGAAAAGAGGTCTTACGTTCGCCACGGGCCTGCGGCATATCCTTCGTCACGACCCGGACATCGTAATGGTGGGAGAGATTCGAGATGCAGAGACCGCCAATATAGCAATTCGTGCCGCATTGACCGGACATCTTGTTTTCTCAACACTTCATACGAACGATGCTCCGGGCGCAGTTACGAGACTAATCGATATGGGTGTCGAGCCGTTCCTGTTGGCCAGTTCGCTGGAAGCGGTGATGGCCCAAAGGCTGGTTCGTAAAATTTGTCCGAAGTGCAAAGAACCTTACAGGCCCGACGAGCACCTCATAAATAGCCTAAACGGTTCTATGAAGATTGAACCCGGTACAACGTTCTATCACGGTGCCGGCTGCAATGAGTGCAACCAGACAGGTATGGCCGGACGATTGGGCATGTTCGAACTTCTCAGAATAACCGGCAAGCTGAGGGAATTGATAGCGGAAAGACCAACCACAGAACAGATTATAAAAGCAGCCCCTGCAGACCATATTAGTATGGTACACGATGGTATCAGCAAGGTTTTAGCAGGTGTTACGACACCTGAGGAGATCTTCAGGGTCGCAAAGAGTATAAGTGAAGACGAGTAATGCGAAGGTATCCTGAACAAGAAATAAGATATTAGAAATGAGTCAATTTTCTTACAAAGCAGTTGACAGAGGCGGGGGGCACGTCAAGGGAACAATAGAGGCCATTGACCACAGAAGCGCCGTGACCGTTCTGGCGGATAAAGGTCATTTCGTAACAGAATTGTTCGAGAAAGACAATGCGCCAAGCGTTGCATCGCAGACTCAAGACGGTGAGAAGGTCCCGCTGGATCTGGGCCGGTTTTTGCGGTTCGGCAAGCGAAAGGTCAGCAGCAAAGACATTTTAGCCATGACCACGCAGTTAAGCACAGCTTTACAGGCCGGACTTCCACTGTTGAACGGCCTTGAGCTTATTCGTGAACAACAGCACAAGCCGGGAATGAGAGAAATGTTAGGCGAGCTTGTGAATGCGGTCAGCTCAGGGCAGTCACTTTCAGAGGCCATGGAAAAACACGAGAAGGTTTTCAACCCGCTGTATCTGTCGATGATACGTGTCGGTGAAACAGGAGGAATTCTCGAACAAACAACGGCCCAATTGGCAGGGATATTGACCAGAGACGAGAAGATAAAGACAAATATGAAAAATGCTTCTGCGTATCCTATATTCGTGTTGTGCATAGGACTTGCGTCAGTGGTTATTATAATCACCTGGATACTGCCGACTATAATAGGGACTATCAGCGAAACAGGCGCCTTGCTGCCCCTGCCGACAAGGATACTGATAGGAATGAGCGGATTTTCGAAAGCTCTATTCACCAAGTTCTATGGATGGATTTTTCTGGCCATGACAGGGGCAGGGCTATATTACCTTTCAAGATGGACAAAAACCGCCGGCAGAATCAAATGGGACGCCTTTAAGCTGAGGATACCTGTTTTAGGCTCGGTTTTGCGGACGATAGCGGTGGGCAGGTTCGCACGGACACTCGGGGCACTCACCAAAGGGGGCGTTATTATTCTGGAAGCCCTTAGTGTAGTTCGCGATACACTCGGCAATGAGTTGTTGGGCAGGGAAATCGACACAGTCGCTGAAAAAGTCAAGCGCGGCGAATCGCTGGCCGAACCTTTGAGCGAGTCCGGATATTTTCCGCCCCTGTTGGTGCAAATTGTCTCGATTGGCGAGCAGACAGGCAAGCTTGACGAATTGCTTTTGAATGCCGCTGAGACTTTCGATACTGAAGCAGACTCGGCAATAAACAGATTTATGGCGATTTTTCCGGCGCTGTTGATATTGCTGCTGGCTTTAGTGATAGGTTTTATTATCGCAGCAACGCTACTGCCAATCATTGTAATGACCATAGGTGGAGGGATGTTTTAAGTGTAATTAGTGGTTAGCTATTCTCAACTTGAGCCACAGTTTGTGAAATATGATTCATCGTTTAAGGAAAGGTAGTCAAATGAAGTGGAAGAAGCAGAAGAGAAAGGCATTCACACTTATAGAACTGCTTGTAGTGATTGTTATCTTAGGGCTACTTGCAGGATTTGTTGCGCCAAGAATGTTTAAATCCATCGGCAAGGCCAAGAAGGACCTGGCAGGGCCCAAGATGGCAATTATCGAAAGTGCCATTGAAAGATTCGCGCTTGCCTGCGGCCAGTATCCGGATGACTCTATGGGGCTTGATGCCTTGCTGACTCCACCTGCAGGGCTCGAAGAAAGATGGAACGGGCCATATCTAAAGGCCAGCCAGTTGCTCGATCCGTGGGACAATCCTTATATATATGTCGCCGAAGGTGAAATCAATCCGGGCAGTTTCGATTTGATAAGCCTCGGAGCAGACGGCACAGAAGGCGGTGAGGGTGATAACGAAGATATCTTCAATGAGTAAAGTAGCTGTTAGTTTATAAGCCATAAGCTATGAAATTGGGTGAGTTTGCAGGAAATGCAAAGGGAAAAATTAAAAGTCGAGGTCAATGCAAAGAAATACGGCTTTACACTTGTGGAAGTGTTAGTGGTAGTAGTTATCATCGGTCTTCTCGGAGGTCTTGGCGGCGGTATTTATGTGGGGACATATAAGATGCTGCTTGTAAAAAAAGCAGCGCGTGATTTTTTCATGACTGCCAAATATGCAAGGATAATGGCGATTGAGAAACAGCGCCAATATAAAATAGTATTAGATACGGCCAATAACGGATTTCACTTAGTGACAACACAATTGGGCGAAGAAGGCGGACAAACAGAACAGATGATCGTAAGAGATTCTTTTTGCAAGCCGGTGGTATTCGAAGATGAAATCGGGTTCGAGGACATTCAGATTACACCGATAAGCTTAGTAACCACAACTGAGGAAGATGAGGATGAGCAATCAATAGCATTTTCAGCAAACGGTACAGCGCAATTGGCTGCAATTCAGATAGGTAACGGTAAAACTCACTATACAATTACTATTTCATCTGCAACAGGCAAGGCAAAGGTGTATGAGGGCATAAGTGAAGACGTGGAAGTCGGAGTTATCGATTTGGACGCAGAATCATGACCGGGGCCATAAAAAACAAGAAAGGATTTAGTCTGATTGAGACGCTCGTTGCCAGCGCCATCCTTTCCGGGGCTGTTTTAACTTTAGGGGCAATCAGTACGATGTCCGTCAGCGGGACGCGGCTTAACAGGCGATATGAAGTGGCTGCGTCCTTGCTTGATAAACAGCTTAACCTGATGGACTATATCGGCATAGACGAATTCATCGATTTAGGCCAGATGGAAGGAGTTTTCGAAGGATACGAACCAACTTATCACTGGGAAGTTGTTACCGAATACCAGGACATCGACAGCCTGTACCTGGTAACAATAACTGTTAGCTGGGTTGACGGTAATCGCCCATACAGCATCTCGGCTGATACTATGCTCGATGGGGTAAGTGTATATATCGAGGTCGAACTGGAGTAGAAGTGAAGAAATTTGATATGAAAAAGATGGGATTTACATTAGTAGAAGTTATGGTGGCCGTGACCATAGGTGGATTTATTATGCTGGTTGCTGTGGGAACACTGAGGGCCATTACCAGCAGCGCTGAAATGGTGGACACTAATATCAACGCTGCCGCAGAAGTTCGATTTGCGATGAATCTTATCGCAAAGGACCTTGTGAACTTTTATCGCGACGAGGACATTAAAAATACAAAGTTAATCGGTACAACCGAAGAATCAGCAGACGGCAACGCCAGTTATATGGTTTTTTACACGGTCAACAGGATGAAGGCGAGGGCAGACCAGGCGGAAGGTGATATTTATGAAGTCGAATATTCCCTGCTGCAAGACGGAGAAAGGTCATTACTAATGAGGCGATTGTGGCCTAATCCCAATGAAGAATATGAGCCGGGCGGAATTTTAGCAGTTATCGCAGAGGACATTGATATTTTCGAAGTCAGATATTTCGACGGAGAAGAATGGTCCAACGAATGGCCGGAAGAGATGGAAGTTTTACCCCAGTTAATCGAGGTAAGCATTGTGGGTAAACCACAGAGCCGGGGCACACCGTCAATGGAATCTATCATGATAAATTTGACCAGATCCGTAACAGCCACAGTTGCGTCTGAAGATAGTGAGGAAGGCGGTCAGGGAGGTGGAGGACAAGGAGGCGGCGGGGGAGGTCAGGGAGGTGGCGGTGGAAGCCAAGGAGGTGGCGGTGGAAGCCAGAGTGGCGGAAGGGGATAAATCAGGAAAAATCTCAAAGCAAAAGTTTAGCTGAAAAAATGCGTACCAAAGGTAACAACAAAGGGCTTGTTCTTGTAACAGTGCTGTGGGTAACAGTGGTGCTTGTGGTGATTGTTGCAGTGCTCGGACGCCAAAGCCGGCTTGACACGAAAGTCTGCCTTGCCAGACTGGAAGGAGTCAGATGCAAGTGGGCATCCCGGGCAGGAATAGAAAAAGCTATCGGAATACTTAATGAAGACACAAGAGAAAGTGACTGTCTGACTGATTTGTGGAGCGATAACGAGGAAGATTTTAACGATATTTACCTGCAGAGATGCTGGTTTACCGTTCGAGCTGTTGATGAGGCGAGTAAATTAAACATAAATACAGTTACAAAAGGGCAGCTTTTAGCATTGCCGGAAATGCTTGAAGAAATTGCCGATGCTATAATCGACTGGCGGGATGAAGATGATACGCCAAGTGCAGGAGGCGCTGAAGGCGGGTATTATGAGAATTTGCAGTACGGATACATGGCCCGGAACGGCCCATTCAGGACGATACGCGAGCTTCTTCTGGTCAAGGATATAACAGAACAGTTATTCTTCGGAGAGGACACCAACCTCAACGATCAGTTGGATTATAATGAACAGGACGGTGAAGAGAGCCTACCATATGATGACGGAGATAGTGAGCTGGACAAGGGATGGATAGCGTACCTGACATGTTATTCTTACGATAACAATAAAGACGCCGAGGGTAATCAAAAAACCAATATCAACGAGGGCAATGCGAGTCAGCTATCAAGGTCTCTTGGCATAAGCAACTCTCAGGCCGAAGCTATTGTAGAGAACCGCCCAAGCAACGGATATCAAAGTATCGGCGATTTGATAGGTAACGGCTCGAATAGCACGCTGGATGTGCAGACTTTTTCGAGTATAGCAGACAAAATAACAGTCGATGACAGTGACAAGATACCCGGGAAAGTAAATATTAATACGGCCTCAGATATAGTACTGGCAGCCTTGATGGGCGGCGGAGATTCGGCCCAGCAGACTGCGGAAAATATAGTCGCTTATCGAGAAACTTTGTTGTATGGGATGGAAAGCATCGGGGAGCTTTTGGACGTTCCGTCGATGACTGTTAATACGTTTAAGAAAATTGCGGATTTAATAACAACACGATCCGATGTCTATTCAATTCGCTGCGTGGCTACGGCGGACAGAAACGGTCCCAACGGGACAAAGCTGGAAACCGAAGCGGTGGTGGACAGGGTCTCAAGCCCTTGCAAGATACTTTTCTGGTATCAGGGAGCAACTAATTAATGAGCACAAAAACCAATATCAAAACACTGCATTCTGTAATAGCAATAGCCCAGGAGGAAGGTAAGCTCAAGGCCATCGAGCTTCGGTGCCAGGATGGCACTACAAATGTTCTCTGGACAAAGAGCAGCGAATATGGCACTTCAGACTGGAGGGCCTTCGCCGCCAAATGTGGTTTGTCCGTTGAGCCAAGGGAGCAAAGAAGCCCAGACAGTTCCAGAGCAGTCATCGTCGGGTATAATTCGGCGGGTGTGGCTTTTTATCGTATCAGTGTACCTGCAGTTGGGGAGGAAGAAACCGCATCGATAGTTAAATTACAAGCTGAGACGCGGCTTCCGCTTCCGGTAGAACAAATGGAGATGGCCTGGCGAGCAGACCAGATGCGTAAAGGTCAGGCAGGCTTTATCGTCGCGGCGGCAAGAAAAAAACCGTTAGAGGATTTCGTGGAAAATGTGCGCAATTTTCAGCCGACTAAGATATTATTTGACTGCGAGGGAGTAACAAAGGCGTGGAAGGCATTCTTTTGTGGAAATGAAAAACTTGCCGTGGTTTTAAGTATGGCAGCACAGAGTACGCAGGTTTGTCTGGTTGAAGACGGACGATTGTGCAATGCAATGATCCTGGACATAGGGATGGAGGATCTTGCCGCAGAGGACGAAGCCGAACAAATGCAAACTTCCGAAAGATTCATACAGGACATGATCAGCGTATTGGAATTGTTCGGCTACAGCGACCAATCAGAATTGCCGGTTTTTCTGCTTTCAGACGGTAATTCTGCACATATGAACATAGTATCTTCTCTCAATTCGGCAGGATTAGATGCACAAATAGCTCTGCCGGACATCAAAGAATTGCGGACGCCGAGCGAAATCGGCATTGAAGATATCTACGAATACCGGGTAGCGATAGGTCTCGGGCTGATGGCATTTGAGACGAGCAAGAACGAACTTAACATTTTCGAGCATATATACAGGCCGACGTCAAAAAAGGAAAAGAAACATTGGCTTTATTCACCAAAGATAGCTTGCGGAATAGCAGCGACTATGCTGGTGCTGTTTATCGTTGTCTATTGTGCTGTCGCTATAGCCAGTCCCGGCGCGATAGAAAAGCATTTGAAAGCGTCGGCATCCGAGGCTGATCTCAACAGTCTGATGCAACGGCAAAAACTAATCAAATCGGTTGCACAGCAAAGGCCTGATTTACTCGAACTCTTAGGTCAGATTAATGCCAGCGGTGAGAGGGGGATAAAGCTGGAGAGTTTTCATTTTAAGAAGGGCCAGCCGGTTACAATCACCGGTGAGGCACCCGGCAATGAACAGTTGTATAAGTTCGAGAAAAATTTACAGGACAGAAAAAGCATAAATAGTGTGAAAATGAACCCAAGCAGAGACGCTAAAACCAAGAAAATCAAATTTACCATAACTTTTCATTATAGAAATTTTACGAAATAGAAAACTTGCTTAGAAGGTTTTGAAGCCATGATAAAAAAATTAAGCCAAAAAGACATTCGGACATTAAAATTCGGTGCCGTATGCGCAGCAGGAATTCTCGTGTTTTGGGTTGGTTCCAAAGTGTTTGACCGCTTGAAAGAGGCACGTGCATCTACTGCCTTGCTGAACAACAAACTGGAGCTTATCGACGTTGACAAGGCCAAACAATCCGGCCTGATGTCAATTGTGCCCAAGTTCGAGATGCCGGTAGGGGAAGAAGACCAGAAATTCCTCTTCTTAGATAAACTTACCGAGCAATTTAAAAAAGCGGGAATAAAAAACCAGCCTTTGGAAGTCGCCTCTAAAGGAAAATCCAAGCAGCCCGGGTACCAATTGCTGCGTATGAAATGCAGCGCTACATGCAGATTAACGCAGGCGCTCGATTTACTGGCCAATCTGAAAGACAATCCGTATCTGGTTGGAATCGAGGAGCTGCGATTAAGAATCGATAAAAAGAAGCCTCAGGAAGTTGCTATGGACCTGACAGTATCAACATTTGTGAAGTAAGGGAGGCAAATTATGAAAATTGATTATCTGAAAGAAAAGAAAGAATTGGTTTCAGTTGTTCTCCTTGGAGTCTCAGCGGTTTTGGCAGTTTCTATTTTAGTAAAGGTAACAGGCTTTTTTACAGCCTCAGCCAAGGCAGAGAAGATAGTGAAGACCGCCGTTGCACAAAATACCGAGGACGCCAACGATATCGACAAGTACTTCGCCAAATACAAGATGCTTGCAGATGCGCTAAAAAAGAACAACTTGTTCGCGCCGCCTCCACCGAAGCAGCACCCTGTAACAGAGGTATTAGGAATATTCGGTGATGAAGTGATAATAAGAGACAAGCTGTATAAAGTCGGTGATAAGATTGGAGACGCAAAGATTGTAGCAATTGAAGCTACGCAAGTAACTATCGAATGGGACGGCAAGAAAAAAACCTTTTCTCCTATGGATGCAGGAGGCTCTTCTCAGCCGGGCAGACCGGGAGGTCCAAGAGCAACGGCAAAGGGAGGAGGGCCTCCCGGAGCCGGAGGAGGAAGTGCCCAGATGGTTACAGTTCAGTCGCAAGGAAGACCAGGAGGGCCAATTGGCGGCCCCGGGGGCGGCATGGGGGGATTCAGGGGAAGACCCCAGAATATGTCCGAGTCTGAAAGAGACAAATTCAGGGCTCAAATGCGTGAGAAATACCAGAATATGTCTGAGGCAGAAAGGGAAAAGTTCCGAGCCGAAATGCGCGAAAGAATGATGGGTGGTGGACGGCCTCCAGGTGGCGGACGAGGCCCAAGTGGCGGACGAGGCTCAAGTGGTGGACGACGAGGTGGTAGATAATTATAAAAAGGATTAAAGTGAGGTAACTAAAATGAAACGATCAGGAGCAGTACTAATATTTGTAATAGTGTGGGCCGCGGTGCTATTTGCTTCCTTTGTAATCGGGATTTGCGTAAGGGAAGTGAGATTCCACCGTGCGAGGGGGGTAGTTGAAGCAACAAAAGACACAGAAACTACTATACTTAAGGTAACCAGCAAGATTGAAAAACTAAGTGAAGCAGAGAAACTTGCACAAGAGCTGGCCCAGAAATCACCTGCTCCCAGAGCCGGAGGGGGTGAACGATTTGCCAACCGTCCTCCAGGACCTGGGGGCGAAGGTGGAATGGGTGATATGATGGATCGATTTGCGAATATGTCAGAGGAAGAAAGAGCCCAGATGCGTGAAAAATTTGCGAATATGTCTGATGAAGAAAGAGCCCAGATGATGCGTGAAAGATTTGGCGGCAGACGTCGAGGGGGCGGCGAGAGATTTCAAAATCTTTCCGAAGAAGAAAGGGCCCAGATGCAAGAGCAAAGAAGGCAAATGATGGAAAGAATGGAGAACATGACTGAGGAGGAAAGGGAAGCGTTTAGAGCCGAAAGGCGCGAACGGATGGGCGGCAGGCGGCCGCGAGGCGACGACCAGGGCGGCGGAAGACGACCACAGGTAGACGGTCAGGGCGGCGGACGCCGGCAAGAAGACGATAGCAGTGGCGGGGCCCCTCCACCGAAGGGCAGAGCCTGCTTTATTGCCGAGACCCCCGTATGGGTAGACGGCAAGCTCGTACAAATTTCCAAAGTCACCGCGGGCCAGACAGTCGGTAAGCAGCTCTGCGGGTCATGGTCTCTGGAGCAGGTTGAGGAGCACGAGGGGACGTTCGAGTGTCGTGACATAGTGCTCGAGAGCGGAAATAGTATCGGCGTTGTAGATGCACACTGCTTCATGCTCGATTCCGGACAATGGATGGCGGCC
Organism: uncultured Pirellulales bacterium; assembly: GCA_964653075.1. GTDB lineage: Bacteria > Planctomycetota > Phycisphaerae > Sedimentisphaerales > Anaerobacaceae > NIOZ-UU13. The sequence continues at coordinate 15,022 of CAZZAX010000026.1, forward strand.
CAGAACTTGACAAGCGGTTTGAGATTGAAAACGCTGACCGGCACTGTGGTTATCAAAAGCGTTACAAAAAGAGCCGTGCCTTATACCGGCAAAGTCTATAATCTGAAGGTTAAAAGCTCAGACCAATACATGGCAGGCAAAGATATGGTAATAGTGCGTGATTATTGATGCAGTGCTTCGGTGCGTGTTGGATCCGCTCATAGAACACCGCACCGGCCCATAGGGTAAAACCAGGCGGTCGGCAAAATAGATAACAGTAAGAAAACAATTAATGAGGTGAAAAAATGGACTGGGTAAAATCAATAATATCAGTAGTAGTTGGTATTGCGGCGGTTCTTATTATCTGGAGGGTAGGTTTTGTCCCTGACCCACCGATATCCGGACAAACCGAAAAGCCAACTGAAACCAAAGCAGTCGCTGAAGCTGAGAAACCCGTTGAAGCTCAAAAGCCGGATGCCACAGACAAGCCTGAAGTAGCCTCTGATGTTAGCATACCCGAAAAACCAAAGGATGCGAACGAACCCGGAATCGTTGCGGATGCTAATGAACCTCCAAGGGTAGTGGCCGTGAGCGATTCGAGGGGACCGGATGACGTTAGCGGGCAGATAAAACGTGCTGTCATTACGGAGAAGAGTGAATCTGCGGAGCCGAACGAGCCGATGGAAAACCTGAATCTCAAAAACGTGGAAATGAAAACCATTATCGAGAAACTCGCGAAATGGACCGGCAAGGTTATTATTCCCACCGATGAGTCACTGAAACAGAAAATAACCATATACTCACCTGAGAAGCTGCCAAGAAGTAAGGCCCTTCAAAAGATTTATAGTGCGCTGCGTATGAAAGGCTATATTGCCGAACAAACCGACGGCACGATTTTTCTCAAACCTATCGCCGAAGCAAAACTCGGTGAGGTTCCCACGATATCGGATGATTATGCGCTTGCTTTGAGAGAAAATAAAGACCAGGTAGTCCAAATGTTCTTTAAGTTAGACAACTACAGTCCCTCGCAAATGGGTCAGATTATTCTGCCGCTGGTGGGTGACTACGGTTATGTAAGCGCCGACGAAGGCACAGGCACTCTGCTTGTAATTGATACGGTCAAGAGCCTGATGCGCATCAGCATGATAATCAAACAATTTGACGTAGTCGAAGTTGAGGAAATTTTAACGGAGATATTTGAAATTCAACACGGCGATCCAACGGCGATGGTTGAGCTGCTGCAGACACTTTTGGGTGACGGCAGCAGCAGTAGTATAAGAGGCCCCAGCCGGGGACGCGGACCTTTCTCTATGCAAAGACCGGGAAGTCCTCCGAGCAGCTCATCCAGAAGCAAATCAGGTGGGACAGCACAATCGGTCACTGTAGGAACGAGCCGGACGCCGGCCCTGCTTATCCCGCAGCCTACTTACAACTGGATTATCGTAAAAGCTACGGCTGAAGACTTAAAGAAGATTGGCGAGTGGATTGATAAACTCGACAGGGAAGTACCTACACTATATGTTGACCAGCCACTTTCAAAAATTGAAAATAAAAATCAGGTAGTCCAAAAGTTCTTTAAGTTAAAAAACTACAGCCCCTCGCAGATGAGCCAGATTGTCGGACCCCTGCTTAGCGATACCGGCTATGTAAGCGCCGATGAAAGCACAGGCAATCTTGTTGTTCGTGATACTGTTGAGAAACTGATGCAAATCGAAATGATTATCACAGAATTTGATGTTCCCGAAGCCGAGCAAACCGTTACGGACATTTTTGAAATTCGCAACGGCGACCCAGCGGAGATAGTTCAATTGCTGAGGATGCTTATAAGCGGCGATGCCGGCACGAGCTCAAGGAGTCTTGGTCGCAGCAGCGGATACGGCAGTTACGGCCGAAGCAGCAGTTATGGTCGAAGCAGCCGGAGCAGTTATTCAAGTCGTGGTTACTCGACCAGCAGAGGCAGGACAGGCTCATCTCAATCGGTTTTGATTGGGCCAAGCGAACAGCCGATAGTGCTTATCCCGGAGCCGCAACGCAAGTGGATTATTGCAAGGGCATCGGCTGAAGATATGAAGCTTATTGGCGAGTGGATAGATAAGCTTGACAAAGAGGAGCCAGTCAAATCAGAACACGAAACAGTTTCAATTACATACGCGGACGTCAGCGAAGTTGCGGACCGTCTTAACGAGGCGATGCAGCAGATGCCAGGCTCAGAATTACAGGCGAGCGTTCTTATTCAGCCGTTAGAGCAGGCAAGACAGATTGTCATCTTCGGCAGGGAAGATATGCGTACAATGGTCAAGAAGCTTATTGCAGAAATAGACATTCCTACGGGTCTGTTCAAAACGGAACATTTCCCGTTAAAACACGCCGATCCTGATGAAATTAAGGAAAAATTAGACGAACTTTATGAGGCAGCCGGCATTGGAAGCGGCAGCAGATATACTTATGTATTCAACTATGGCAGCAGTCGTGGTGGAAGCAGCTCAATGTCTGCCGAGACAGTAAGAGTAATATCTTATCCCACACTCAAGCAAGTGACGGTCATAGCCTCGGCCGAGAACATGGAAAAAGTAAAACAGCAAATAGACGAATGGGATGCCCCGATTGATGTTGAGCAAGTCAAGCCTCTGATAATTGAGCTGCATAATTCCGATCCTGTTCAGATGGCCGAGCTGCTCAGAACGCTTTTCAGTGAAGAAGGCGGTGGAGGACTGAATATATACGATCTTTTATTCGGCAGAGGTACCGAGGAAAAGGCAAAAATTGTCGGGCCGCTTTATGGCCAATTGACCTTCGAGGAGGTGCCGCAGACAAAAAAGATAATCGTAATAAGTAAGATTCCCGAGGCATATCAAGTTATTAAGGAACTGATACTCGACCTTGACAGACAGGAAATGGCGGAAGTACCCAAAGTTATAGAACTTAAGTATGCAGACCCCGAAGACCTGAGCGAACGCCTTAACGCAATGTTCGTCGAAGCGGGGCAAACGGCCAGGATTCGACTGACCGAACAAGGATTGAGCGAGTCGTCTTTGGTGGGTGAAACGGACGACAGCAGCAGTAGTAATACTTCAAACCAAGGCGACACTTCGTCGGAGGATGACTTTTATACGCCGCCCTGGTCGGGGTCCGGTGCACGCAGCGGTATAAATGAAGAGATGCCAATCAGTAACGTCATCGGCAGGATTCGCTTCGTACCGGAGCCGCATACCAAGTCGATTATGACGCTTGCTCCGCCGGAGTTTATGGATGAGATAGAAGGAATGATTGCGGAACTGGACGTGCCGGGCAAACAAGTGATGATGGAGGCGATTATCGTTGAGATTGAGCACAGCAAAGTAACTTCTCTGGGTGTCGAGTTGTCAACGAATCCCGCTGCATTTGGCTCAGTAGGTGAAAATGCAATTTTGACACTGAGTAATCTGACACATATAGGAACTCATGGATCGGCAGCCGGCACAATACCTCCCGCTGGGGGAGCCACAGGCTCGGGGACGATTATCGGTGTTGGAACAGATATTTACGGCTTGATTGATTTTCTCGTCAAGACAACCAATGCAAAGATTCTGAACCAGCAGACTCTCTGGACAAAGGACAATGAGGAAGCAAAATTCTTCAAGGGTAGTCAGGTTGCCTTCCTTGGCAGTACAACCTTAATAGGCGGACAAGGAGGCAGCCAACAAGCCGTTGATTTCGAGAAAGTGGGTATGGAACTGCGTGCACGTCCAAGCATTACACCGGAGAACAAGGTTGATATGGACGTCAATGTTGAGATTTCTTCGCTTACTACAGACCTTGTGAACAGCCAGCCGGTCAGGAGCACTATGGAAACCCGGACGAATATGATTGTACAGGACAATCAGACACTTTTGCTCGGCGGCATCCTGTTCCAGAAGGACAGCGCTGTGACAAGCAAGCTTCCGCTGCTTGGTGATATGCCTTTGGTCGGGGGCCTGTTCCGACACAATTCCATTGAACAGACAAACAGCGAGATGCTTGTGTTTATAACACCCCGTGTGATAGATGAATCAGCCGAGAACATTCCCGAAGCCACAAAAGAGAAAATAGAGCAACCAAAAGAAAGACTCGAAGACGTCAAGGAACAATTACATGAAACCATGGAAGAGCTTGCATGGGAAACGCCGTAAGTTTTTTCACGGATAAAACATATAACATTTAACAACTCGGCCCTCTGAGCAAACGGACAACTGCTCAGAGGGCTGATGATTTAATTCAAGAGTGGACTTACCAAATCCTTCTCTAAATCGGATTGCGGGGACTTTTTACTGGCAAGTTGTTTGTTTGTAAGGTAAAAAATAGCAACCTGGGCATTGAAAATCACGTAGTAAAAGTGAAGGAGACATAACAATGTGGTTCGCGTATCTGGAGTAAACAGTAAATGGATGCCTTTAGCTTAAGACCAGACGAGCTGCCTGATTTGTCAATTGATACACTTGGCCCGCCAAGGACAGATTCGCCGCTGGCGGAAGGTGGGTGCGGTTTTGTCGATGACAGTGAGAAGGTTCTGCTGTACACACATTCCGAGGACCTGCAAACATTCACCGGCCGCGGAAAAGCCCTTCCGATGTTCGAGAGGGCGGGGCCTCGCCGGAATATATACTTCGAGCCGGAAAAGCTAACCTGCGGGATCGTAACGTGCGGTGGATTGTGCCCCGGCCTTAACGATGTTATCCGAACAATCACTCTCAGCCTGCTCTGGCAATACAAAGTTAATGCAGTTTATGGTTTTCGTTACGGATATATGGGTCTATCTTCCAAAGCTCCCAAGGAGCCTCTTTTACTAACGCCCGAATCGGTAGATGATATTCATCTTAAAGGGGGGGATATTTTATCATCTTCCCGCGGTCCGCAGGAGTCCGATGATATGGTCGATACCCTGGAGAAGATGGGGGTCGAACTATTATTTGTCATCGGCGGAGATGGTACGCTTCGAGGGGCACACGACCTTAATACCACAATCAAGAAAAGAGGGCTCAAAATTTCGGTTATCGGCATTCCGAAGACAATCGACAATGACATCTGCGGCATAGAGCAATCCTTCGGCTTCTCGACAGCAGTTGAGGCGTCAAGGCCGGCAATTCACTGCGCACACGCAGAAGCCAAAGGCGCCTGGAACGGTATCGGATTGGTGAAACTTATGGGTAGAGATTCGGGCTTTATAGCAGCTTACGCGACATTGGCAAACAGCGACGTGAACTTCTGCTTTATTCCGGAAGCGCCTTTTGTACTGGAAGGAGAGAACGGATTTTTGCAGGCACTGGAAAACCGGTTGGATAGAAAACACCACGCAGTAATAGTCGTAGCCGAAGGCGTAGGCAAGCAAATAACTGCAACAGATGGTGTTCAAAAGAAGGATGCTTCCGGTAATATTATACGAGAGGACATCGGGCTTATTTTGAAAGAAAGAATAACACAGTATTTTGCAGAAAAGAACAAGCCGGTCAGCTTGAAATATATAGACCCCAGTTATATGATTCGCAGCTTACCTACCGATTCGAACGACGCGGCTTTTTGCGTATTACTCGGTCAAAATGCAGTCCATGCGGGTATGTCCGGCCGAACGAATATGGTGGTCGGGTACTGGAACCAATACTTTGTTCATATCCCCATATCACTTACTATCCTGAAGAAAAAGAAGGTTGACCCTGACGGCCACTTGTGGCAGACGGTTTTGGAAACCACCGGGCAGGGGCGATAAAAGTGAAAGACTGTCATTTCAGAACACGCTTAAAACAGATTTGAGCATACTGGCCCGGGTTTTGTTGATAAATCATATCTCGGTAAAAGCTCAGAGTCATTTCTAAATTCGTATAAGCCTATATATCAAAATATGTAATTCCCTACATAACTGATTAAAAGGGCATTTAAAAAGGTGTGATTGGGAATCAAAATATTTTTTAATTTTTTTAGAACACTATTGACAGATAGGAGTAAATACTATTTAGTAGCGATTATGAATGAAGAAAAAAACAAAATCAATAATATCGAATTAGACGAAAAGACCATGCAATTTACGTCTCAATGCAGGGAGGCAGGCCTGAAAGTTACTCCGCAGAGGATAGCGATATACAGAGAGCTTCTGCAGACAGATGAGCATCCTTCCGCGGAGATGCTGTACGAGAAAGTAAAAAAGACATTTCCGAGTATATCGCTGGACACGGTCAACAGGACACTATTGACGCTCAATGAGATTGGCGCTGCCTTTACGGTAGCAGGCTCCGGGGACGCCAGGCGGTTTGACGGTGGATTACACGAACATCAGCATTTTAAGTGCGTAAAATGCAAAAGAATTATTGATTTTCACCATAAACCCTTTGATAATATAAAATTGCCATCGGAACTGAGTGAAAAATTTACAGTGCTTAGAAAAACCGTATATGTCGAGGGATTATGCGATTTGTGTAGGTAGAATGATCGAGTTAGTAAATGTTTTATAGAGTTATGCAAAATTGAGGTTAGGCATATATTATTTAAGAAAATCAGGTTTTTGAATTTTTTAAATAATCAAATCGCTGCTTGCCGAACAATAATTTATTTTTTAAAAAGAAAAAATCAGAAGAAAATTTTTTCTTTTCAAAGTATGCCTAACCTCTATTTTGCAGAAGATGTTAACATTTTTAAGAAAGAGAGGTAACAAATGGAACTGAAAGGGAGTAAGACAGAAAAGAATCTATTAGCGGCATTCGCAGGTGAATCACAAGCCAGAAACAGATACACATATTTTGCCAGCCAGGCGAAGAAAGAAGGATACGTGCAGATATCGGCTATTTTCGAAGAGACGGCCAACCAGGAGAAGGAACATGCCAAGCGTGAGTTCAAGTTTCTCCAGGGCGGAGAGGTTGAAATAACGGCAGGCTTTCCAGCCGGCAAGATAGGCACTACAGTGGAAAATTTAAAAGAAGCAGCGGCCGGAGAAGATTATGAAACGACCTCGATGTATCCTGAATTCGCGAAGGTCGCAGATGAAGAGGGGTTTAAGGATATTGCAGGGGTTTTCAGAAATATTGCCGTCGCCGAGGCCCGCCACAGAGACAGGTATTTAGCTCTTGAGAAAAATATCCAGGACGGGAAGGTATTCAAAGGGGAAAAACCAGTCAGATGGGTTTGCAGGAACTGCGGTTATGTACACGAAGGTTTGGAGGCACCGAACACGTGCCCGGCCTGTGCGCATCCGCAGGCCCATTTTGAGCTGGAAGCTACAAATTATTAATGTCAAATAGATAGATGAAAGGTGGGGACAATGAAAAGCAGAAAAAACAAGAAAATCTTATTGGTCGCTTTATTTGTGTCGGCTGTTGTGTTCGGCTCATTGGCGTATTCGCACTGTCAGATACCCTGCGGAATATACGACGATGAGGCCCGGTTTAATGCGATCGCCGAGCACATTACAACAATCGAGAAATCGATGAAGCAGATAAAGCTCCTTTCAATCCAGGGAAAAGCAGATATGAACCAGATTGTTCGCTGGGTAAACAACAAAGAGGCACACGCCGACGAATTGAGCCATATCATAACCTATTATTTTATGGCGCAACGTATCAAAATAGCATCGGAAGGTAATGTTCAGGAATATAATAAATATATTAAAAAGCTGACATTGCTGCATGAAATGCTTGTTACTACTATGAAGGCAAAGCAGACCACCGATACAGCCAACGTGGAAAAACTAAGAACTTTACTGAACCAGTTCCATGATGCATATTCGGGCAAGGTCGCCCTGAGCGAACATAAACATTGAAGGGAAACAGGTGAGAATATGGCGGAAAGAAAAGATGTGGTAAAATTCAAGGGTAATCCTCTAACACTGGTGGGCAATGAGATTAAGGTCGGTGATAAAGCTCCGGACGCAGCGGTCTTAGCCAACGATTTGTCAGAAGTGAAGCTCTCCGGCTTTCGGGGAAAGGTTTGCGTAATCTGCACAGTTCCGTCTCTGGATACGCCTGTATGTGATATCCAGACGAGGAAGTTCAATGAGCAGGCCGCATCGCTGGGTGATGATTTAGTCGTATTGACTATCAGCATGGACCTTCCGTTTGCCCAGAAACGCTGGTGCGGTTCAGCAAACGTGGAAAATGTTCAGACACTGTCAGACCATGTAAAAGCTGAATTAGGCACTGGATTCGGCGTTCTGATAAAAGAACTGCGACTTTTGGCCCGAACAGTATTTGTTGTGGACAAAGAGGGTATTATTCGTTACATAGAGATAGTTGATGAACTAACGAATGAACCCGATTATGAAGCAGCACTAACTGCAGCTAAAGAAACAGCAAAATGAGACAATTAAAACCAAACATTTACGCCGTCGGTGCAATTGACTGGGACGCCAGACTATTCGACAGGCTTATTCCGCTGCCGGATGGTACCAGTTATAATTCTTATGTGGTACGGGGCAATGAGAAAGCAGCATTGTTGGATACGGTGGACCCTTCCAAGACTGAAGTTTTATTAGACAACCTTTTAAGGCTCGGGATTAATAAAATCGACTACATTATTGCGCACCATGCAGAGCAGGACCATTCGGGCTCTCTACCTGATGTGTTATTAATATATCCGGACGCAAAGGTGGTCACAAATCCCAAGTGTAAGGTCATGCTGATTGACCTTCTCGGCATAGAAGATGATATATTTATCACGGTTGAAGACGGCCAGGAGCTGTCATTAGGTGACAAGACTTTACAGTTTGTCTATACTCCATGGGTTCACTGGCCGGAAACTATGGGCACGTATCTTAAAGAGGACAAGATACTTTTTTCGTGCGATTTTTTTGGGGCTCATCTGGCTTCAAGCAGCTTGTTCGTTGATGATGAGGCGGTGGTATATGAATCGGCAAAGCGTTATTACGCCGAGATTATGATGCCATTCAGACGGCAGATAAAAAACAACCTTGCAAAACTTGAAGACTTAGATATAGAGATTATTGCTCCGAGTCACGGACCTGTACATGACAATCCCAAGTTCATTATAGACGCATATAAAGACTGGATTTCTGATGCCGTTAAAAACGAGGTGGTAGTTGCTTATGTTTCCATGCACGGCAGCACGGCCAAAATGGTGTCATATTTCACCGAAGCTTTGATCGAAAGAGGTATCACTGTAAGGCAATTCGAGCTTTCAACGGTCGATATAGGCAAACTTGCGATGGCGCTGGTAGATGCAGCAACGGTGGTTATCGGCTCTCCTACGGTTCTTGTTGGGCCGCATCCGAGTGCTGCCTACGCGACTTTTCTGGCCAATGCACTTAGACCCAAGACCAAATTTGCCTCCATAATCGGCTCTTACGGCTGGGGCGGCAAAATGGTTGAGCAATTGACGAGTATGTTGACAAATCTAAAGGCAGAAATCCTTGAGCCGATATTAGCAAAGGGCGATGCCAAAGAGAGCGACTTTGCCGCCCTTGAGAATCTCGCTGATGAAATTCTTGCCAGGCACAAGGAAATTGGAATCACAAATTAGTATTTTCGAATCACGAAAGGAATTGATTATGGCTAAAAAACTTCAAATTTATAAATGCGCCGTTTGCGGTAATATTGTAGAGGTGCTTCACGGAGGGGCGGGTGAGCTGGTCTGCTGCGGTAAGCCGATGGAGCTTCTGGATGAAAAAACAGCCGATGCAACAACAGAAAAGCACGTACCAGTAATCGAAAAAATCGACGGCGGCTATAAAGTCAAGGTCGGTTCTGTGCCGCATCCTATGGAAGAAAAACATTATATCGAGTGGATTGAGCTGCTCGCCGACGGCAAGGCATATCGGCAATTCCTCGAACCCGGCGGTGAGCCCGAAGCAGTATTTAACGTCGAGGCCGGTTCTGTCGGTGCAAGAGAGTATTGCAATGTTCACGGTCTGTGGAAAGGGTAAGAAATGATAAGCAAAAAGATGGAAGATGCCCTGAACGAGCAGGTCAACGCAGAGTTGTATTCGGCATATCTGTACTTGTCAATGGAGTCATATTTTAAGGCCCAGAACTTAAATGGTTTTGCCAACTGGATGAGAGTACAGACACAGGAAGAAGTAACACATGCGACGAAGATTTATGAGTTCATAAGCGAACGGGGCGGCAGAGCAATACTGAAGGCCATAGAAGGTCCGCAGACAGAATGGGACTCAGCATTAGCGGTTTTCAATGCGGTTTACAAACACGAACAAAAAGTAACCGGCCTGATTAACGACTTAGTGGATTTAGCTATCAAAGAAAAAGACCACGCTACTAACAGCTTTCTGCAGTGGTTTGTAAATGAGCAGGTCGAAGAAGAGTCTTCCGCCGACGGAATAGTTCAGCAACTAAAAATGATGGAAAACGCACCGGGTGGAATGTTTATGTTAGACCGGGAGCTGGGACAACGAGTTTTTACACCTCCAGCAACAGAAGGAGAATAACAGTGAGCATTTCTTTTAATGCCATTGAAGTCTTTGAAATAGCGGAACGGATTGAAAGAAATTCAGTCAGCTTCTATCGCAAAGCAGCAGAAGCTCTTTCCGACGAAAAAATGTGTCAAATACTACTGAGCCTTGCCGAGTTCGAAAAGGAACACGAAGAAAGTTATGCCAATATGAGAAAACAGATCTCGACCAAGGAATGGGACATGATAACATTCGACCCGGAAAATGAAATGGCCTTGTACCTTCAGAAGATTGCCGACAGCCGTATTTTCGATCCTAAAAAAGACCCCGCTGAGCAACTGAAAGATAAAGGAACCATAGAGGACATTCTAAATTATGCTATCGAGTCTGAAAAAGACAGCATCATTTTCTATCTCGGGCTTAAGAATTATGTTCCTGCGACAGCCGGCAAGAATAAGGTCGATGAAATCATCAACGAAGAGATGAGCCATATTACCGAATTAAACTTGAGATTATCAGCTTTGAAGTATATAGAAAGAATGTCGATTTGAGTTAATCATCAAAGGCAGAATTTAATCAGGCCGTGTATAAAATTGACTTTGAGTTGAATCAGTAAGTAGTTATCCTACCCGCAACTGAAAGGGACAGAACAATGGGAATGCCATTTAACGCCGATGAAGTTTTTGAGATGGCCGAACAGATAGAGCGAAACGGAGCCAGGTTTTACCGTGCCGCGGCGGAAAAGTTCTCCGAAGTCGGTCAATTGCTGTTAGAACTCGCGGCAATGGAAGACCAGCACGAGAAAACCTTTGCAGCCATGCGTTCGGAACTTTCCGGGACAGAAGCAGAGCCACTTGTTTTCGACCCCGACGGCCAGGCGCAGTTGTATCTACAGGCAATGGCTGATGAACACATTTTTAATATCAAATCCGACCCTGTCAACCAATTAGGTAATCTGGATACACCTGATGAGGTTCTGAAAATGGCCATGGGCATGGAAAGAGACTCTATTGCTTTTTACGCCGGCCTGAAAGAATCCGTATCACGCAAGGCCGGCAAAGACAAGGTTGAGGCCATAATTAAAGAAGAAATAAGCCACATCGCTATTTTGAGCCAAAAAATGGAGGCTTTGAAATAAGCATATACGCTGCCACTGGGGTAATTAAAGTAGAGCAATGACTGTTGCACTTAACGCCATCGAAGTATTCGAAATTGCCGAACAAATTGAACGAAACGGTGCGAAGTTTTACCGTAAAGCGGCAGAACTATTTAATGAACCCGCTATATGCATCACATTAAGATTCTCAACCAGGCGCTGAAACAGCGAGAATAAACCAATTGGCTTCGGAGATATGGATGTTAGACCTCAAGTCTCTTTTCAATCTAAGCTATCCAATGTGCATAATAAGCTCGCCTGCCACTGCGCTTTCTTGCGAAAGCAAGAGCGAGGTCGGTAAATTCGACGGCTGTATTGTCAATACCGTATTTCAGATTGTCCCTGAGCCGCCAATGGTGGCTGTAAGTGTCAGTAAACAAAATTTAACACACGAGTATATTACCAACAGCAGAGTTTTCGCCGTATCTATCCTTGCTGAAAGTACACCTATGGCTTTCTTAGGCAAATTTGGATTCAGAACCGGCAGAGATATTGACAAATTCGAACAAGTAACATACAAAACAGGTCAAACCGGTGCGCCGATAGTACTGGAAAATGTGGTCGGTTTCATCGAAGCCGAAGTTCTCGAAGCCTTCGAAATTGAAACACACACACTTTTTATCGGCAAGATTACAGCTTGTGGAACTATCGATGAGAATAAAATACCAATGACATACACTTACTATCGGGACGTCAAACACGGCAGGACACCACGAACAGCGGCTACTTACATAGAAAAGAAACCAAAGAAAATATCAAATCAAGGAGATAAGAACATGAAAAAGTATAAATGTATTATGTGTGGATATATTTACGACCCGGCCATCGGTGATCCTGACAATGATATCGAAGCGGGAACTGCTTTTGAAGATTTGCCTGATGATTGGGTATGTCCTGATTGCGGGGTTGGCAAAGAAGAATTTGAGCCGGTGGATGACTGAACACTATTGCGGTTTGACCATACTTTGTATTTAATTCCAAATAATATAGGGAATATTTGCTATGCCGGAAATTAAGCCGACAATAGATAAGAGGGATATTCTCTGTGCTGAAACTGTACCGGGCCCTATTGCATTCGTTGTTTTTGGTGCATCAGGTGATTTGTTCGGCAGGAAACTGCTTGTGAGCATTTACCAGCTTTTTGCGCGGGATTTACTCGACGATAGATTTTATCTGTTAGGCTGCGGTCGAAAAAAATTCTCAGATGAAGAATTCCGCAAAAATGCGGAGCAGTCAATACGAGAGAAATCCGACCCAATATCCCCCGGTAAATTAGACGCATTTGTAAGTAAGCTTTATTATATAGACGGCGATTACAATGATGCACTCTTTTACGAAAACATTAAGGCCAGACTTGCAGAGTTAGATAAAAAACATAATGTATATGAAAGCCTGATATACTATCTTTCGGTGCCTCCTTTTTTATACACTACGATAATAGAACATCTTGCCCCGGCAGGAATAGCTTGTACGAAAAAGCTCCAATCGAAGCAGCAGATTAAGCTGGTCATCGAAAAACCATTCGGCAAAGACCTGCAAAGTGCCGTTGAATTGAATAACAAAATCCACCGGTGTTTTAACGAATCTCAAATCTACCGCATAGACCATTATCTTGGTAAGGAGACCGTTCAAAATATTTTGATGTTCCGGTTTGCGAATACTATTTTCGAGCCCGTCTGGAACCGCAATTACATCGACCACGTACAGATTACAATAGCAGAATCCAGCGACGTTGAGCATCGAGCAAGCTACTACGATAAAAGCGGCGCCCTTCGAGATATGTTCCAGAATCATATACTTCAAATGCTCGCCCTGGTGGCAATGGAATCACCGATATCTTTCGAGGGGGACCATATCCGTGATGAGAAGGTCAAGCTGCTCCGGTCGGTTCGAGCGTTCGATGCAAATAGACTGGATGAACTTTGTGTACGAGGACAATATGTTTCCGGTCCAATAAAAGGGAGCACCGTCCACGGGTACCTGGAAGAACCAGGAGTAAGAGCAGAATCTACAACAGAGACCTATATTGCGGCTAAAATGTTTATCGATAACTGGCGATGGAAGGGAGTTCCCTTTTACCTTAGAACCGGTAAGCGAATGGCAGTAAAGGAAACGGAAATAGCAATTACTTTCAAAAAAGTCCCGTACTCTATGTTTTCATCTGTCGGTCTCGATGAGCTGCCGGCCAATGTTCTTGTGATGCGAATACAGCCGGAGGAAGGAATTTCCCTGAGCTTTCAGGCAAAGCGCCCGGGGGCGAAAACGTGTATGAGTACGCTAACGATGAACTTCAACTACAATGAACTATTCGAGGCCGAACCTCCGGAAGCATACCAGAGACTATTGCTGGATTGTATGGTCGGCGATCAGACGCTTTTCACAAGACAGGATGGAATAGAAACGGCATGGCGGTTATTGACGCCGATAATGCAGGCATGGGAAAAAGACGGCTATGAACTTTACAAATATCCGGCGGGGGCCGAGAGCTTCCCGGCGGCGGACAATCTCATAGAATCGGATGGGCGAAAATGGCGAAAACTGCTTAATGAATGAGGCCATATAGCAGGAGAAAGGGCGAAGACCGAAAAGCAGCCTTGCCATTATCGACAGGGTATCGAGATGTCCTGAGAGTTTTTATTTGCAGCAAATGGAGAAAATTGAAAAATGTGTAATCAAAATACACAAGAGCCGGCATCTTATGATATCTCCATCGTTCGACCTCAGATGTGCAACGATGATTTCAAGATGAGAGGCCGGGGGATGGAACCCGCCAGGCTGGCAGCTATAAAGAAAGGGCTTCTGACATTGCATACACTGGAGCTTATGGCACAGACAATCTACCGATTTCAGATTACCGGAGAGAATTGTGAATTAAATCGTCAATTAACAGCCGCTATGTGTAATGAGATGACACACTACCAGGATTTCCAGGTCAAGCTCTACGAATATGGCTTCAAGCCCGGTATAATCAGATGGACATACTGGTGTGTCGGCTTTTCGTTCGGCTTTTTTTCGCGACTTTTGGGCAGAAAAGCAATTCTCAAAACAGGCATTTGGGTCGAAACAAAAGCTGTCCACCATTATGCCGAACTTCTCAAGACAATAGAGTGGGACGAAGATACCCGCAAGGTCATTGAAAAAGACCAGGCCGATGAAGACGGGCATATCAACAAATGGAAAAAGTTTCTAAAAGAGCAGCAATAAAAAACGTACTGGATAAGTTGTACAAAAAGTACAACCATCGTGATTTAATAAAGCCGGACCCGCTGCAGTTCGTCTATCGATATGACAAACCCTCGGATAGAGAGATTATTGCTTTCTTGTCGGCGGTTCTTGCCTATGGGCGGGTCGAACAGATCCAAAAAAGCCTGACCAACCTGTTCGAACGCATGGGGAATAGTCCATCTGATTTTGTAAGAGGTTTTGGCAAAACCGAACGGAAAAAACTAAGCGGCTTTAAGCACCGCTTCACCACGGGCCAGGACATTTCGGATTTACTGATGTGCTTCAAGAAAGTTCTGAACCGGCATTCCAGCATCGAGAAGTTTTTCATTCAGGGCTGCAACCCGGATGACATAAACATCATTAGCGGCTTGTCTAAGTTCTGCAATTCACTTCTAAATATGCATGCTTCTGAGCATAAAGGTAAGGCAAGCCGAGGATTGAAGTATTTGTTAGTCGATCCGTCCAATGGCAGCGCATGTAAGCGGCTTAATCTTTTTCTGAGGTGGATGGTCCGTGATGATGATGTTGATACAGGGCTTTGGAAATCGATTGACAAGGCCGAACTTATTGTCCCGATCGATGTGCATATGGGAAGGTTGTGCAGGATATTAGGATTTTACAACCGAAAGGCTGTTTCTTTATCAACAGCAATACAAATAACTGAGTGCTTTGCTGAAATTGAGCCGGCCGACCCGGTAAAATTCGACTTCGCATTGAGCAGAATCGGGATTGTGGAAAACTGTAACGGCAGATATCACAACGCCTGCCGGAATTGTGAGCTGTTCCCGTTATGTCGTCAATAATCAGTTCTCCGGGCAGGGCTGTTATTGCCCGAATATGGAGTATTTATGTGCGGTGATAAAGAGAACATAAAGGTATTATTTCTTTGTACGGGCAATTCATGTCGAAGCCAAATGGCCGAAGGATGGGCCAGGCACTTAAAAGGAAATATCATTGATGCGTACTCGGCGGGGATCCGCCCTATAGGAGTCAGCTCCAGAGCAATAAAAGTAATGGCCGAGTCGGGGGTCGACATTTCAATGCACAAATCCCGGCACCTTGACGAATTCTCGGAAATAGACTTTGATTATATAATAACATTATGCGACAATGCAGCAGAGAATTGTCCGGCATTTACCGGTAAAGCCAAGGGGTTCCACAGGCCCTTCGAAGACCCGTATTTTGCCACCGGCAGCGAAGAAGATATTTTAGAAACTTTTAGAAGGGTGCGAGATGACATAAGAACATATATTGAGGGTATGCCGGACAACCTGAAAAATTCGGAAAAATGAGACATTAAAACGGGAAATGAATTCGGAGCAATTAGAAAAATATACTTCCGCCATAACTCTTTCGGATATGGAAATCTTCGTATTTCCGGAGTTGATGTACAGCCTTGTTTTAGCTAATATTATGAGCCCGATTATCTGGCAGTGGCGGCAGCAGGACTGTTTCAAAAAACTACGGGGCAAGAACAGCTATCGCAAACTGATGCGGCTAAGGCAATTCATAATGGACGAGATTGATTTTAATCTCGACCTTGAGACATGGGGGCTGACGAACAAGGCCGAAGAGATCAAGCGATTCGAGAAGTTTATTTCCCCAGAAGACATCGCCAAAAGCAATGCGCTGTTCGGCTATCAGGGCGACAAATATTATTTTGATGTAGATATTCGCCGGCACTTCGGTCTCGATAAATATGACAGCGATAAAATCCCATACTGGAAGACGGAAACAGTCGAGGCGATGAACGCCTTTCGTCTTAAAGAAGGTTATCATAGCGCGGCAGGGGAATGTGTATCCCTTGCGGCACTTTATGCGGCGGCGGCGTTTATCGTATGCCAAATACCGCTGGAAGATATCTATATGATACTTACGCCGTTGCATTCCCAAAATTTCCTCGACTTACAGGACGGGATTTTAACCAACAATCGAAGACTCGTTACGAAAACGATGTGGTTCAACGGAACAGCCATTTCCAACAAGGCCCGGCGGGCGCTGCGTAACGAAAACGTTACAATCTTGGCCCATTCTTCAGGCTATGTACATTGTTTGTATAAGGATGCCACGATAGAAAAAAAGTCTTATCAGGACTTCAGGAAAAAACTCGATTCTTATTTATCGGCGGAGCTATCACTGTCCATCTTCGCAAATTTTCTTCGTTCCAACAGGGACTATCAGAAGTTTTTTCAGGTCTGCCGCGAATGTCATGGACAGGCACAATTCTTAAAGGCAGAGGTTCTTTTCCATTATGAGCACGGCAGTAATTACAGAGTAGCCGACAAAACCTTCGATAAACTGCTCGCTGAGATTTCGGATGAAGACTTCGTCAGGTATCAACTGCCGGGAAGAATCCGTTGTGATGAGCTTGACGGTTTTATGGAACGGCAAAAGCCCGACATCAGAAGCACCGAGGGCAAAGCGGCATTTAGAAGATTTATAGAGCCGATTATCCCGGAGGCACAACGGTTTTTGGATGAGTTGGCCGATTTTATACACATCGAAGCAAAGCTGCCGTCTTCGGATAAGAATTACCTGCCCACTGAGCCGATTGAAATATCCACAGAGCTAAACAGGGAACAGATAATTGATTCTCTGAAAGAAATGCGCCAAAGCAATTCCACGGCCGACCTTGCTTTTTATTCATATCGTGATATGGAAAGCTGTAAATGGGAACCGTTTATCAAAGCAGCGGTAGAGCGTAATCCGGTCTCGGTTAAAACAGCGGAAGCCATATCTCTGGAAGAAACATACACGTGGCTTGAACAAATGAAAAATACTTCTATCTACGACGGCAAGCGATTGGCTCAACCCGATGAAGTTGTGAACTACAAGACCGGCGACGGGCTCGAAAAGGCCTTCTTGTTAGCTAATATTATCAGCGAAAGGAATCCTGAGCAGGATATTGAAATAATTTCCGACAAAAAACAGGTGATATTAAAAGGGCAAAACGAATACCGTTTTGAATCGGCCAAAAACATCGAAAAGCGTATAATTATTAGCCTAAACGGAAAGACCACTGTAAGCGATTGAGACGGTATTTCACCCCTACAAACATTTATTGTTTCCCAAAACGTTCCTTTTTTATTGACGCACAGAGCTATTAGGACTATATTAGTCCTATATTTAGGATATCAGGTAATAATGTTGTTTTTTGTGGTTTTTTCCAAGTTTTTTTCTCTTTAACAAAGATGCATAAAAAGGGCTTAATTAAGCAAATAGCGGTGTTTTCTAAGGATAACAATTAACAACTAAGCAAATTATTCACTTTTTTAAAAAAATATTTTTTATATATTGACGAACAAATTGTATTGGACTATAATAGTCTTATATAAGACGAAGATTTCTATGGTTTAAAGATGGATATAATAAGACGCAACACAGATTATGCTCTGCGAGCAATGGTGAACCTGGCCGGACACTACGGCAAGGATCCCGTATCGACGAGGGATATATCTCAATCTGAGGATATCTCTTACCAGCTTGCATGCAAGCTGATGCAGAGACTTAATAATGCCGGGCTTGTAAAAAGCACCATGGGGCCGAACGGTGGCTTTGCTTTAAGCAGAAAGCCGGCAAAAATAAATTTAGCTGAAATTATCGTGACCATCCAGGGACCCTTAAGTTTAAGCAGGTGCTTGTTGGCAAAGAATGTCTGCCCGAAACAAAATCGCTGTCCCATAAACGCAAAACTTACCAAGCTTCAAAAGAGCATAAGCGATTATCTTCGAAGTATTACGTTAGATGAGCTGCTACAGCATCAAGGTTCGAAAAAAAGCAAGTCAAAGAACAAAAGGAGAAGAAAATGACCTGTGAAAAGGAAAGGGCCGGTACTCTTGAGTTATGTGTCAGTAATGGGCAAAACCTGGCGGATTTGGTCGAATATTCCGCCGATTCCATTGTAAGCAAAACAATACTGGATAAATCGGCGGGAACAATCACACTGTTCGCCTTTGATAAGGGCCAACAATTAAGCGAACATACGGTACCTTATGACGCCGTCGTACAGGTTCTCGATGGTGATTGTCAATTGACTATAGATGGCCAAGCTAAACAGGTTGCAGCCGGAGAGATTATCATCATGCCGGGCAATGTGCCACATTCAGTTACGGCCCGGGAAAAGTTCAAGATGTTACTAACTATGATTCGTGCATAAAAAAGGTGCAATTTTTTTGAAATAAACAGAGGCGCAAATATGTTCAGATGTCCAGGACAAGATCAGAGATTTTGGAAACCGGAAGATATTTTTGAAGTGCAGTGCCCGGGCTGCGGTAAAACCGTCGAGTTTTTCAAGGATGAGCCGAAGTTAAAATGCCGCAAGTGCGGACAAATGGTCATTAATCCAAAGATAGACCTCGGCTGCGCCGAATGGTGTCAATACGCCGAGCAGTGCATGGGGGTTGACGTCGTAAAGAACCTGAAAGTTATGCGGGAAAAGCTGACATAAAAAATATATTGGAAAAATGAAAGGAGTATTATGTTTTGTTATCAATGTGAACAAGCCGCGGGCGGTACCGGATGTACCAAAGTCGGAGTTTGCGGCAAAGACCAGGACATTCAGAGTTTGCAGGATACGCTCATATTCGGGCTAAAAGGTATAGCTGCTTACGCATATCATGCCCGTGAGCTTGGGCAAAGGGACGATGAGGTGGATGCATTTATGCACGAAGCAATGTTCTCAACGCTGACGAATGTTGACTTTGATCTCAATCGGTATCTTGAGCTGTGCCTCAAAGCCGGCGAGATGAATCTTCGCGTGATGAAAATGCTTAACGATGCACACACATCGACCTTCGGTAAACCAACACCTGCAATAGTGCCGACCGGTACGAAGGCCGGGCCGGGAATCGTTGTTACCGGTCATGACCTGCTTGATCTTTATGAGTTATTAAAGCAGACCGAGGGAAAAGGAATTAACATTTACACTCACGGTGAAATGCTTCCAGCTCACGGTTATCCGGAACTTAGAAAGTTCAGGCATCTTGTGGGCAACTACGGTACAGCCTGGCAAAATCAGAAGACAGAGTTCGACCAGTTCAGTGGTGCGATTTTAGTTACTACCAACTGCATTATGATTCCAAAAGACTCTTATAAGGACAGAATCTTTACGTGCGGGATAGCCGGCGCCGCAGGGGTCAAACACATCAAGAACAGAGATTTCAGTGAGGTTATTGAAAAGGCCCTGTCCCAGCCGCCGCTGCCGGAGAATTCCCAGGGAACGCTGAGTACAGGATTCCATTATACGGTGGTACTCGGCCTTGCGGAAAAAATTGTAGGGGCGATAAAGGCCGGCAAGATTAAACATTTCTTCTTTATCGGCGGCTGTGACGGTGCAAAACCGGGACGTAACTACTTTACCGAACTTGCAGAAAAAGTCCCTGATGATTGCGTGATACTGACGGCGGCATGCGGAAAGTACCGGCTGAATGCACATGATTACGGCGATATCGACGGAATTCCTCGTTTGGTAGATACCGGACAATGCAATGATTGTTATTCAGCAATTATGATTGCAAGCGCGCTCGCCGAGGCCTTTGATTGTGGTGTAAACGATTTACCTCTTTCACTCGTAGTTTCATGGTATGAGCAGAAAGCAGTTGCAATTCTGCTTACGCTGCTGCATTTGGGGATAAAGAACATAAGACTTGGCCCGAGTTTGCCGGCTTTTCTCAGTGAAAATGTTTTGAACATTCTCGTGGAGAAATTCGACATCAAGCCGATTGGTAATGTCGAGGAAGATTTGGCCGAGATGCTAAAATAATGAGGTATTTCAAGATGGGCCTGCGTAACATCGTAAAAATTGACGAAGAAAAATGTAACGGATGCGGTCAATGTGTGGCCGCCTGTGCCGAAGGTGCTATAGAGATAGTCAACGGAAAAGCCAAATTGGTCAGTGAAATTTATTGTGACGGTCTGGGGGCCTGCATTGGTCATTGTCCCGAGGACGCAATAATAATCGAAAAGCGGCAGGCCGCCGATTTTGACGAGGAAGCAACCAAAGCACATCTGGCCGGGAAACAAGAGAATAACAAGCAAACCGATTTCGTATGCCCGGGTATGAGGGCCCGGAAGTTAAAAGTAAAAAGCCCGGCCACAGATTCTACGGCTCAGGTCCCTTCACAGCTAAACCAGTGGCCTGTGCAGTTGAAGCTGGTGCCCCCATCGGCCCCTTATTTTGCCAACGCCGATCTGCTGCTTGTGGCAGATTGTGTGCCGTTTGCAATGGGCGATTTTCACAACAGGTTTTTGAAAGGCAACAGTATTGCTGTGGGCTGTCCGAAACTGGATAACGTTGATTTTTACATTGAGAAACTCGCGTCAATATTAAAAGCCAATAAACTAAACAGTTTAACCGTCATCCATATGGAAGTGCCGTGCTGCACGGGTCTTACTCATATTGCACAACAGGCCATTGCTGAAAACGGAAACGAAATGAGTTTTGAAGATGTTACAATAGATTTGCAGGGTAACGTCAGTGCAACACAGACAATAGAAAGTGAGCCGATCCTTTCAAAAAATAGGTGAATAATGCTTGATTTTGCCAGGTCGATAATCGTTGGTTTTTGGAATACCGCAGCAGAGATGTCGCCATACCTGCTTTTCGGTTTTTTTGTGGCGGGAACTCTTTCGGTGCTTATATCACAGCGTTTCGTAGAAAAACATCTGGGCGGAGGGGGGATATGGCCTTTGGTAAAAGCATCGCTTTTCGGAGTTCCGCTGCCTTTGTGCTCGTGCGGTGTTATTCCTGTATCAATATCACTGCACAAACACGGAGCAGGCAAAGGCTCCACAATATCGTTTTTACTGTCCACGCCTCAAACGGGTGTTGACAGCATCTTTGCTACTTTAAGTCTTCTCGGCCCGGTTTTTGCCGTCTTCAGACCGGCAGCAGCATTTGTCACAGGTATTGTCGGCGGTACGTTAGTCAATGTGTTTGACCGGGATAAAGAGGATTCGGATCACCCGAAAGAAGCTTGTTCGGATGAGTGTTGCAGTAGTTCAAATAAAACCAGCCGGATTTTCAGAGGATTAAAATACGGCTTTGTTACATTGCCGCGCGATATTGGCATGGCAATGCTAATCGGCCTTGTTATTGCTGCCTGTATTTCCGCTTTAGTGCCGGATGACCTGTTCGCGGAAAAACTGCTGGGCACCGGTATTTTCGCAATGGTGGTAATGATGTTTTTGGGCATACCGGTTTATGTCTGTGCAACAGCTTCGATACCGGTCGCCGCGGCGTTGATACTGAAAGGCCTAACGCCGGGAGCCGCACTGGTATTCCTTATAACCGGGCCGGCTACCAATGCCGCCGCCTTTACAACAATCTGGAAGGCCCTGGGAGGACGAACGGCGATAGTTTATCTTTTCACGGTCGCGGTCAGTGCCCTTGGGGCCGGTATATTACTCGATATAATGTTTCCGGGGCTTGGCCCATCAGTGCGGACTCATTTGCACCAGATGGAACCTTCGATCCTTGGGCATATATCGGCAGTGGTACTGTTAGCCGTATTGGGATTTGCTATATTTAGTAAAGCTAAACGCGTTAAAGACGGCAATAAATAGGACTGCAATCAGGGCCGGCTTGAACTTGAAGCCTCGTGCCGTTAACCCGAAGTACACGATTGAAACTCGAAGCTGTCAAGACTGGTTTATCGATTTTGTATATACAAAAAAGCAGGCCGAGAAGTGGAGGAGAGTGGAATACAACCCGGCCCGCGTTTAATTCCCCCTGTAATATTATACGATCATCAACAGAGAGGAGTTCACGTAACGAATGGAGCCACATAAGGAAAATGACAAAAACTTCCTGGTGGATGTTGGATCGCACTGAGAGAAAATTCACGAAAAAATGTTGTGCAAAGTCTCCGTGTTTTGTAAAATAATTATTGAAAAAATACACCACTCTAATGTGAAGCATAAAGCAGCATATTGGTATGGCTGATACATTAGTTATTCATTGAGGTGTACAAATGCAAAACAAATCTTTTATTTGGGTAGCTTTAGGGTTAATTCTATTTGGGCTGTTGGCAGTGTCAACGTATCGGATGAAAAATGCCCCAACAGCTATAACGGATAAGGATGTGGTTTACGGTTCGGTCGGCCTGCCGGAAACGATTAGCCAGTTTGCCGCTGAAGGTGAAAACGGGATTGTCAATATTAAGCCTGACAAGGGAGTAGGGCAACTGCCCGTGGGAGAATATACTACCCGTCTTTGGAGAATTGAACGCAAAGGCGATGAAGGCAACACATGGGCATTGACAGGACAAAGTTTCGGTGATAAGGGTCTCTTCGAAGTCAATGACAGCAACCGGACAAAGCTGGATATCGGCGAGCCTGTCATCGCAACCGTGGAAGCAGGAAAGAGCGGTTCAAATTACTCCTTTAATCAAATAATCAAAGGGCGTCTTGACGAACATATCGAACTGACCCGCAACGGTGCCAGGCCGCGGGCCCCAAAACTCAATATCAAGAATAAAGATGGCTCTTACAACCGTACTTTCAGCTTCGAGTATGGATGAGGCGGCACCTGTTCGCTCTCGTGGCGAGAGCCCCAAAACATAGCCGGTCCATTTACAGCAACGATTAAATTGGACGGGCCATTAAAGGTCGATTCCAGGCCGTACATCATAAAATGATTGAAGGCGTGTAATCGGGGCGACAGGACTTGAACCTGCGACCTCATGACCCCCAGTCATGCGCGCTAGCCAAACTGCGCCACGCCCCGAGCCGATACGGCATTTTAATATAAAAAAAACCGCAATACAAATACTTTTTTTACAATTATCCACATTCTTGCCGCCCGGTAAGGATAAAGTGATGGTCGGCAAAGAACGCTAAAAACCATGAAAGTTTTTTATCATTTTTTGTCTTGATAAATTAATCAAGAATCATATAATATTTCCGGTTCAGAGGAATAGAAATTCTTGAAGGGAAATAATAATGGATATAGAAGCCATTATGCAGAGGGTCTATGAATATTTAGCCCAATATGGATTAAAAATTGTAGGTGCTTTAATAATCTTTATTGTTGGCCGATGGCTGGCAAAATTTATCTCACAATCGATAGAAAAAGCACTCCTTAAATCACGTATTGACAAAACATTGGCCAAATTTCTCAAGAATCTCAGCAATATAGTTATGTTAATATTCGTAATTATGGCTGCTGCGGCACCTCTCGGAATTGAGACAGCTCAGTTTGCGGTGGCTTTGGGTGCTGCGGGTTTAGCTATAGGCTTGGCCCTGCAGGGCTCGCTTGCTAACTTTGCTTCCGGTTTTCTGATGATTATTTTCCGTCCTTTTAAGGTCGGAGATTTTATCGAAGCGGCCGGTGTCAAGGGAACAGTTAAGGAAATTCAGATTTTCAATACGATTGTTAATACACCTGATAATGTACGAGCGATAATCCCAAACGCTCAGATAACAGGTGGTAATGTTTTGAATTACACTGCCAATGGAACAAGGCGCGTTGATTTAGTCGTCGGGATTTCCTATGAAGATGACTTGAAAAAAGCCAAAACGATAATCGAAGGTGTCCTGGTTTCAGATGACAGAGTTCTCAATGACCCCGGTCCTACAGTAGCCGTGAATGAGCTCGCCGACAGCAGTGTCAATTTTGTCGTTCGTCCCTGGGTCAACTCGGCAGATTACTGGGACACATATTTCGATATGACTACAAAAATAAAGCTTGCTCTGGATGAAAATGATATAACAATACCGTTTCCTCAGCGGGATGTTCATATTAAGAATGGAAATCAACAAGCCATCTGAGATGTTTAGTCGAATTGAATATATTTATTTTTGATATTTGAAATAACGCTCGTTGTAAGTGTTTTTAGAATTAATTATGGTGAAAGGGGATGATTATGCGCAGGCAAATTTTGGTATTAGTGTTTTGTCTTCTATTCTGTGTCCGGTCAATTAACGCAGACGAGCTCATATTTACAAATGGAGACCGTCTTACAGGAAAAATCGACCACCTTTTGGAAGGCAAGCTGGTTTTCAAATCGGATGTTATCGGCAAGGTCACTATAGACGTATCCAAGATACAGACTTTCAGCACAGATGACCCTATTGCAGTTCATCTCAAGGACGATACCGTTCTGCTGCAAAAGATAGTAAGCGCCGAAGCCGGCAAGTTCGGCATCGAAGGGGCTGGTACGGTTAAGGCTCAGGATTTTGAACTTTCCTCCATTTCTTCGATAAATCCACCCCCAAAGCCCGATCCAAAATGGACGGGAAATCTTTCGGCCGGATTGACTTCTACGCACGGCAATACAAAATCCGAATCTATTAGCGGCAGTTTTAATATGAGCAAAAGAGCTCACAATGACCGTACTCAGGTTAGCGCCGATTATGCAAAAACAAAGCAGGAGAATAAGACAACAGGTGACGAGGACACCACAGAGCATTGGTGGCGGTCAAAGGCGAAGTATGATTACTTCTTTTCGAAAAAACTGTATGGATATGTGGACGGCCGATATGAAAAGGATGCAATTGCTGAACTCGACCGAAGGATGATTGTCGGCGGCGGTGCCGGTTATCAGTGGATTGAGTCGGAAGACCTGAATTTTTCGACAGAATTTGGTATGGCCTCTCTCTATGAGAAGTTTGATAACCAGACCGACAGCAACAGTGAAGTGTCATTTCAGGCTGGGTACAACCTCGACAAGACGCTGATGAAAAACGTAAAGTTTATACATGACCTGACATATTATCCGAGTATCGACAAGGTTTCTGATTATTATCTCACATCAACCGGTGAAATTCGAGCCTATTTTACCAGCACAATGTTTACAACTTTTAAGGTTATCTTTGATTATGACGCTACACCAGCTATTGGTTCTCACAAAACCGATACTAAGTACCTTTTCGGCGTAGGTTACAGCTTTTAAGGTCGAGTATTTGTAATACAATGATTAACAAGGATGTAAACATAAGCTTTTTGATTGAACGGAAATAATCAGGGAAGGTATTATAATGAATAAAATCGCGATATCAATATTTGTTGTCGCGGCGTTGACCATAACTTTTTCTTAAACACAATCTCAATGCCCAGGCTATTGCCTCATTGCATAACGAGCTTGCTTCTGTAGAAGCGAATATTGCAATGCTTATTAAGGAAATGGAGGCTTCCATCGCAGAGGCCAATGAGTTTATAAATGCGATGGCCGGGGAATAAAAACAGAATTTTCTTAGGAGAATAGAACAATGAAAAGTGTACGTAAAATCCTGCGCAGAGTTTTGCTTGCGATTGTAGCCTTGATTGTCTGCATCGTGGTTTTGATTCATTTTTTCGGCAACAGCCTTCTGAAAACAGGAATTGAAACGGCGGCAAGCAAAACATTAAGTGTCGCGGTCAATATTGACGATATGGATTTTTCAATCTTAGGAGCAAAAGTCGGCTTCCAGGGCCTTGTAATTGATAATCCACCGGGCTACAAACATGAAAAACTGCTTGAAGTAGGTGATGCCCGTATTGCGGTTAGCACCGGCTCACTTTTGAAAGACACCGTCAATATAAAAGAAATCATGCTTGATGGTGTGAATGTTGTGCTCGAACAAAAAGGAGTTACGAGTAACAATCTTCAGGACATTATCAAAGCACTCCCAAAGTCAGAAGAAGGGCCTGAAGACCAAACAAAGAAGGCCGGTAAAAAGCTTCACATCGACAAATTGGAGCTTACCAATATAGTGGTCCAGGCAAAGCTGTTACCTGTTCCCGGTAAAGTAGATACTGTCACACTTAAATTAGATCCAATTCGGATGAACGACTTAGGCAGCGATGATAAGCTTGATGTGGCTACATTAACCGGCAAAATTCTGCTGGCTATCGCCACAGGCGTGGCAAAACAGGGAGCCGGGCTTTTGCCTGAGAGCATTACCGATGCCATGAGCACGACATTGGGTATAACCGCCGATTTGGGAAAAGCCGCTGTCGAAGGGGGAACAAAACTTCTGGAAGAGGGCGCCGATGCTGGCAAGGGGATTATAGAAGGTGTTCAGGGCTTGTTCAAATCCAAAAAAAAGGATTAAACTTGTTCTGATTGTGCCGTTTGAATGTAAATAACTACAGATCTTTTTAAAGAATATTTGCCGGTGATTTTTCCAACGTCATCGTCATGCATCTCCTTTTATGACCGGTTCGAATCACATGATTACCTAACAAGGAAAGATTGGAATAGATTATTTGCTTTCTTCGTTGTCAATGCAGTTCCTTTCAGAACGAAGAAAAACCGTGGAAATCATCCGAATATCAGGTATAATATTCCCTGCATACGCTGAGCTGCTAACGTGGATAGGTCTTATTGCCCGTTAACTATCAACATTCATCAAGTGATAAAGGCGGTTTATGAAGATTGATTATTTGAGAGAAAAGAAAGAATTAGTTTTAGTTGCTCTACTTGGTGTTTCAGTGTTTCTTGCAGTCTTAATCCTGGTTAAGATAAAAGGCTTTTTTGCGGCTTCAGCCAGGGCAGAAAACTTAGTTAAAAGGGCTGTTGAGCAAAATAGCACGAACACAAACGATACTGACAAGTATTTGGCCCAATTCAAGGGGCTTGCCGACGCGCTAAAAAAGAACAATTTGTTCGCACCGCCTCCGCCTAAGCAGCACCCCGTAAAGGAAGTGCTGGGTATATTTGGTAATGAAGTACTGATAAATGACAATTGGTACAAAGTCGGTGATACGGTCGGAGACGCAAAAATTACCGCTATCGGACCAACTAATGTCAAGATCGACTGGGAAGGAAGTGAAAAAGTATTTGCGCCGATAAGAGGATCTACTATTGATGTTTCAAAAAGGCGGCCCGGCAGACCTCGTAAGCGAAGTACAACAACAAGGAAGGAGATTAGAACGGGAGAAGCTACGATGGTTGTGGTCAGATCTGAAGGAAGAGGCCTGGGAGGCACTGGTTGGTCTGTAAATCTGTCCGAGAAAGAAAGAGCCAAATTACAACGAAAAGCGGAACAAAAACAGAAATCACAAGCTGAAAAAGAGAAATCCAAAAAGTCCTTGAAGCGCGATATAGAAAAGGAGCGGGCAAAGCAAAAGAAAGATATGTCACAAAAAACAAAAAGAAAAAGCGATGGCAAACCGAAGAAGAACACTGCTCAAAGAAAAATAAAGAAATAAGCCCCAAAATAATCAAGCCCTCTCCTTATATTGAACATGAGACTCAACGGAGTATCTAAGCCCAAATAACTGGATATTCTCAGTTGGCATTTCAAAATCCCAAAGGCAGAATATGCAGGATATCCGGCGACTGTCGTCCGGTTATTGTCTTGGTTGTTTAGTAGAATAAGGAGAAGAAAAATGAAGAACGGACTAACAAAGGTAATTTTGAGCTTGGCAATCATTGTAATAATAGCAGGCTGCGGCCCTCGGGGCAATATGACGATCACTGAAAAGCGGCAGGTCGTAATGGACATGGAAAAAGAGACCCTTGCAAGGTTGTATAGAGAAGCCCCTGAGACTAAAGGGAAAATTGGGAAGGCAGCCGGCTATGGCACCTTCAGTAATGCCAACGTCAACCTGATTCTCGTGAGCGCCGGAGGCGGTTATGGCTCGGTTGTTGATAATGCAACCGGCAAACGTACGTATATGAAGATGGCATTAGGCGGCGTCGGCCTTGGGTTGGGCGCAAAGGACTATCGTGTCGTTATGATTTTCAGGGACAAAGTTACACTCGCTAAGTTTTTAGAGAGCGGCTGGGATTTTGGCGCTCACGCAGATGCTGCGGCCAAAGCCGGTGAAACAGGCGGCGAGTTAAGCGGAGAAGGAGATATCATCTCCGGTATCGAAGTATTTTCGATGACAGAGTCCGGCCTGGCATTGCAGGCGACTGTAGCTGGTACCAAATACTGGAAAGACAACAAACTAAACTGACAGTTGTTTTTTTATTCTGTAACAACTACTCAGAGATCATTTACACAATAAACTTTAATTGAAAAACTCATTGACTATCTTCAAGAAAGAGTCTGTGTGGATAGTGCGTTTGTTGTGCATGCCTGGGGGAGTGTATAACTGGTCCTCTATGTGGAAAATAGGACATAATAGTTTACTAAAAAATCGACATACGATAGGAGCTTTTCCATGAAAATTACAAGTAAGATACGGCTTATAATAGCGCTCTCTCTGTTTTTCTTTTGTATTAGCTTCGCCAGGGAACTGCCCATCTCTTCTCCGGAAGATGTCGGGATGTCCTCAGAGAAACTGGCTCGGACTAAATCTTCCGTGCAAGCTCTTATAGACGACAAAAAAACAGCAGGGGCAAGTATTATCGTGGCCCGAAAGGGAAAAATCGTTCTGTTCGAAACCTTCGGCATGATGGACCAAAAAGCAAAAAAAACCATGCAGCCCGATACGATCTTTCGTATTTACTCTATGACAAAACCTATAACGAGTGTAGCTGCAATGATGCTGTACGAGCAGGGCAAGCTAAAGTTGGACGATCCGATATCAAAGTATATTCCGAATCCGGTAAACACGATGATCAAGTGCATCAGATAAGCATTCGTGATTTATTACGGCACACATCAGGCCTCACTTATGGTTACTTTGGAAATACTGCTGTTGACAAAATGTATATGGCCAGGAGCGTCCTTAAACGAAAGAGTTCCCTTCAAGATATGATAAACAACCTAAGTGAAATTCCCCTCCTCCATCAACCCCGAACAAAGTGGCATTACAGTGTATCGACCGATGTGCTCGGCTATCTGGTCCAAAAAATATCAGGACAACCACTGGATGAGTTCTTCCGGCAAAAAATATTCGAGCCGCTGGCTATGAAAGACACTGCTTTTTATGTGCCAAATGAGAAAGTAAACCGCTTTGCTGCCTGTTATGGCCCGAAGAAAAACGGAGGCTTGAAGGTTGTCGATGACCCGGCTAAAAGCCAATATCTCGCTCAACCTTTGTTGTTTTCCGGTGGAGGAGGTTTGGTTTCCACGGCACGGGATTACCTGCGATTCTCCCAAATGCTGCCCAATAAAGGACAACCGGATGGCAGGCGATTATTGCGTTCGGAAACGGTAGAAATGATGACCTCAAACCAGCTTCCTGATTCCGTTAAAAGAGGTCAGGGCGAAGGATTTGGGTTGGGCTTTTCTGTGCGGCTAAAGGATGGCAGATTCTCACAAGGAGAATACGGCTGGAGAGGAACTGCAAGCACACACTTTTGGATATCCCCAAAAGACGAATTAATCGTGATTGCCTTGTCCCAGTATATGCCCTTCTCGTCCCAGTTGCAAAATGCCGTAAAATCAATTATCTACGATTCGATTCTCAATTAGAGATTACGTTCCGGCAGTCCTTAAAATTAGTAAGTATTTGAATACATTTCAAGTGACCGCGTATATAAAAAGGCGTGACCAAACCGGCCGCTCTTAAAATTATTCTCTTGATATTCCTTAAAATTGGTGTATTTTTCGATTATGGCCAGCCGATTTAGGACTACAATAAATATTGCCGTTTTACTTGTCATTATTATCTTTGCGGTTTCTGTTTATTTTCTTAGCCGGATGCATGATGTCAAGGCCGCGAAAAAGGCAGAAATTATATATTTGCCGAAGTTCGCACCGGAATATTTGAAAGACCTGGCAAGAGAAGAATATACGTTAGTTGAGATAGAACCAAACGATCCCAATATATCCAAAGAGTGGATAAGAGAACAGATAAATAAACAAGCGTTGTAGAGCCTTACTGCTGTTTTCGGTATTTCCTTATTTTCCTGCCGTTGTTTTGGTGCGCTTATGGGCTTTTGAAATTGGGTTTGAATTGGCTTTGTTTGGCTTTGTTCACCCTTGAAATTGGCCCAAAATTGGCTTTGATTGGGTTTGAATTGGCTTTGAATTGGGTTTGTTTTTTCGCCCCGCCAAGCGGTTAAAATTTCGTATTTACTTGTCTCAAAAGAGCTTACGCCAAATTTAATGTTTTTAAAATTGGGTTTGTTTTTGCATAAAAATAGTCGTATTTTTCGTCGTTTTTCCATTTTTAGCCACGGATTAACACGGATTAGCACGGATTTCACGGATTTCACGGATTTCGTGGATTTTAGATTTCATATTTCAGATCTCATATTCAAAACAACTTAGACGGGACTGCAAACCCCGGTGAGATATTAAAGGATTATCTCACGGGGCAAGAAAACAGTCCCTCTATAATTAGACGTACCTGCACGTTTGATACGAAATAGAGGGAGTTTTTTAAAGGATAAATTTTGCTAAGTGCTTATGAGGAAGAGAATTAAAATTATTTTGAAAAAATTGAAATTTGTTCGAAATTACCAGCGTTTTTTGCTGAAAATTGCAGGAAGTCAACGCTTTTAAAAAGTTGATATTGTTGATTTGGGCAAGATGGGTAATTATGGAAAGCAGCAAATATTATCGGACGTTGCGGCTGTGGGGGATGTAGCTAATTATATTCAGAGATATGAGGAGTAAATGTATGGATGGGTGGGTAAGTAAATGGGGGGATGGTTAGGTGGGATGGTATTGGGAGGAGAGAGGTGAACAGGTGGCTGGGGCGGGTCAGCATTTAAATGATTATTGATGATTTACTATCCCTTGGGGATAAATTGATTATTGGATTTGAGATTTTTCACTATGTTCAGAATGACGGATGATATAACATTTCTACCGGAGGCCAGCATGAGCATCGAACCGTCGCGCAGACACGAAGTGTTGGAGTGATAAAAATTAGTGCGAAACGAAGGTAGAAATGCGGTTTGAGTTAGCCTGCTGGCTAACATGTAGGTATTTTAACATATTTTCAAACAAAAGTCAAAAGAAAACGGCCCACAAAGCACTTTTTTTGACCTCCCACTGCTAAGGCGTAAGTAACGCGAAGCCAGGTCATGCCGATGAATATATTATTCGAAAGCAACCTCGAGGAGCAACCTTAACTAAAGTAAACAATAATCCTTCATCATTTGAAAAAACCCAATATTGGGAAAGTAGTCACCTTTAATTCCAATCCCGATATCATTAATATTTTTTTTCTTTAACATCCCCAATGATGTTTGAACTATTAAAAACCATAATTTGGGGAGCAAGAGGAGATTTATCCGCTGCAAGCATTGAAAGTTTTGCTAGATTACCAAGAACTACACTTGCGTAATCCAGTCCATCAATCATAGGAATATCACCATTTGCTGCTTTAGCAAAAGCATTGAATTGGTTGTCAAAGTCCGCAAAATGGCTACCAGTAGAGCGTGAAGTTAAAATTTGTGCTGGATTTTCTGGAATCGGACAACGGATTATAGGCAAACTCCCACTTTCATCAATGGCAAGTTTATCACATACTGAAAATAATTTTCTTTCTGCTTGCGCCAATGGCGCTGAATGCACTACTAGATCTCTATAATTACCTAACAATGTAATCCATCCATTTCTATTTGTTTCTTGTCTTAACTCCTTTGTAAAATCATCGTTGTCTTTAATTTTGTTTAATACTTTTTTCTTTAAAGGACCCATAGCAGTAATTTTGCAATTACCCATGTCAACAATATCTTTATATACAAATCCTGATGCAAATTCTGCCAAATAATCCCTCAAAATACAGGCATCAACCAGAAAAGACTGAAGAGATAAATAAGTCAACCAAGAAAAGCCGTCTTCGAAGCATTGGCCAACCTTAAAATCATTTAATTTGACTCTTGCGTTAAGTTGATTGCTGTATGCTTCAGATATTTCTCTTAACCTCCAATCACAAACCCTAAGCTGATAACCAATTCTGCTTCCAATATCCCAAAGTTGTCCATGTTTATTCTTAAATGCGGCATGTCCAATATTGCTCCATTTCTGGGCTAATTCTTCGGTTGGCCATGAAGTGTTTTTTGTCCGATGAAAAGACCTCCAATTTGGAGGAACGCTTCCTTCGACCTCTAAAATATGAGAATAAAAATCAACACCGATAATACCGATACTCAATGATTTAAGACTGTTATAAATTGCTCCATACGAACCGATTTTGAATTGTCCTATCTTTCCCTCAAGTGTATTTGGTGCAAATTCGACTATCGGGTCAAAATTATTTATTGCCCGAAATCCACCAACCAAATGAATAATTCGGGCGCCTGGCCATTGTTTCTTTTCCTGTGTCATTTAACAGCCTAATTATTGAATAAAATCTCCTATTTCTATCATTTAGGATAGCCAACGTTTTCTCATTCAGTTCTTCTACTTTTTATTTCTTTGCAGCTTCGCACTGATTTTTCTTCTTCGCAAGGGCTACTGGTCATCAAAGAAACCTAAAATAGTAAACGGAATAATTATTCCAAAGCTAAACAATCGTTGCACAAATCCTATTGTACATTTTTTTTCGAAGGTCTTCTGGAGAATCATATACAATGTGATTATATTGTCTTGTATCGAAATGTTCTTTTAATTTCTCTTTATCTTCTTGCCTTACGGTAAAAATAACTTCTATGCCAAGACCTTTGGCATAGCCCGCTTCAAAAAACACTCCGCTTCTCATTCCAGAAAAATCAGCAATCATAAATTTAGTACGTCTAATTTCGGCAATGATTTCATCACAGATTTTTTCATTGAAATCCTGCAAGTCAATCCTTACTGGTAAATAACCAGCCTCTTCAATTGCTTTCTTAATACCGTTTTTATAGTAGTCATTCATTGATTCGTAAAACCACATAGCAACAAATACACGCATGTTATCCACTTCTGTTTTTTGTAAGTTTTCTACTATCTCCCAGAATTTAGTAGTTAGAAAGAAAACATCCAACTGTGGACCAGCTGCAACTTCATTAAATCGGATGAATCCCTGATCAGACAACTCACGTAAAAAAGCGTAACACCCTTGTTTATCTTGCGTAAAAAGGTGTAAACGATTTCCCTCAATTTCCATATTGAGTTTAATGACCTCGAACGGTCGTTCAGGTATTTTGCTCAAATTAAGAAGTGTTCTATTAAGAAAATCACTGGCTTTTTTGGGAAACTCGTCCAGCAATTCACCGGCAGAAATTTGAGGATAGTTACAAATTTTATTCTCCTTGTCCGTCTTGTTGCTCAATGCTACGCCAGATTGACCTTTAAGCCGTCTTTCGTTCAAAATGCAGGCTATTTTGAACTTATTTTCCATTTTATCGATTCCAGGTATACGCCCTATAAAGTCGTGATCAATTAGATATGGTGCACAGTATTTGCATCTATAATCCTTTACACTATGCATACGGGGAACAGGATATATTTCACATTCACTGCCACAGAAAAAACAATTTTTATATTCGCTCATTCAAAGCCTCCTTTAAAATACCCTCCTAACAATGCTTATACTGTCTATACAAAACGGAAAACAATCTCGTATCTCGTATTTCGCTGCACTCTTCAAGATGTCCGCGTATGCCTTTGGGGGTAGAGGATAACAGAAGTGAGATTAAAAATCAAAAATTAAATATAAAAATTGTGGAGGTCCTTCCCCCGGCAGAAGAGCCGTGTAAGTAC
>CAZZAX010000027.1:0-48859 GCA_964653075.1 uncultured Pirellulales bacterium
CAGGTCCCTGTTCCCGATGATCCTGTTACGCAAAAGCCACTCATTTACCGGCGCACCGGCTCCAAAGCTATCCTGGAGGCACCTACTGAGAAAGGACAAGCACATAAATATACAATTCGCTACGAGCTAAGCTTAAAACAATAGAAAAAAACATATGAGTAATAACATTTGAAGAAGGCTTAAAAGTGGCTGAGGCGGACTCTATAATTAAGTTCCGCTGCGAGAACTGCGGCCAGAAATTCAGCGTTCACAGAAACAGCGCAGGTAAAAAAGGCAGATGCCCGAAATGTAAAGAAATAATTGTAATTCCGAAAGTCCAGACTCAAAGCCCGCTCATAAATCAAACCAATAACGGAGTTGACGAAGTCAGCTCGAAAAGTTCCTCTTATGATCCGGGCCTGCTTGATATGCCGCAAAAAGACAAAACTCATGCCCCCCCATCCCATCATCCTGAGGCATCCGGGAGTAGCTCCGAACATAATCAGGAGCTTGAAGAAGAATCGTCAGAAGAAACTACCGGTTTGCGCAGGCTGCCGTGGTTTGTCGAAATATTCTTATATCCCTTGAGCATTTCGGGTATCATTCACTTGGTAAAATGTTTATGCACCCCAATTTTAATCAGTCTGATATACCAGTTCCTTTTGCAACAAATTTGGCCGATTAGTGAGCTAATAATCGCAATACTCTACATGCTTTTTATCGGCTATGTGATGTATTACTTATCATGGTGTATAATTGACAGCACAAAAGGCGGGTGGCGGGCGCCGGATATCACTAATCAACCATCATCGTCTAAAGGAGAGTTAATCGAATGTGTTGGTCTTTTACTGGGCTGTATCATCTTTTGCTTCTGGCCAGTAGCTGTTTATTATATCTTAACAGAAACAACAGACATTTTTTATTGGCTGCTCACCGCTGTGGGGCTTTTATTTTTTCCTATGGCGCTTTTAGCAGGTTTTCTGCATGATTCAATCAACGGATTAAAACCCATGGTCATTATCAAATCGGTCATTAAAACTTTTCCCACATACCTCCCAGTTATAATTTTCTTTGCCGGATTTTTTGCAGTGCTCAGCGTTGTTACACCACAGCTACCACAATCAAAAGGTTTCGAATCCATGTCGCTCTACCTATCGCAGGTTATAAGTAACATCTTCGGTTCAAGATATGCCTTGAGATTAACTGGTTTTATTTATATAGCAATGATAGGGGCTCACATTTTGGGCAGGTTTTACTGTAAGTGTAAGGCAAGACTCAACTGGGAAGTGTGATTCCAGTATAACTGGGTGCATGTCACGATAGTAGGTAGATTTTAGAGGCTGCCATGGGCTTCTTTTCACAAAGTTGCTCCCATCTTTTGTTCAGCCAGGTTATCCGTATGCTCTTTCGTCATATTGTAGTATAGCCTGCGTAATCGTGCAAACTCGCCATTATGTGCTATAAGACTTTCGTAAGTTCCAGTCTCCACTATTTCTCCCTTGTCTAATATCACTATCCGATCAGTTATACTGTGTCGAAACATGTGATGCGATACAAGTATGCATATTTTATTTCTTGACAACCGTTCAATTTCATGGAGTAAACTCACTTCTGTTTCAATATCTAAACTGGCTGTTGGTTCGTCAAAAATCAAAATCGGTGAGTTTTTCATAAATAAGCGAGCCAAACATATCCTCTGCCATTGTCCCTGTGACAACTCTTGACCATTTCTAAAGAGCCTACTCAAAATGGTATCATATCCATGCGGCAAGGCATTTATAAGCGTATCTGCTCTGGCCACTTTTGCCGCCTTAATAATCCGATTTTGATTTTCTATTTCATTGATGAAACCGTATCCTATGTTTTCTTTAACGGATACTGCAAAACGTACATAATCCTGAAAAATCATCCCTATAATCTGATGCAGAGATTGTATATCAAGCTCCCGAATATCCACTCCATTGATCAGTATCCTACCTTCATCAGGGTCATATAATCTCATTAGGAGCTTTATTAAAGTGGTTTTACCTGCACCATTGCCTCCAACCAAAAGAATACTTTCTGATTTTTTGAAGGAAATATTTATGTTTTTCAAGACATCACGCCGAGTTCCTGGATATCTGAAACTTACGTTTTGCACCTCGATAGATTCGATATCTTCCGGAACAGCTTTTGTCATTTTCTTGATTTTGATACTGGGCTCAAGCTTATGGAACTCCATCAAATTATTGAAAAAGAGAACATCTTCATATATACCGGAAATACTTTCTACTCCTCGCCGCAGACCGTGTAGCCCTTGCGAAAACGCTGATGAGTACATGATGATTTCCCCCACGCTGAGAGACAGGATTTTCACACCAAGAAAAAATATGTATCCTGTAGCACCCACTTCACTTGCAGTCATAATGGCATTAACACCTGATTGTGCTATATTTTGTCGTCTAACGAGACGGATGTCTTGGTGGAAAAATTTCAGTGAAAAGTTAAACCACTTTTGCCTTAAATATGACCACAAACCCAAATTTATTATTTCCGGTATGTAGCGTTTGGTAGTCATGATTGTGGACAAGTAGTTAGTTTTTCTTGTTTCCTCAGTACGGATGTATTGCATCTGATATAGTTTTTCAGTGTATTTGACCAGCACTAACAATAACGGCAAACAAACTAACATCATCACCATAAAAAGAGTTAAGCTTAACGAGGCAATTAATGAGCCCATTGAAAAGAACGTGATACCACCACATATTACAGAATTGAACTTAATTACCAGATTTAGTGCTCTGCCACGAGATTCTAAACGGGCTCTAGTTATCTTGTCATAAAACTCAGAATCTTCAAAAGCTGCAAGGTCAAGTGAAGATGTTTTTTCTAAGACTTTTTTACTCATATTTAGAGACAAACGTTTACCTATAATATGAATCAAGAATGAATTTCCTCGTTCAATTAACACTATTCCAAGAAGAATAAACAACTGCAGCGCCAGCCACTGATATACTGTGATGACTTCCGCAGAACCCCAGCCTGCCTTTACAGCACTAACAATGGAATCTAACACATACTTTCCAACGCAAACCGTAGCCATTGGCGCTAAACCGCTGAGAATAGTCGTTAATGCCAATAGGGTCAGCAATGAGGGCCCAGCTTGCCAAACAGTGCTTAAAGCAAAAGGAAATACCTTAACAACAACTAATAATCCATGTTTGTCTTGCCTCGACGATTGTTTCGACATAAACTTACTCTTGAATAGCTTTGATCTAAAGTACTTTTCTATTAACGATTATTCTACTTTCGATTATGACCAATAATAAATTACAAGTTGAAATTTTGACACACGATTAACGTTATCCTGAATAAACTAAGCTACCTTGAGTATATTTTTAGACTGTTTGAGCCTATAAAGTTAGCTTTTTGGCTTCATATTGATCTTTTTACTGATTTCATTATCTAAAAACTTTCTACAGGTAGCTTAGAATTCATTCTTTCAGATATTCGAACGCGTGAGGGTTTTGTTCCTGGATTTCACAGTAATCTACCAACGTGTCATGCATATCATGACGATATTTTTCACATCGTTTTCGTTTGGCTTCCTCTGAAAGTTTGCCTGCCTTGATAGAGTAAATATAACAACCAATGTTACAGTTTCTTATGCACCAACATGATGCGCATTGGGTGCTGTTGAATCTATAGAACTGCATTATCATATTATGAATTTTAGAAGACTTTCTTCTCTGCCATACGTCGCCTATCCTACACTCCTCATTCAAATGAAACTTCTCACAGGGATAGTAATTTCCATCCACGGTTACATATGGATTAACTACGCCTGGTATACATGTACCACGCGGCCCGACTTGCCCTGAAAGAATTTTGCCAGGTTGGGCAACGTCTCGATTGTGAAATAACCGGAACTTGTTTTCATAATAACCTCTTTGAATGCACCACATTTTGTTATTCGGATCCTTATTTATTGCACCGCTGGCTAAATTGCGCAGAAATTTTTGATATAGCATGTCTATATCAGGAATACGTCGATTTTTTGGGGACAGAAAGTCAAAAAGTTCTGAGTTTGTTAAAATTACCGTTTCAATCTCGATTTTAATTGTCGAAAATAACTCAAAGGAGCTAAAGAATTCCTCCACGGCTACAGCACTACCAAAAGGTGATAGTACAACATTTAGGCTAAGTTTGCCGTTTGTTTTGTACTCTGGATATTTTTCAAGAAATTCTTCTATATTTTCGATCACGACTTTCCATGTCCCTGAGCCATCTCTAAATATACGACAATGGTCGTGGATGTGAGCTGGTCCGTCCAGGCTAACGCATATGTAAAATCTCTCGGAAGCTGAAAAATCAGCAATCTCGCCTCTCAACAATGAGCCATTAGTTGTTATGTGAAAAGGAGGATCATTCTCTACTTTCTTCCGAACATATTCTACGCATTGTTTGATAAGTGGGAAGTTCAGCAATGGTTCACCACCGTAAAAAGCTATGCCGCCGGTCTCTGCCAAGCTATTATAGTAGTCGCAGTGTTCCAGAAAATCATCAATGGCCAAACGTGCTACTTCCCATTCCATTCTGCGTTTTGAACGCTTGCCCCAGGTGCCATATCTATCCTCATAAACACAGTAACGACATCTACAATTGCAATCCTCGGTTACCTGTAAAACAACCCATGCAGACTCGTGATTAATGCTTTCCCTTACTTTCTCCTCGCTGGGTAGAACAATTTGTTTCGGACGGGTGGCAAGAAATGACTTATTATGCTCCCGAGCACAGGCAATTTCATCATATGCAGAACAGATTTCAGAGGTCTTGTAACGTGATGAAAACTCGCGAACAATTTCATCCTTAGACCGCTTACCGAAATCATCAATGATGTCCCATATGATTGCGTCAACCTTAACAATGCGGCCTGTATTTATGTCAAAAACGTACTTGTTTTTCTGCGTCTGAAACTTGTGAACAAAAGGACTTAGTGTTCCAATATTATCCTCCTGTCTCAGCGGCAAACTCACATGAAGATCGGAAACATCTGATCCTGCACCTGCATTTATCTTTTGAGTGACTGAGTTGGGTTTCATTCGTCTTTTCTCACAAGCATTTGCATACTTCTATTAAGTTCTTTAGATAGCTATGACTTCCCTTCATCTTTCGTTAAATTGCTCGTATGTTTTTTAGTTCTTTTCAAATAATCAAACGCATGAGGATTTGCCTCCAATACCTCAAAAAGATCAGTCAGCATACGGTGAGTATCCTCACGATACTGGTCACATGCTCTTCGCTTGGCTTCAGCAGTAATTCTTTGTCCATCTCTTACATCAGAACAACAATCCATGTGGCAAATATTTACGCACCAACAGTGTCGACATCCGTCCCCGCATAACTCGATATATTTCTTCTTAAGACCATAGGATTTTGTCACATCTATACTGTTCCGTATATCACCGATTCTAAATTCTTCACAGCTTGGAAGCCGCACACAGGGATAGTAACTGCCATCTACGCCGACAAAACAATTAGCCCAGCCGGGAGTACATATTGTGTTCAGCCTTGAACGACCATCTAAAAACGGAACTTCGGGCGAGGCAATTTTCCTTCTTAAAAAATATTTGAAAGGTTGTTCAAAAAGCCATCTTTGAAAAATCCATTTATGGTCGCGAGGATTTTGATTTATGTGACCATTTAAAACATTAGTAAGAAATCTTTTATAGAGAGTTTCCATGCCGGGGATTCCACGGTCTTCAGGCGCAAGCGATTCGTGATAGTATGAGTCGTTGCTTCTCATTATTGAGAGTATCACATCAGGATTGAAATGTAGAATATCAGACATATGAAAACAAAAGAAGTCTTCAACTTCAAGTATGTTTAGAAGAGGCGCCAGCATGGTCTCTATACACAGAAACGGTATTTCAGGATCTACCTCAGTGTACCGTGGATACTTATCACCAAAATCCCTGATATTTTTCGTTACTATTTCCCATGTTCCAGAGCCATCTTCAAAAAGACGATGATAATCGTGAACATGAGCAGGTCCACTTAAACTCACAAGGATAGAGACGTTCTCAGATGCTAAAAAGTCTGCAACCTCGCCGCTCAATAATGAGCCATTAGTGGTTAGCTCAAAAGAAACGTTATTCGCTAGTTTTTCTCGAGCATATGATATACATCCTTTGACAAGTTGAAAATTCAACAGTGGCTCGCCGCCATAGAAAGCAATACATCTTTTCTCATCGGGACTGTCATAACTATGATGAATATAATCCTCGATAGCCAGCCGCGCCACTTCCCAGCTCATCGTACGTTTTGAATGGTTGCGCCAGAACCGGTATTTCTCGCCATAAATACAACAGTCACATCGAAAGTTACAATTTTCCGTCACACATAAAGTAAGCTTCCTACGTTTATTCTCAATTGATTTCCGAAATTCCTTCAAATCTGGTAATGCCGCCAGTTCAAAACTCCTTGGCAGCAAAATGTTATGTTCTTGCGCGGCAGTTATATCTTCATACGCAGAAGATATTTCGGACGGTTCATGCTTGTCCGAATACTTTCGGATAGTATCAGCTTTCTCCAAAACGCCGATTTCATCCACAATGTCCCATGTCGCTGCGTCAACGCACAAAACACGGTTCGTGTTCACGTCCAAAATGTACTTGTTTCTCGGTGTTTGAAACTTGTGAACAAAGGGACTTCGTGAATCCCTGGTAATCTCAGATTTCAGCGGCAATGAAGTTAAAATACTCATATCTCCGTTTGATTTTGCCTTTTTGACCGACATCATTAAGCTTTCTCCTTCGCTTGCTGCTCACATTCACATAACTCAAGTAAGTACATTAGATAACCGCAATTCATTTTGTATCCATCACCACTTCAGCAGTTACATGGTCTTCAGTTTCCTTCAGAAAGTCGAACGCATGAGGATTTGCCTCCAATACCTCAAAAAGATCAGTCAGCATACGGTGAGTATCCTCACGATGCTTGTCGCATGCTCTTTGTTTGGCTTCAGCAGTAATTCTTGCTCCATCTCTTACGAAGGCACAACAGCTTATGTGGCAGTTATTTACGCACCAACAACGTTTACACTTGTCTTCGCATAACTCGGTAAATTCCTTTTTAAGGCCATGGGATTTAGCGATATCTATACCGTTCCATACGTCGCCAATCTTGAACTCTTCACAGCTTGGACCCCGTTCACAGGGATAGTAACTCCCATCCACAGTCACAAAACAATTATCCTCGCTACCGGGAGTACACATTGTGCTCAGCCTTGAACGACCATCTAAAAATTGAACCTCAGGTGAGGCAATGGCCCTTGTTAAAAAATTATGGAAGGGTATTGCGAAAAGCAATCTTTGAAAAATCCATTTACGATCTCGAGGATTTTGGTTTATGAGGCCGCTTGAAACATTGGAAAGAAATCTTCTGTAGAGAGTTTCCATGCCGGGGATTTTACGGTCTTCGGGTGCAAGCGACTCGATATAATACGAGTCCGAGCTTTTCATTTTGGCAAATGATAAATGCGGATTGCAGTGTATAACATCAGGTGTACGAAAACAAAAAAAGTCTTCAACATCCAAAGCGTTTAGAAGAGGTGATAGTGTGGTAGATATACATAAATGCGGCTTATCAAACTCTTCCGTGTTATATTGTGGATATTTGTCAATAAAATCCCTAATATTTCTTGTAACTAATTTCCAGGTTCCGGATCCGTCCGTAAAATGACGATGGTAATCGTGAATATGAGAAGGACCATTTAGACTTACCTGAATAGTGGCATTCTCTGATGCCAAAAAGTCCGCCACTTCACCACTTAACAAGGAGCCATTTGTCAGTACTGCAAATGTAATCTGG
Organism: uncultured Pirellulales bacterium; assembly: GCA_964653075.1. Classification (GTDB taxonomy): domain Bacteria; phylum Planctomycetota; class Phycisphaerae; order Sedimentisphaerales; family Anaerobacaceae; genus NIOZ-UU13. The sequence goes on from CAZZAX010000027.1 coordinate 7,831, forward strand.
TCCGCCAGTTTTTCCCGAACATATAATACACATCGTTTGATAAGCTGGAAATTCAGCAGTGACTCACCACCATAAAAGGTAATAAATCTTAGGGGTTTGTTGAAAAGCTCACCGCAATCATGACTGTGATTGATAAAATCATCAATGGCAAGCTGCGCTACTTCCCAGTTCATTCGGCGTTTCGAATGGTTGCGCCAGGTCCGATATTGTCTGCCGTAAATACAGTAGTCACACCTAAAGTTACAATCTTCCGTCACACATAAAGTAAGCCTCCTACGTTTATTCTCAATTGATTCCTGAAATACCTTCAAATCTGGTAATGCCGCCAGTTCAAAACTCCTTGGTAGCAAATTATTATGCTCCTGCGCGTCGGTTATACCTTTATACGCAGAAGATATTTCGGACGGTTCGTACTTGTCCGAATACTTTCGGATAGTATCAGCTTTCTCCAAAACGCCGAATTCATCCACAATGTCCCATGTCACCGCATCAACACACAACACACGGTTCGTGTTTACATCCAAAATGTATTTCTTTAGAGGTGTTTGAAACTTGTGAACAAAAGGACTTCGTGAATCCCTAGTAATCTCAGATTTCAGTGGCAATGAAGTTAAAATATTCATATCTCCGTTTGATTTTGCCTTTTTGACCGACATCATTAAGCTTCCTCCTCTGCTTGTTGCTCACGTTCACATAACTCAATTAAGTTCATTAGATAACCGCAATTCATTTTGTATCCATCACCACTTCATCATTTACTTGGTCTTCGGTTTCCTTCAAAAAGTCGAACGCATGAGGATTTGCCTCCAATACCTCAAAAAGATCAGTCAGCATACGGTGAGTATCCTCACGATGCTTGTCGCATGCTCTTCTCTTGGCTTCAGCCGTAATTCTTGTTCCATCTCTTACAAAGGCACAACAGCTTATGTGACAGTTATTTACGCACCAACACCGTTTACACTCGTCCTCGCATAGCTCGGTAAATTCCTTTTTAAGACAATAGGATTTAGCGATGTCTATACCATTCCATACATCACCAATCTTAAATTCTTCACAATTCGGAATTCGCTCACAGGGATAGTAGCTCCCATCCACGCCCACAAAACAACCGGTCTTACCGGGAATACACATTGTTCCCAGCCTTGAACGACCATCTAAAAATGGAAATTCAGGCGAGGCAATGGCCCGTCTTAGAAAATCCTGGAAGGGTTTTGCGAAAAACAACCTTTGAAAAGTCCATTTGCAGTCATAGGGATTTTGGTTTATGAGGCCGCTTGCAACATTGGAAAGAAATCTTCTGTAGAGAGTTTTAATGCCGGGGATTTTACGGTCTTCTGGTGCAAGCGACTCGATATGATTTGAGTCGGATCTTCGTATTGTTGAAAACCTCACATCCGAATCGAAGTGTAGAACATCAAACATACGAAAACAAAAGAAGTCTTCGACATCCAAAGCGTTTAGAAGAGGCGATAGCACAGCAGTTATACTTAAACACGGCATTATAGGCTCTCCTGCATTATATTGTGGATATTTGTCAATAAATTCTCTAATATTTCTTGTAACTAATTTCCAGGTTCCGGACCCGTTTGTAAAATGACGATGGTAATCGTGAATATAAGAAGGACCATTTAAACTTACCTGGATAGTGACATCCTCTGATGCTAAAAAGTCCGCCACTTCACCGCTTAATAAGGAGCCATTTGTGGTTACATGAAATAAAACCTGGTCTTTCAATTTTTCTCGAGCATATGATATACATCGTTTGATAAGTTTAAAATTCAGCAGTGGCTCGCCGCCATAGAAAGAGATACTTCTACCTATCCCGTTGGAATCATCATGATAAAGGCGACTGTGACTGATATAATCTTCGATGGCCGGCCGCGCCACTTTCCAGCTCATTTGGCGTTTCGAATGGGTACGCCAGAGCTGATATTTTCCGCCGAAAACACAATAGCTACACCTAAAGTTACAATCTTCCGTCACACCTAAAGTAAGCTTCCTACGTTTATTCTCAATTGATTCCCGAAATTCCTTCAAATCTGGTAATGCCGCCAGTTCAAAACTCCTTGGCAGCAAAATGTTATGTTCTTGCGCGGCAGTTATATCTTCATACGCAGAAGATATTTCGGACGGTTCATGCTTGTCCGAATACTTTCGTATAATATCAGCTTTTTCCAAAACACCGAATTCATCCACAATGTCCCATGTCACCGCATCAACGCACAACACACGGTTAGTGTTAACATCCAAAATGTATTTGTTTCGAGTTGTTTGAAACTTGTGAACAAAAGGACTTGATGGGTTTGCGTTATCTTCTATGTAAGTAGATTGACCTATATTTTGGTTGTTGGTGCTTTTTTTATCCATTTTAATCTTGTTTAATCTCGGACTTATTAAAACCTTTGTATTATTTTGTATTGACGAATTCTGCGGAAGCTTTATTGTCGGCTAAGTTTGGAACCATGCTATATGGTTCCAAACTTAGCCCGAGTCTTTGGCTTCGATGCAAGAGAGTATTGCATAAGTTTTGCAATATTCTGCATTGTCGGGTAGTAGTGTTTTGCTCTAAAAAGCGTTTCCGCTACTACCGACCGTGAAAAATTGCCTATTCCGTCGACATATCGTCCGCATAGTCGCATCCTAAGCACCTAGCCTTTACATTGCTGGAGCAACTACCACAGTTGCAGTTTGAACACTCGCAGCATGCCGTAGTAGATGCTTCTTCGCAGCCACCATCGAAACTTGTTGCTTCGATCATTTTAATCACCTCCTTTCTTACTTTTTTCCAAAAAACCAACGATAAGTTTCTTAACAATTCCTATATTAGGAAAACACACTCGTATGAAGTTTGACATTGCATTATCACAACACCTATTATTTTGAGCGTCATACGGGCGATGAACTAGCCATATAGACAGGATAGCCAAGCGTAACGCCCCGCTTTTAAGGACTGAAATCCTTAAACGATGGCAATCTCCGACCATATCCTAAACTTTTCTTCAGGCTCAGACGTTTTTGTTTAGATATTACAGTTGTAGCCTGCATTGTCGGATAACGGTGTTTCACTCTGATAGGTATTTCCGCCACTATTGGCCGTGAAAAATTGCCTATTCCGTAGTCAATTCGTCAGCCCAATCTGCGGCTTCACGAGTACCCTTACTACTTTTTTCACAACTCGTACACGAACAATTTGCACACTCACAACATCCCGCAACAACTGCGCCGATTTGTTCGGAGCCACCATCGAAGCTTGTTACTTCGATCATTTTAATCACCTGCTTTCTTACTTTTCCAAAAAACCAACGATAAGTTTCTTAAGAATTCCTATATAGGAAAACACACTCTTATGAAGTTTTATACTGCTTTATCACAATGCCAATTATTTTGAACTCCATATGGGCGATGAACTAGCTATATGGACAGGAGTAACGCCTCGCTCTTGGGGATTAGGCCCCCTAAACGATGGCAGTCTCCGACCATATCTAAACTTTTCTTCAGGCTCAGACGTATCCGTGTAGATATTATAGTTGTAGGCTTTTTTGCCCTCTTTAAGCCTGTTCTGCCATGTTCTGAGGGGTTGCATATAATCCGCCCAACCCCCTTCCGCTCCTTTTTCTATAAGCCACTCTACAGCTTCTTGTGCAGACTCGAAATCACTACTTCTGTGCAGAAGCCATGCCTGGTCATTGATACGAACAAAATCTTCCCAGGTCGGAGTGCGTCCTTGTTCTATTTCTCTTTTTATCTGTGCATATTGCCCGGAACGTAATTCTAGCAAATCCTCCACAGCTTCATTGTTTCGGACGTATTTATTTGAATTTGGATCGAAGTTCTCGCGAACCCAAGTTGTTTGAATGGTTTCTACAAGCTCATCCGTTATGGTCATATTTTCAGGCTCTCTATTGTGGGCTAGCTCCAATAGAATGCGAGCCATGTAAGCATGCCTGTATGACAATATCATCGAGGAACATCCCCCAGTCTTCCAAAACTGGTCCCGCAATTTCAAGGCAGACTCAATGAGCTGTTCATTTGACAGATTCTCAAGGTCTAATTCTACCAAAAGCTCTCTGTGTAGCTGCTCTCGCATATCCAAGTAGTCAGGCCAGGTTTTCATTACCTTGTCCTGAGCCCCACGTATTTGGTCCCTCTGGGCCAGTAAGATTTTGAATTCTAACTCATCATCATCAAATGGGCTTGGAAGAGGAGGTTCGAATTCTGGAAGTTTCGCTCCAGCAAGTGAAGGTTCTTTCTGCTCTATTGAAGAGAATGTTTGGAAAGGTGTTTTTTCGGCAGATTCAGCTACTCCAGCCCTAAATTCTTTCTCGCTGGCTGTATTAAAATCATTTGTAATCTCTTGGTCATATAACACTATTTCTTTATGAACCGAAGATTTTTCATCTCCCAATCTTAGGAAAAGGAACAGCACCACTAAGACAGAAATAATGATAAGTACATATGATACTTTTATTTTACTTAGAGCTTTCATTTTTGGGATTCTCCTTTTCAGACTCGTGAATTTTGGGGACACTCTCAATCACTTTCTCAATAGCCATCATCGTTTTGATATATTCAACAACGTTATTAACAGGCTCTCGGCATATATCATCATAAGAGGGTTTCGGATTATCCGCCGGATACAACATAACATTTTGGCATTGACACGCAGACGTAACCTCTTTTTGTAACAAGAACAAAACTTCAGCACGCTCCTCGTCTGTTAAATCGTACTTTCCATCTCTTACAGCAAACCAGATTAAGCTTCTTGTATTGGCCAAGTACTTACTGGCGTGATATGAATAAAGGGGCGTGGGTAGTTTTAATTCTTCTGTTTCATCAAGATATTTAAGCCATCGCTCAAATGCTTTTAAACCGGTAAAACTATTTTCTGATAATACTGGTTGTTCCAATGCATTTTTAGCTGCTGGTACATTTTCCAGTAGCCATTGTTTGTCAAAACCATAATTGGAAGCTACCTTAAGTAAGGAGTTTGGAACAATAACAGAAAATCGTGGAGGCCGTACCCCTAAACATACGAATTGCCAAATATCACCAGATTTAATTAGTAGTTCGAGATAATTAACTTCAATCCCTTCTTTGGTTAAAGCATCCTTAAGCTCGAATATCCAAGGAAATTCCTGCTTGAACCAGTCTTGTTTCTGCTCAATCCAATAATCATAGTCAATTTCCTCAAGAACGATTGGTTCTTTCCCAAGTGATAAAGGAAGTTCCCACAACTCAGTATTTGATTCAGCCTGAGCTAATGCAAGCCCAGGTTTATAACCAGTTGCCCATGCAGTGAGTTCGGCTGTATTACATGATAGGGGAATTGAGGGTGCTGATTGTCCAACTATCTTAGATATTTGACCTGCTGCTATATTTACAACACCTTCTTCCGATTCGAACCTCACATTGCCGTCAGCTACCACCAGTATTGTGTTATGATTTGTGGCTTTGATATCAAAGGTTGTGCCTGTGATTACAGCCTTACCATGAGCAGTGCTAACAACAAAAGGATTACCATCGTGTTCAACATTAGCTAGAATCTCCCCTGAGGTTAATTTGACCATGCAGCCTATTCGGTTGTTTTCTACCAATGGCTCGATCAAAAGGGCCGTGTCGTTATTCATCGCCATTCGGTGCTGGTTATTGATGATGAGAGTTTTCAGTTCCTTTGCAGTAGTTATTTCATGACCGGCGGGAATAAGTATGTTGCCGTTTTCTGAAACCAGCTTGACCTTAACGGACGGCTTTGGAGCAAATACAACCTGCTCTGGGATAAGCTCTTGAGCAATTTTCGGCTTGGAATAATAAGAAAATGTCAGAATGATTGATATTCCAATAAACAGACAAGCCGCAACTGCCCCAACTCTGTAGAACAATCGAAACCGTTTTTGGCGGTTTTCAAGCTGGGCGAGTTCGGGGATACGACGCTTAAGGTCTTCCCAGCCCTCTTCGACTGTCATCCGAGCTTTGGTGGATTGATTTGCCTTTTCTATAAGAGCCAGTGTGTCCTCGCTGACTGTCCAGTATCTCTTAACCAGACTGATAACGAATCTACTCTCTTCATATTCACGAACACATTCGGCACAGCTTTCCAGATGTTCTTCGAACGCCTTACACTCTTCATCAGTAAGGTAGGAATCATTCTCAATGTACAAAGACATCTTCAACTGAGCCTGATGGCAAGTTAAATTATTGTAACCTGGCAATTCCATCTTCTTTTTCACACCTTCTTGAGATTTACGACATGCTCTGCTCGGCTAGATTTTATCTATCTATAATAATTAGTGTCAAAAACATCCTGAAACCCTCGCACTTTTTAGGATTTTTAAAGAATTTTATAACGCTTTTATCTATAAGAGCTTATAGTGTAAGGTTGTTAGCTCTCACAATGAGCAATCTGCATTTGACAACTCTATTATTCTCTGAGAATGGGTGCTAATAGCTCCTGCAATCTCTTACGAGCGCGGTAGAGACGAGATTCAAGGGCTTTCGGAGAACAGCCGATCATCTTTGATACATTACGAAAGGGAACATCTGTAGTGCGGAATAGCTCTAAAGTCTGTCGTTGCACATCAGTTAACTTAGTTTTTACCTCATTATAAGTAGTCATTAATTCCTTGAGGTAAAATTCGGCCTCAGGCTGAGATAAACCATTGTCGCAAGATGAATCAAATACTGAATACTTTTTTACAATCCTACCAAATTTTCTTTTCTCCTCATTAAGGGTATATCTGGCAATGCTAAATAAATATGTCTGGAAGGAAGATTCTGCCCGAAAATTTTTACGTTGCTCCCAAAGACGCGTGAAGACTTTCTGGATAAAGTCATCAGCCAAAGCGTAATGACCATCCCAGTTGGCAAGAAAACGCCTCAAAACCGGAGAAAACTTACAATAAAGGCAACTAAAAGCTTCTGCATCATCATCAGCTACCTTTTGCATCAATCTGGTGTTTCCATCCAACTGTATTTTGGAGTTAGAATCCATTTTGGACCACACATTTTGAATCAAAACGAGAACTTCAGGCCGCTTGCTCTTATGTAACTCTATGATTTACTAATAGCGTGGTATTGCAATTAAATGTTTATTAAACATTTGGTCCGGAATCACATTAGATGATTTTAAGAATGAACACTGTTGCTTGCATGATATGCCTATAGAGGCAATACTGGCCATGCAGGCCGAAGGTCATGTTTTTGACATTCCTTCTGAGTCCCGGCAACCAGAACTTGTGTATCAATATTTGTGGAACTCCTAACTATCAAGCAAGAACTCATTAGAAGCCAAAGTGTTGTGTTTACTAACCTTAGCTCAAATAGAGCTTTAGGACGTCTGCCCTCCTGTTGCCTCAACACAGAATGTTACTATAAGTATTCCAGTTAATCACGTAAATTCTGGGTTTGGCCCCATGGGGCCAAAAAATCCGAATATTCCAAGCCACTTAGTATTTTCATTGCTCCATGCATGCATATACTAGTTCTCTGGCCATAATTTTACGCCATTCTTTGATGCGCCGTTGCAGGGTTCTGAGCTGGCCATCAACAAAACGTTCGGGATATTTATATTGGAGCCGTTTCAGCAGACTTTTTGCTGTCACATCCGGTTCCTGCTGCAAGGTACAAAGGAAGAACCCAAGGAATGCTGGTATGATTGGCAAGCGAAACCGCATCCAGATGAGTCCGATGGGGACGAACAATAATGCTTCAGGATCGGTTGTTGCGGTGGGTTATGTCATAATCGAATGCCTAAGTCCAACGCAGCATAGCAGTTACGAGATTATCTGGAGACTTAAAGCAACCGGATACATTGCCGCAGCAGTTCGAAAATCGTCCACCCACCCCGATTTTTATAAGCGATGAATATATAAGCACTTACCCTTCTTTTCATTGTTAGCGATTACCTCCAATCGGGCTGAAATTGGCCTCATACGTCACTTTTACGTCACTTTTTTTCTTTTGTTTCTGTTGTTGGCCATTCTCTAAAAGCCTTTGAACGACCTTGGCCGCTTTCAACTCGTGATCTCGGTCAACGGTGGTGTAGAACTCCTGGGTAGTTGCAATATCACTATGGCCCATCAGTTCCCTGACCACGTTCATCGGTAAGTGAACCATCGGACAGCCCATGGCTTACCCTTGTTTCGCAGGTCCTTGTAAATACCTATTTTATTGACCATTGTTCTATCTCCTAACCCGGTCGAGCCGGAACCAAACAGGGGAAGGCAAAAGGCTGACGCCTTAACGAATGTGCCTTCCGCTGCTAAACATCTTCTTCGTTCACACGGTCGCAATCTCCCTCCCCAACCACTTTCGAGGGAGGGAGATTGCTTTTTCTGTTGCTAAAGAGCTTCGCTGCTGCTGCCGGGCTGATCAAATCTGTCGCCAAATAAAAGACGATTTGTCACCAGCTTTGAAGAAGCAGCCCTGCACGTTACTAATCCAACGATTGTGTACGCCACTAAACCCATAAAAATCGTTGCTTTACTTTACCACCAATATTTCCGAATATACGTCACTGTGTGTACGAGAATTCGTAAGTTTTGGGAGGTATTGCCTAATAGACAAGCAAGAACTCATAGCAAGTTAAAATCTTACATTTACAGATTTTAGCGTCGAGGAATCTAATTGGCGTCCGCGAAAAGCGTCAGTTCGGACGATAAATCCCTGGATTTGAGTGAATGTATCTACCAACACAAACATTTTTTAAAAATGCCGATTTTGCAGTGTACATTTCCTGTAGCGGAGACGCCTTAATTGTAGAACAGGGTTGAAAATATTCAAAGAAAGCCATTTATGGAGTCCCGACATGAAAGGAGTCTAAGTCAATGGCGATGATGTCCACGCACGTTTTGAATCGCGGCGGCAAGAGAGCGTGCAGATCCGTGGATTGGTTATGAGAATTGCGTTTTATACAGCAAAGTCTTGCTGTGTTTGGAATTAATACGTAAACTATATATTCAATAATTTGTGAAGGATAAATTAACGAAACAGAAAAGCGAGGCTGTGGATAGCAGGCCTCAAGCACTTTAGATGCACTTGAGGCCCTTGTCTTTCGGCCTGGCAGATTACACACGAAAGGAGAGAATACGATGCAGAAGGACTTTCATTTCTACGTCACTTACGCGCTGGCAAGAAAGGCCGGTTACCCGGCAGGTGACGCCGCCACAATAGCCTGGGCTGACGAATATACGGACCGGCAGACCAAGGAGGAGATCTATGAGGTCCAGACCCAGTGCCCGAAGGTCGACAGGTGGGATGATCCACAAATTCAGTTCACCGTTCTGGTTCCCTTCCACTTCATGCCCGGGGATGATGAGGAATGGCCGTGGAAGACGACTCAGAACAGCCCTCGAATGCAGAAGCTGGTAAAAGCCGCGGAGCAGTCACAAGACCTCTGTCGCCTGGGCATCACGCTCCACGTCCTCCAGGACACCTTCAGCCACCAGGGATTTTCCGGCTGGAGGGAGAAGCTAAACTCCTGCTACCCGTGGTACTATCTGAAGAGCCTGATGCCGAATGTCGGCCACACCGAGATGCTGGCAATGCCGGACATGGTTGACCGCGTATGGCACGACCCACGGACGAACCAAAGAATCGACAACCGAAGGCGTGCTCTTGCCGCGGCCGAAGCGACGTACAAGTCGCTCCTCCGTGCGAGGGGAAACGGTGCGAGTGCAGCGAAGTGGACCGGCCTCAAGCAAAAGCTTCGCGCCATCTTCGTGCTGAAGGATTATGATGATCGAAAGAAAAAGCTCAGGAAACTCTCCGGCAACCCGAATATCGATTACGTGAAGACCGACAAGAGGATCGGCAAGAGGAAGAAGGCGGTTTTCGTTAGTGCGGCAAGCACCCACCTGTCGGCCACCGTCAGCACCTTCGAGGGACTGCCTCGAGTTCCACCTTCGTGAAGATAATGGGTGTATGTCTTCAGCAATAATGAGACACAATTAGCTTATAATTATGGGATGATCTCAACGACTGTGGTTCAATATTCACGCGGGTTAAATATAGCCCAGGAACTTGGCCGCAATTACGAACATGGCGTGAGACCACAACAGCGGAGTTATGGATGATTGCGTTTTGTTCTCAAATATCTGCTCGGGCATATATTCGTTGATTTTGTGCAGAGGCCATCTGAAATATTTAGTTACGTTTTTTTTGTCGTTAGCGAGTGAAAAGTATATAGACATCCAGAAACTAAGCAGAGGCCACGACCCGGCACCTGCAAGAGTCACCCACCCGTTCCGCACCCGGCCGCAATACTTATCGCCCGGATATCTCAACAGTCCTCCGTCCTTTGTCATATTGTTTTGTATGATTGCCTGAACGGTCCTTTTCATATTCTCATCCGAAGGATGAAGTGTTCGTGAAGGATATACCAAACCCAACAGCGAAGTATCAGGTAACGCATCTTCTTTCATAACGTTACTACGTGTAGCAGCTCTGCCTTTATTATATGTCCTCGGAATCGTATTCGAGCTGCAAGAACATGCTTGCTTCAAAATTTCAGACATTTCTTTTTCTGTCCGTAGCCATTTGTTGTTTTTGCCCAACAGTTCGGATGCGGCTTTAAGACCTGCGGCGCACATTGCAAGCGAGTAGATATGATATCTTCTCTTTTCGGGAAGAATACATCTTTCTTCCCATAAATCAAAACAGGGCAGGGCGAACTTGCGACTTTTCCATGGACGACAAATACCCAAGGCGGTCGTCTCTACGAGCTGCCTGAACATCGAGAGACTGGTTCCAAAGTGCTTTACGTGGTGAGCAACAGCAATCAGCAACGAACCGCTCTGGTCCGGCTGAAACTGCGTTCCGTGGTGTATCAGATTGATATATTTACCCTTTGTTTTTCGCGGAACTTTCATTTCGTCAGGAGGTACCAATGTTCCATGAACAGTCCCATTTACATTATATGCGTTACAGAATAAGCCTGTCTGCTTAAAGCCCTCTGCTCTATTAAGGCACCAATCAAAAAACCTTTCCGGGATATTCTTCAGTTTAAGCAAATCGGCCGCCATGCAAACGTATGCCGCGTCCCGGACCCAAACATATCCATAATTCTGAACATTCGATGGGTAGACTGCTTTGTCGGAATTAGCGGCGACTATTGCGCCGTTCTCCAAAGAACCATTCACGATGACCTCTTTGCTTATTTTGAGAAGCTTTTTAATATCGAGCTTTTTCATAGAAGTCAACCAGCCGCTTTCGGTAACTTATCTGCCACATGCCTTTCAGCCGGGGCGGACAAGACCGTTCCTTTCGGGCGTTTGATGAAAGCTTCTAAGGTCTAAAATGTTCGGTCTGCCTGACCCATTCCGAACTGTTGTTGATAGTCAGAACGGTATCAATCAGGGCGATGTGAGAATAGCCCTGTGGAAAGTTGCCAAGCAGTCTTTTCGAAGAGAAATCCATACCCTCACTGAAAAGACCCACATGATTACTGTACTGCAAAACACGTTCGAACATCTCGACAGCCTGTTTTTGACGCCCAATCAGGTATAGGCTTTTAATCATCCAGAAGGTACAGACCGTAAAGGAAGACTCAGGCACTCCAAAATCATCCGAAGTTCTGTAACGGTACATTAATCCGTCTCTGCATAGCTCCTTAAAGGTCTGCAATACCGTATTAATGTAAATCGGGTCCTTGTACGACAGGAAACCATACTGTTCTGAAAGCAAATTGGCCGCATCCATCGAGGTGCCGCCATAAAACTGAGTCAGAGTCCCACTGACTGGATCACAGCCTTTCACCAAGATGTCTCTTCTAATTTCATCGCGGCTTTTTACGAAGCTGGCCGCGTCATTTTTCTTATGAAAGAAATGAGCTATTCGGGCGGCCCTGTCCATCGCCACCCAGCAGAGAATCTTCGAGAACGTAAAATGCTTCTCTTCGGTCCTGAATTCCCAGATGCTTGAATCCAGTTTCTTCCAGTTGTTCCGCACGTGGCGTGCCAGCGTTCTGACTACGGTCCAGATATCCTCCTTGCTTTTCATCGAATGATGAAAGATCATCAGGCTGTCATAAATGGCATCCAGCAGCACTCCGTAAACATCATTTTGCTTCTGTCCGACAGCGGCGTTGCCGATTCTCACAGGCTTTGATTTCTCGTAACCTTCAAGCCATGACAGCTCTCTCTCCGCTACACGGCCCCGGTGGTCGATTGGGTACAGGATCTGAATCTTCTCATCCTTGTACGGCACGATATCAAGTATGAATTGCAGGAAACCCTTTGCCACATTGAAATGCCCGAGTCTTGCCAAAGTAGTTATCGTCATTGAAGCATCACGAATCCAGCAATACCGATAATCCCAGTTTCTAACATCGCCAATCGTTTCCGGTATGCTGGTCGTCGCCGCGGCAAGAATCGCACCTGTCTTCTGATAGGCCAGCAGTTTCAGAACCAAAGAACTTCTGATCACCTCTTTTTGGTGTTGAGTCTGCACTTTGGTTTTCGCGGCCCAACTCAGCCAATAAACTTTAGTCCTCTCAAATTCCAATTTGATCCAGTCGAGGTCAGGCCTGAACAATGCCTGATTATAGCTCAGAAGGAGAAAACAATCGCGTTCGAACACCAGAGGTTTGGCTTCAATCACCTCTTCGAAGGGCAAATCCGTGTATAGATAAACCGATTCATACGGCCCTTTCACCGTAAGATGTTTAATGAATTCGTCCGTGGTTTCAACTCTGGTCGGATATTCTGCATAAGCGGGACGGGGCTGGTAATGAATGCGAATCCTCGGCTTTCCTGAAATATACCGAATGTACCGGACTATTTCCGGCGGACAATGATAAAATCCATCTTCAGTCTTGTACCGGGGCATGAAGTCGATTAACTCGAAAGCATGTTCGGCACAGGAAAACCTTGTGACAAGAACATTTGTTTTGTCAAGATACTGCTGGTCAATCCGGTATTGCCCCAAAGGTTCTATGCTAAAATAGCCGCCGTTGTGGGAATCCAGGATTTTCGCGAATACCGAAGAGGAATAGAAACTGGGCAGGCTGCACCAGTCGATACTTCCGTATCTGTCAATCAATGCAACACTCTTGCAATTTCCAATAATTCCGTAATCCAGATTGTTCATAAGCCTTCTTCTGTTACAAATACACCCGAGCAGCGCTTCGTTATTTAACGTTGTTCAGCAGGTACTCAAATACTGAGGATTATTCAGTCTGAACTGTGCATCTGCAAGGACACGCATAATGCCGCATTCTTAAGTAGAGCAGCAAACGTACCACAATTAACACGATTACTATAACAAATTGACAGCTACTTGCAAGGATTGGCTAAATCAAGATAATGTCGGAGTATTATGTGCAAGTTTTATTTTTGCCATGGAAGGAGCCGGGCAAGGCTATCCAGGCCGAAAGAATTTCATTACACAAAACGATACTTGAAATGAAAAAGCCCAATCACCCAAACCGAAGTATATAGTTATGTACCTTTCAATAATTCAACCACTTCCTGAGCATTTTCCGCGTTAACCAGAGCCTTGCAAAAAGACTTCGAACGGGCCAGTTTCGCAATTTCCGCAAGGGCTTCGACGTGAGGGCCGGAAAGCTCAGGTGAAGCCACTAAAAGAAAAAAGAGATTTGTCGGCTGCCTATCCAGTGAGTCAAAATCGATTCCCTGCGGGGCAATACCGATGGCGAGTTTCAGGCTTGCCACAGCGGCACTTTTACAATGAGGTACGGCAATACCCTGCTCCAGTCCGGTGCTCTGTTTATCTTCACGATCCTGAATCCCTTTCAGTACAGAATCAAAATCATCAATTTCGCCGGCGTCCTTCAATATCCGGACAAGCTCGCGTAAAATATCCGGTTTATCCTTCGACTGAAGTGGGATTTTTACAATTTTCTCTACAACCAGGTCAATTAATGTCATACCATACTTCTCCTGAAATTCTATAACTTAAAAAAGCTTTTATACTCATTCAATTTCCGCATTATACGAGCGACTCGTACATTTCCCAGACCCTGTCTTCATCTTTAACAATTAGGACGGAACATGGAACAGCACGCATTGCCCGTTCGGTCTCATCAAAAAATTCATCCCTTCTGCTTCTAATCCGGGACAGCTCACCAATAACCAGAAGGTCAACATCATCGGCCTCAATGGAATCGGCTATTTCCTTATGCACATTTCCTCTGCTGCGTTTTTTAATAATCGATACACCTTTTTTAATTGCAAGCTCATTGATGTAATTAAGATACCTCTCAGCGTCTGCCTCCATATCATGCTCATATTCAACCTGCTCATCTTTGAGGAATATCCTTGCTTTAAGAAGGTCTTCCACCGCTCTGGTGTTGACAACGTAGTGGGCAATAAGCTCTGCGCCGGAAAAGGAAGCAAGACATATTGCATACTGAGCAGCAGTAACAGATTGTTCAGTTCCATCGACATAGACCATTATTTTTTTAATGGGATTACTCACGATTTTTCTCCATCGTTTTATCGCCTTTTTTTCTCCAGGTTTTCCTTAACCATTTTCATGAGAATAAACATATCCCGTTCATTCTCTTCAAGCCTGCCTTCAATATAATAAACAGTTTCCTTCAGATTTGGAACTGCTATTTTTTCAAGTGCATTGACCTTTCTGATAGTCTTTTTTACCTCATTTGCAAGCCTCAATACGGATATTTTCAGCTCGGAGAGTTTTCCAAGCAGCTCGAGTGCCTCCTTAAAAAACTGCAAAGAGCTGTCAATCCAGAAACTTGTTCCCATGGGGCTGTAGTAAGGAGAGTGTTCGGCAAATTTTGTCTCAATTACGGGAAGGCTGACACCCATGACCCTTCTGGTTCGTATAGTAATGTCCGTTGAAATATTAACAGCCCCGGTCAGGTATTGAACTTTAAGTTTTCCCATGTCAAAAACCGTCTCTTCAAGGGCTTTATATGCTTTCGCAAGGGCACTTTCAACCCGGCCCTGAAAATCCACAGTCTGGTCAACAAGCGCCAGAAGCTCGATAATCAGGATATTCCTCTTCTGGTCCAAAAGCTCATAGCCCTGCTGAGCAAACTTCAGGTCATTTCTGAGTCTGAGTAAATTTGTTTTCGTAGGTGCGTAATTAAGCTGCGCCATTATTAACCCATCTATAATCCATAGAATTTTTCTATTTCCTCCTCAGTAATCCTGTGCAGCTCTTCGACAGGGAGTAACTTTAAAACTTCCCATCCGAGATCCAGTGTCTGTTCGATACTCCGATTTTCATCTTTGCGCTGTGAAATAAAGCTCTGCTCAAACTCTTGTCCGAATTCAAGATAATTATGGTCCAGAGGGGTCAATTCCTCCTCTCCGATAACAGATGCGAGATTGCGTACATCTTTCACATAACTATATGCCGCAAAGAGCTGACTTGCAAGATGCGGATGGTCTTCTCTGGTCATACCTTCTCCGATACCATCCTTCATCAAACGCGAAAGAGAGGGGAGCCCTGCAATTGGCGGATAAATACCTCTACCATCCATCTCTCTTTCGAATACAATCTGGCCTTCCGTGATATATCCGGAAAGGTCGGGTATCGGATGAGATATATCATCATTCGGCATTGTCAATATAGGCAGTGACGTAATTGAGCCTTCATGTCCTTTAATCATTCCAGAGCGTTCATAAAGCTCGGCAAGATCCGAATAGAGATAGCCCGGGTACCCCTTCCGTGACGGTATCTCACCGCGAATAGTGGATATTTCACGCAGAGACTCACAATAATTCGTCATATCGGTCATAATAACAAGAACGTGCATATCCTCATTAAATGCCAGGTGCTCGGCGAGGGTCAGTGCAGTTCTCGGTGTAATCAGCCGCTCGATCGAAGGGTCGTCGGCAAGAGAGAGAAACAGTGCTACATTTTCGAGCACGCCGCTTTCCTCGAAGGAACGGATGAAAAACTGTGCCACATCGTGCTTTACCCCCATTGCAGCAAAGACAACAGCAAATTCGGTATTTGTTCCGCGTATTTTTGCCTGCCGTGCAATTTGTGCCGCCAGCTCATTATGGGGCAGGCCGTTACCGGAAAAAATAGGAAGTTTCTGGCCCCGGATAAGTGTGTTCATTCCGTCAATAACAGATATACCTGTCTGTATAAAATCGCGGGGATACTGTCGTGCGGTCGGATTAATCGCCATTCCATTTACATTCAGCTCGATGTCGCTACGTTGCGGCGGGCCTGAGTCGATGGGATGCCCCAAGCCGTTAAATACACGCCCGAGCATGTCTTTTGAAACAGAAATGGTAAGCGGTTCACCGGAAAAGCGTATCCGAGTATCCGGAAGAGTAAGACCGGCGGTTCCTTCAAATATCTGTACAACTACAGCATCGGTTGACGATTCAAGAACAATTCCCAGTCTCACCTTACCCTGCTTGTCAACGCATTCAATAAGTTCTTTGTATCCTATAGGGTGTGTTTTGCTGACAAAAATGAGCGGGCCGTCGATTTTATTGACGCCGATATACTCACGTCCCGAAAGAAGATGTCGGTTTTCCTGTTCAAGCATGCAAGGCCTCCAGTTGGTCCATTGAACGCTCCAGGCGTGCTTCGATTTTGTCGAGACCTGAGAGATTGTCGTTGGGTATCGAAAATTTCATCTTTACTACATCCTGATATACTTTTATTTTTCTGAGCTTGATAAGGGTCGCGCCGTTTTTTATCGCCTGAAGGCCGCGTCTCCAGTATGTAACAATGATGTGCAGCATTCTTGCCTGTTTCTGAACAATTGAGAATGTGTCAATTTTATCGTACGCATTCTGCTGAAGAAAGGCGTTCTTAAACAACGTACATACTTCCAGGATAAACCGCTGGGTATCGGGCAGAGCGTCCGGACCGACAAGTTTTACCACCTGTTGCAGACGCACTTCCTTATGCAGCAGCTCCATTATTTCCGTACGGTCATGAAGCCATTCCGGGCCGACCTGGTCTCCCCACCACGAGGACATCTCATTGAGATATTCACTGTAACTGTCAAGCCACGAGATGGCAGGATAGTGACGGGCGTTGGCAAGGTTTCTGTCAAGGGCCCAGAAACAGCGAATAAACCGTTTTGTGTGCTGGGTCACAGGTTCCGAAAAATCACCGGCCGGTGGAGAGACAGCGCCAATTACAGTAACGGAACCGGATTCTCCATTTAATGTTTCCATCGAGCCCGCACGTTCATAGAATTCCGCTATTTTTGTCGGCAGGTAAGCCGGGAATCCTTCCTCGGCCGGCATTTCTTCCATACGGCCGGAAAGTTCGCGGAGCGCTTCGGCCCATCGCGATGTTGAATCGGCCATTACCGCGACATCATATCCCTGGTCTCTGAAATATTCCGCCATAGTTATTCCGGTGTAGATACTCGCTTCCCTTGCGGAAACCGGCATATTTGAAGTGTTGGCTATCAGGATAGTCCGTTCCATAAGAGAACGGCCAGTTCGCGGGTCAATCAGTTCCGGAAATTCAGTGAGTACATCCGTAATTTCATTACCCCGCTCACCACAACCTATATATACAATAAGATCCGCGTCACACCATTTTGCCAACGCCTGCTGTGTCATTGTCTTTCCTGTGCCGAAGCCCCCGGGGACAGAAACAGTCCCTCCTTTTGCAACGGGAAACAGTGTATCAATAACCCGCTGGCCGGTAATAAGCGGAATATCAAGAGGAAGGCGTCTTTGTGTCGGACGTTGAACACGTATAGGCCATTTGTGCATTAGAAAAAGGTCTTTGGTTTTTGACTCATCGGTTCTTAATACAGCAATTACATCTTCTACAGTATAGTCTCCTTCAGGTACGACCGACTCAAGAATACCTTTATCCAAAGGTGGAACGAGGATTTTATGAAGGATATTTTCCGTTTCCTGAACAGTACCGATGACCATTCCTCCGAAGACGTGGTCACCTTCTTTTACCGACGGCATAAAATGCCATTTTTTCTCTCTGTTCAATGAAGGAACGGTTATACCCCGCTTGATATAAATGCCCGACATTTCCCGGATAGCTTCAAGAGGTCTCTGGATACCATCATAAATAGTACCGACCATGCCCGGTCCCAGTTCGACCGAAAGCTGCATACCCGCTCCATAAACAGGGGCAAAAGGAGCAATTCCTGTCGTGTCCTCATAGACCTGAACGACAGCACAGTCTGTTTCAAGTTTAATAAGCTCGCCGATAAGATTTTCCTCGCCAACCCGGACCAGTTCGAACATATGAGCGTCGTTAATTCCCATCACCTCTATTACAGGGCCGTTGACCCTTTTGACCTGTCCTATAATCCTGTCACTCATAATTATTCTTTTCTATTGTCAGCCAATACGGCGTTGTAAATTAACGTTCGAATTTCACGCTGGTTTCGCAACATTCGCGTTTTAACCTGATTATTAAAGGCGGTACGTCCATCAGCAGCAGTGAGCACAACACCCTGAGATTTCAAGGGCTCGGCATCAGACAGTTTAAGTTGCGCCTGCTTATTAGTTTGCATATGGATTTTTTCCTTTACCTCTGAAAGCAGC
Organism: uncultured Pirellulales bacterium; assembly: GCA_964653075.1. Taxonomy (GTDB): domain Bacteria; phylum Planctomycetota; class Phycisphaerae; order Sedimentisphaerales; family Anaerobacaceae; genus NIOZ-UU13. The sequence continues at coordinate 26,313 of CAZZAX010000027.1, forward strand.
GGTTCATTTATCAGTGCCCGCTCCTTTTCCGAGGCATTGATTTCAGCAGCTTCCACACCCAGGCCAATGAATGCCTCTGCAATCCAGCTTATCAGAACCGACCTGTAATTTGCATCACCGCTCATTGAAGCAAGCTTATTTTCAACCCTGTTCGTAATGTCCTGCATTAAAGCGCTGCGAACAGACATTGAATGACGCTTCAACTCAAGGTCTACAGCCGACAACATCTTTCTCTTTACAGCTTCCACCTGCTTTTGCGCTTCGCTGCGGGCGTCATTCAACAGGGCCTCGATTTTCTTCTCAGAGTATTTTCTTTTCTCGGCGGCCTGTTTTTCGGCTTCCTTTATAATTTCTTCCTCTTCAATGCGAGCATCTGATTCAATGCCCGAGATTAGCTCGGCTTTTCCTTTTTCTGCTGATTCCATAGATACTTATACCTTTTTTTGAATATTTTCTCTTTTCGATATTACGAAAAAGTTAAAAGAGCTTTAAAAATCATAATCTTATACCGATAGCAGTATTTACCATTTCTTTGATTCCGGGCCTGTCCGGTTTCGAACCATTTCTGTCCGGGATCTCCACAACAAGCGGAAAACTTGCAGTGAACAGAAATTTATTCACCAATGGACGAATCATATCTGCTATCCGTTCGGTGATAATAATAATACCGGTGTCCTTATCCTGAAGTATTGCCTTAAAAGCACGTTGTGCTTCATCCGGATTCGTAGCAACTTTTCCGGAGACTCCCACAATCCCAAACCCAAGGACCGTATCTTCATCGCCTATAATCGAGTATTTCATTTTATAGTTATATCTTACCGAGAATCATCAAAGCCGTAATAAAACCAAACACAACAAGTCCTTCAGCAAGCGCCACAAAAATCAGGGCCTGGCCCGCAATCTGCGGTTTCTCAGCAATGGCTCCCATCGCTGCAGCACCTACGTGAGAAATCGCAATTCCGGCACCGATAGCGCCAAGACCAAAAGCTATAGCAGCAGCAATAAGCCCGTATTTCATAACATCGGCCTTTACCGAACTCATTTCAGGCTGTATGGTTTCCAGACCAGGGGATGTCTGTGCAAAAGAACTTGCACAAAACAGAGTTCCAATTATTGCCATCACCGTAATAATTGCAATAACACTCTGGGTAATGTGTAACTTTAATTTTCTTTCAGGTTCGTTCATATCGTTCCTTTCTTTCTTAATTGAAACTGTTAGCTAATGAAATTGGTGTATATAACTTTCCGGTTCCATGAAAAAATTTGGTAAAAAATTCGTAATAATTCAGCCTTAAGGCCTGTATTCCCGCAGTAAGTCCTTCAAGGCCTATAACCAGTATATTTCCGAGTATAAGAACGAAAACAGACATAACACCCGAAGTCATTTCAGCAAGGGTAAAAAAGGAAATCATAAGGCAGACATGAGCGATGCCAAGTCCGGCCACCCGCATGAAAGAAAGGGTATTGGAAAGATAGCCGCTAAAAATCTCAAGAAGCTCAACAATCCACTGCATTAAGAAAGTGAGAATCATAAAAATATTAAACTTTTTGTCGGAGTGTCCCGACGTATGTTTAAGGTAATGATAAGGTTCTTTAATAAAGATTAACAGTGAGGGCAGCCCTACCAGAACAAACAGTATTATCCCCGGTGGAAATTCCCTGTAATTGTGCCCCACCATATAAGATGCAATATATATACCTCCGGCATAAATCCACCCTCCGAGAACACCCCCTTTATCAAAAAACAGCTCCATCCATTTTTGGGTGCGGATTATATTAATCCAGTTAAAGAGCAGGCCGAGAAAAATAACGGAAATACCGAAATACAGTGTAATTGACAATATATCAAAAACATCATTAATTACTGAATTTTCAGAACTATGGCCGGATATAATTCCATGAAAATCGAACCAGAGCGGCTTAATAAGGCCCATCCCGAAAAAGGAACCAAAAAGAGCACCGAAAAGTACTGAGGACAAACCGCACCAGATAATCAGCCATGAAAGATCGTATAAACCTTTCTTTTGCTCATTATTCTTTAGAAAATACACACCCAGGATACCAAGCAATGACAGAATAAAACCCTGTCCGATATCAGCGAACATAAGCCCGAACATAGACAGATATATGGGCATTACAAAAGGAGTCGGATCAATAGTGCCATATTGGGGAATGCCGAAATTGCTTACCAGCATCTGAAAAGGTGCTAATATCCTGGGATTATTAAACTGCACAGGGATTTCGTCAGCGATAGTATCCTTACTCTCGGCCTGGTTCCATTCCAGGTAACATCGGTTTTCGGCTGCCTGTTTGATTGTTTGAGTTAGTTTTTCCTTTTTCGACAAGGGCAGCCAGCCTGAAAAGATAACCGTTCGGGAAGAAGATTTGAAATTGGTCTGGATTATGTAAAAAAGCTCATTCACTCGTAGATTAATCCATACATCCCTAAGGTATTTCTCTTCTCTTTTTACCAGGTTATTGGCCTTTTTTTCAAGTTTCTTCTGCTCATCGGTTAATTTGTTGAGTTTTACAGAAAGCTCCTTGAAAACATCCTCTTTAATCGACTGCAGCTCATCCGGCAGCTCAATCTCAGCCCATCCGGCTTTTGCAAGGATTTTATTAATCTGCTCACTATCTCTTTTCATTGAAATCAGGAGATAATGAGCTATATCTTGTTCCCTTCCGAGCGCAATATTCAATGAAGGGACGTCTCTCAAATCATCTTCAAGCTGTTTTGCTTTTAAAACAGGGAGATTTCCGGTCTGCATGGAAATAAAAGAATGTTTTGCGTGGAATGGAATATCAGGAAGGCCTATGCCGTATAGCTCCACCTGCTTTCTGATATCCTCCAGCTTCAGTATCTCCTGATGAATTGCCCGCTGTCTTTCCCTGAGACTCTCACGCTCTGCAGCTATTTTATCAAGATGCTTTTTCTCGTTTTCAATATTAACAGAAATTCGGTTGGTCAGATCTGTTTCATTCGGCGCCGAAGGGATAATACCTCCTGTGTGTAAAAAAACTTCAATCCGTTTTCTCAAATCAGAGATTTCCGAGAGAGAGGCCTGGGATTTGGCGTCGGACAGACTGTCCGGTTTTTCACCACCCACCTCGGATACATTAATAAACTGTAAAACCCCTTCACGAAGGAGCGCTTCAGTTACGCGTTGAGAATCCTTTCCCAGCACAATTGCAAAAAGCTGTATCATCTGAGAAGTAAACATCATATCATGCTCTCAATCCGTTCCTGCTGTATGCCGTATTGTTTTGCATTCAATATCAACCTGATCTTTTTCAACTCGTTTCTTTTTAATATAAAATATGAAACTATAATTCCGACCGTAAAAGGATAGCCTGCGAGAATATGCTGAACCTCATTTTTCATGATTTCTTCCAGTATCCTGCGGATAAGGAGAAGCCGTGACGTACTGTCCGTGGTCTGGGCCGACATAAGTGTTGACAGGCCCGGATATTTGCTCGTAACAAACCGCTGAAGCACAGAAGTTACATTCTGCGCACTGTACAATTCATCGATAATGTCCCTGCTAAGGTTAAAGCCTCCCGGCACAATAGTTGCCAGGACCGCTTCGGGAGGAAGGTCAGAAAAATTTTTCAGCCGGATAATCCAGTTGATATTCTGCAGGTCAATTTCTACGCCTGTAAGCCTGATGGCTATAGCTCTATCTTTACGGTCCAGCTTGCTAACGGAAGAAAGAAGGTTGTCATAGTAAAAATGGTCAAATGCAATCTCCATACGGAAAAGAGAGCCTTTCGACTCGACGGTATGACCGTATTTTTTGATAATCTGACTGTACGGAGTTCCTTCGCATACGCCTGCAATCTCGTCGAAATTTTCCGCATTAAGAATAATGTCAACGGGTATATCATTAATAATGCGTTCATACAGGATGTAGTATATGTTCTTCTCAACCGAACGTTTCCGGATTTTTCTGTCGAAATAAATCCTTATAGCATTTTTAAGGTTGTCGATTTCAAACTGGTACAGCAGTGCGTCAACGATATCTATGGAATTAGGATGAAGGTACTGTTTGATATTTCTGTACAGCTCAATTTCATTTTTAAGAAGCTCAAGCTCGGCCTGTTTAAGATCGCCGGTCGCCGAGTATATCTCTTCAAGACTTGCAAAAGGTGTTTGGCGCAAAAGAGCCAGCGCTTCATCGAGGAAAGGGGCCTTTGCCAACTGGCTGAATGTTTCATCGGGAAGAATCTTGCTGATTCGTGCACGCAGCTTAGCGTTGATAAACGAATATTTCGATAATGGACTGGCCATTATTTTTTATCCTTCTCGTACTCCGTGTTAATTATGATGTTACAGATATGGTCAACCAGACTATCAATCGTATCTTTTTTATTGTTCAGTAAGGAATCTTTTTCCTGCCGGGCCTGTTCGAGTTTCTCCTGCCTGATGCTTTCAGCCTCTATTTTCGCTTCTTCAACGGCAGTTTGTATTATCTCCCGGGCCTTCTGTTTCGCTTCACTCATTTTCTCTGAGTTCTCTTTTTCTACAGATCGTCTTATTTCCGAGGCTTTTTGACGGGCCTGCTTAAGAATTTCGCCGACCTTTTCTTCTGCCTGAAAGACTTCTTTAATTATTTGCTTCATGAATCAGACCCTGAACAGAACAAGTATGACACAATTTAATTTTGGCGTAAACCGGTCAATATATAATTAGTGATATAAAATTGTAAAATAAATAATAAAAAAACTTGTAAGTTTTCTTGCAAATATGCCACTGGCGATATGAAAAGCAGGATTTTTTTCGGCCAAAACGAAATATTTTATAAAAGTAAAACTCATTGTCCAATCAAAAAAGCACACGCCGTATATCCGGCGATGAATTGTTATCTGCTTTTGCAGGCTGTGTTTCGGCCTTTTTCACCTTTTTGTACAACAGACGCTACTGTTTTCTTGCTATCTATGCACAATCCAATATACTCATCCATCAGAGTCTTCTGTAAAAAAATTATTGTGGTTTTAATCAAACTGCCACGTATTGCAAACAACTTGCGAGGCCATGTTTGTATAGTTTCTCAGGGCTAATTCATGAAAGACAGCCGGGGTCATCAATCGATTTTCGAGGGACAGGTGAAATGAAATCCTTACTAAAACAATCGTTCGCTATCATCGCAGGTATCGCTGCATTTATCGTGCCGGGCGTCTGCCAGGATGTGGCCGCGGTGCGGTTGCCTGAAGGTGTGAAGGCTGTATGGGATATTAAAAAAGCGCACCGACAGTCAACACCCACGCGCGAGAGGATATGCATCAATGGTCTTTGGCGCTGGCAGCCGGCCGATGAGGACACGAACACAGTGCCCGCCGACAAGTGGGGCTACTTCAAGGTCCCGGGGAGCTGGCCTGGAATCACTGATTATATGCAGAAAGACAGCCAGAGAGTTTATGCCCATCCGAGCTGGAAGGGACGGAACCTGCGCAGCATTACAATGGCCTGGTATCAGAGAGAGATTGCCGTTCCCAGGGCATGGGCAGGCCGGCGTATCACCGTCAATGCGGAGTACCTGAACTCCTACGCGACTGTCTATTTGGATGGTCAGGACGTTGGAGACATCGTCTTTCCGGGCGGTGAGCTTGACATTACAGCCGTCTGCCGCCCGGGCGCCAAACATCTTCTCAGCATGTTCGTTGTCGCCATGCCGCTAAAAGGCGTCATGCTCTCATACAGTGACACCGCCTCGGCCAAAGAGGTCAAGGGTACGGTGGCTCGCCGCGGCCTGTGCGGCGACGTGTACCTTGTAAGCACGCCTATTGGCGCGCGCATCTCAGAAGTGAAGGTGGACACATCGGTGCGCAAGTCTGAGATATCATTCGTTACCGTGCTGGACGGCATCGATACAGATACACAATACACCCTTCGCGCACGAATCACAGACAACGGTAAAAGCATCAGGCAGTTCACAAGCAAGGTCTTCAAGGCAAGCGCCCTAAAGAATGGCCGCATCGAATTTACCGAGAGATGGAAACCCAATAAACTCTGGGACATCCATACGCCCCAGAACACATACCGCCTCGACCTTTCGCTGCTGGAGTCCGGAGGTAAGGTGCTGGACACCGGCTATCCGGTGCGTTTCGGGTTTCGCGAACTCTGGATCGATGGTCGCGACTTCATCCTTAACGGCACCCGCATCTTCTTATCCGCCGTTCCGCTGGATAATGCCCAGATTGGGGCCGCGCTGGCGAACTACGTTGCGGCTCGTGAGAGCATGGAGCGGCTCAAGAGCTTCGGGATAAACTTCGTCTATACTCACAACTACGGCTGCGAGCCGGGCTCACATCTTAGCTTCAATGAGGTACTGAAGGCCGCCGATGACGTTGGGATGCTCGTTGCCCTATCCCAGCCGCACTTTGCCAACTATGAATGGGAGGCACCCGACGCCGACGTGACAAACGGCTACGCACGCCACGCAGAGTTCTACGTGCAGGCAGCTCAGAACCATCCTTCGGTCGTATTCTACTCCATGAGCCACAACGCGACAGGATACAGCGAAGACATGAACCCAGACATGATAGATGGAATCCAGAACCCTCGCGACACATGGGCATTGAGGAACTCCAAACGCGCTAAGCGCGCCGAAGCAATAGTCAGTGGCCTTGACCCGGGCCGCATCGTCTATCACCATGCATCGGGAAATCTTGGCCCAATGCACACGAGCAACTTCTATGCAAACTTCGCCCCTGTTCAGGAGATGTCCGACTGGTTTGAACGTTGGGCGACAGTGGGCGTTAAGCCGGTTTTCACGTGCGAATACAGTGTGCCGTTTCCCTGGGACTGGACGATGTACAGGGGGTGGTACCAGGGAGAGCGGGCCTTCGGAAGTGCAAAGGTGCCGTGGGAGTTCTGTCTTGCGGAGTGGAATTCGCAGTTTCTGGGAGACCGGGCTTTTCAAATCAGCGAGATGGAGAAAACAAACCTGCGCTGGGAGGCAAAGCAGTTCCGGGCCGGCAGGCTCTGGAACCGATGGGACTATCCTCATGCGGTAGGTTCGAACATCTTTACCGAACGGTATCCCGTATATGCAATGTACTTCACCGACAACTGGCGTGCTTTTCGCACGTGGGGAGTTTCGGCAAATTCCCCCTGGTCACACGGGCATTACTGGCGGCTGCGCGACGGCGTTGACAAGAGTCGCAGGGATTTCCATGTGGACTGGGAAAATCTTCAGCAGCCGGGATTCAGCCCCGATTATATCGAGCAGCAATACGAACGGGTGGACCTGGCCTTCGAGCATTCGGACTGGATTCCCACGGCTGCAGCACAGGCTCTTATACGCAATAACCAGCCGCTGTTAGGTTACATCGGCGGCAAACCGGAGGCCTTCACGAGCAAGGACCATAACTTCCTGCCGGGCGAGATGGTCGAAAAACAGCTCATCATCATTAACAACAGCCGCGAAACCGTGAGAGCGAAGTGCGAATGGTCATTCGGCCTGCCTAAAGCAGTCAACGGCAAAAAGCAATTTACGTTACCGACCGGACAGCAACAGCGCATTGCCTTGCGTTTCAAACTTCCGGCCGTCCTGGCACCCGGCAAATATGAACTCAGTGCAACTTTTAAGTTCGACAACGGTCAGGTTCAAACTGATTCCTTCTCGATAGACATCCTGCCGCACTTAAAAGCCCCAAAGGTGGATGGGAAGATTGCGCTGTTCGACCCAAAGGGACAAACCGGCAAGCTGTTGAACGGGATGGGAATACGATACCGGCCAGTGGAAGCAAACGCTGATTTATCGGCATACGACATACTCATCGTTGGTAAGTCCGCCCTGACTGTAGAGAGTCCGGCGCCGGATATCACACGAGTGCGCGAAGGACTGAAAGTGATTATTTTCGAGCAGACGCCGGATGTGCTGGAAAAGCGGTTCGGATTCCGTGTAGCTGCGTATGGACTGCGGCGGGTCTTTAAGCGGGTGCTCGATCATCCGCTCCTTAGAGGGATAGAGGTGGAGCACTTGCGCGACTGGCGCGGCGAGGCGACTATCCTTCCTGCGCGTCTCGAGTACGAAATGCGGCCACGTTACGGCCCAACAGTCAAGTGGTGCGACATCCCTGTCACCCGGCTTTGGCGGTGCGGCAATCGCGGAAACGTCGCCTCCATCCTCATTGAAAAGCCCGCGAGAGGTGATTTTCTGCCGATTCTCGACGGCGGCTACAGTCTCCAGTACAGCCCGCTGATGGAGTACCGAGAAGGCAAAGGAGTAGTGCTCTTCTGCCAAATAGATGTAACCGGACGTACAGTGGATGATCCGGCTGGACAGACTCTTGCCCGAAATATTCTTAAGTACATATCGGCCTGGCAACCGGCCCCGAGAAGGGAGATAGTTTATGTCGGCGATCTTGATGGGAGGCAGCATTTCGAATCCGCAGGTTTATCCGTAACTTCATATAACAGAAGGAACCTGTCCGCCGACCAGGTCCTCGTCGTCGGGCCTCGCGGGGGACAGAAACTTTCAAGGGATGCGGCAGTCATTGCAGACTGGCTGAAGAAAAGCGGAAATTTGCTGGCGATCGGGCTCGACGAGCAGGAAGCGAATTCTTTTTTGCCGATTAAGGTCCGCACGAAGGAACAGGAACACATTGCTGCCTATTTCGAACCGTTCGGTTTCAGCTCACTTCCGGCGGGAGTCGGGCCAGCGGATGTGCATTGTCGTGAGCCACTGAAAATACCTCTTGTCTCGGCAGGAGCTACAATCATCGGCGACGGTGTTCTGGCAATAGCAAAGAACCTGAACGTTGTCTTCTGCCAGCTCGCGCCATGGCAGTTCGACCGGAAGCAGCCGCAAAATATAAAGAGAACTTTCCGACGCAGCAGCTACCTCGTCAACCGCCTGTTGGTCAATATGGGAGTGGCCGGGTCAACACCTATTCTGGGCCATTTCCACAATCCAGCGGATATTTCCAAAGCCGACGAGAAGCGGTGGCTGGACGGTCTATATTTGGATGTGCCGGAAGAGTGGGACGACCCGTACCGATTTTTCCGCTGGTAATGATAAATATATAGTTTATGGTGACATTGACCGGGCTAATTAGGAAAGGAACATCATCATGCGTATCAAACCATACTTAATGTTCCTTGTCTGCTTTACTATGGTGTGCGATTCGTGCCGTCGGACAATCCCGCCTGCCGTCTCCAATCCGGCAGCCGCAGCGGAACAGGGCTTGGTCGTGCCGGAAGGATTCGTATCGCTATTCAACGCAATCAACCTGGATGGCTGGAATGTGAGGCAGGCTGAGAATCAGGACTGGCAAGTTGTAGATGGAGTCATCGATTGTGACCCCCATGAGGGACGAGGGGACAGAAACTTATGGACAATCCGCAGCTATGGCGACTTCGAGCTGTTAGTGGACTGGCGGATCAAGAAGAGTCCCTACATCAACCGGGCTGCCAAGATTATTCTTCCCGACGGGACATATAAGAAGGATGATTCAGGAAAAGAATTGCTGATCGAAGTTCCGAATACGGATTCGGGGATTTTTCTTCGCGGGCGGCACAAGTCTCAGGTGAACATCTGGTGCTGGCCGGTTGGTTCAGGCGAGGTGTGGGGTTATCGCACCGACCCGGTGTTTACTCCTGAGGTCCACACCGGGGTGACACCTAAGGTCAGGGCGGACAGGCCGATTGGTCAATGGAACACTTTCCATATCATAATGAAGGGGGACCGCCTGACAGTCAGGCTCAATGGAAAGCTTGTCCTCGATAACGCTCAGTTGCCCGGCGTCCCTTCTAAGGGACCAATTGCGTTGCAGCATCATGGAGAACGGAAGGATGAAGAATGGGGAGCTTCCTTCCTCCAGTTCCGCAACATTTTCATTAAGGAGCTGAGTCAGTCACCAAGTCAGTAAAACGTGATGATTTCACCGGTCCTTAAAAAGTATCAGCCTCACTTTTTTTTCTTACGGCGTGGGGAATCCTTTTCCCTCACCACCGGCAATGGTTTGTCGGCCAAAATCTCCTTGAAACGTTTCTTTGCCATCAGCACCTCCGGGGCAGTCAAGCCGGTTACATCCTTATAACCCATCCCGTCCCGGCTGTTACCACAATCTAAGAAACGTCCGGGATTACCCGGGCCGTTGTCTTCCATCAGCCATCGCTTTGTCCGCAGGATCTGCCTGTCCCCAAGATAACTGTATATCCACTCCCGCGTCGGGCCTTTGCGGCCACGAAGCAACGGCGCAAAGCTCTGACCGTCGATAATGTGCCCTATGGGCAGCTTGGCGTTGGCAAAATCCGCCAGTGTCGGCAGAATGTCCGACAAATCCACCAGTTCATCGCTCACTCCTAATCGCTTTACAACGCCAGGGCAATTGACAATCATAGGCACTCGCGCTCCAAGTTCGGTCGGCCGGCCCTTGCCCTGACCGCCCGTACCGTTGTCCCCTGTAAAGAACACCACTGTGTTCTCCCGCAGGCCTGTCGCCTCCAGAGCTTCTATGATCCGCCCGATTAGTTTGTCCATATACTCCACGTTGGCCTTGAAATTCTGGCGTAAATTTTTGAACTTGCCATCCTCCGACTTCACTGTATCCGGCGTTACATAGAACGGGCCATGCGTAAGGCACATCGGATAGTAAACGAAAAATGGCTTGTCCCTGTGCCGCTTGACGAAATCAATGACGAAGTCGGTGAAAATATCCGGGCCATAGTCGTCCGGTCCGGTCGGCAGGTACTTTTTGTTCGTAACAATTGACGGATGCCAGTACCGCGATGTTTTAACCCCCTTCTTGCCTTCCCAGCCGCCGGTGTGCTTTACACCCGGCGGGAGATTGTGCTTGTACGCCCACATGCAGTACTCGTCGAATCCGCACTCGTTTATGAGCGTCGGCACCTGCCCGGTTAGCTGCCACTTGCCTGAATGGGCCGTCGCATAACCCCGCTGCTTGAGCACTTGCGCGAATGTTATCTTACGGGCAATGTCGTCCTGCGGCGATCCGGCTACCGGTCCGCCCCTGCGTCCCGGGAATTGATAAACACCGTTGTGATGGCCGTATTGGCCGGTCATTATCTCGAAACGTGTCGGATGGCAAATCGGTGTTGCGTAGCAAGTTTCGAATTGCACGCCCGTCTCAGCCAGCCGATCCAGATTCGGCGTGTGATGTTCCCTGTTGTCATAACAACTTAACTCTTTCGCACTCAGGTCGTCGGCCATAATTACAATGAAGTTCAGCGGCCGCCTGTTCGAAGCGGTCAATACTTCCGACCAGTTCAACAGCAAACCGGCCGCCGCCAATCCCGTCGTTTTTAAGAACTGCCGTCGCTGCATAATATTGTCCTTATTAATGTCAGGTTTCGTTCTATCTACAAAGATGCTTAGAAGTGTTTCTTAGAAAACGCCTCTTCAGAAATCCTGTTTAATACCAGTCAGGATATTTTATTAATTGAAGAATGTAAACATAATAGTATGCGATATCTTTATATAATGAACCGGCCTGCAAAGGCATAGCATGTAGAAGCCATAGCAGCTACCAGAAATGCCGTTTAGCAAAAACATGAACGGAGGGGCTGATTTGAGATATCTCTCAAATTGTGAATTGGCTGGTGGCCAATGAGGAGTATTGTCTGCAAGAAGTTATCTTTTATAATACAGTAAGGTATTGATAAACTAATCTTATTACACTAAAAACACATCAGCAAATCAGCCTGTGTTTTTGTATTATATGGACAATAAAAAGTGTTATAATAATAGATAATGATTATAGATATTTAGTGCGTGAAGGTTTATAAGGTAGAAGTAACAATATGCTAACAAATGCATGAGTGTGCTTTGGACTTACGGGCTTTAAGAAGTGAGGCTCAAATTGAAAGTTCAGTGTGAATTATGTCCAAAAATGTGCTTGATCGGGCCCGGCCAGAGCGGAGAGTGTCGAGTGAGAATCAATATAGACGGTGTGCTGAGAACGGTAGTTTACGGATACCCATGCTCAATCAATATTGACCCTATAGAGAAAAAACCTCTTTACCACTTTTTGCCCGGTACACCAATTCTTTCAATAGCAACAGTCGGCTGTAATCTACACTGCGAAAACTGCCAGAACTGGGAAATTTCACAAGCTAATCCGGAGGATGCAAATATTTCTGCATACTCTTGTCCACCTGACAAACTTGTAAAACTAACCAGGGATAATAATTGTCCTTCACTGGCATATACTTATACCGATCCGATTGCATATTATGAATATACTTATGATACAGCGAAGCTTGCTCGAAGTGCCGGCATACGAAATGTTCTCGTAACAGCCGGATATATAAATGAGCAGCCCTGGAAAAAACTACTCAAATATATTGACGCAGCGAACATAGATTTGAAGGGAATTACAGATGATTTCTATCGGCGAATCTGCTCGGCTACATTAAAACCTGTCCAGAATGCTTTGATCCTTGCCAAAGCAAGTGGAATATTAGTCGAAGTTACGAACCTGATTATTCCAACGCTGAACGATAAACCTGAGCAAATACACCAGCTTGCTCAGTGGATAAAAGCGAATCTCGGCGGTGAGACACCGCTTCATTTTTCAGGATTTTATCCTCGCTATAAGATGCGTCACCTGCCCCCGACTTCGTTAAAAACATTAGACACGGCCCGACAAATCGCGATGAGTGAAGGGTTGGACTATGTATATATAGGAAATCTCCTCAGCAGGCAGGGTAGTAACACGTATTGTCCCGGCTGCAAGGGAATGTTAATCGAACGTAGCGGTTTTACTATCCTGAAAAACCGGCTCAAGGACGGCCACTGCCCGGATTGCGGAAAAGAAATTTATGGAGTCTGGAAATGACACGCAGAAAATTTATTAACAGATTGATAAAAACAGGTTCAGTTATTATCGCAGGCATTTCATGTTTAGTCAAAAATACTAACCCACGTAAATTCATACGAGCAGTTCGACTTAAAAAATATCCCGGTCGTTTGAAACCGCTGAGGGATATTTCCAAGCAATGCAAATGGAGCGGTTAATATGGATAAGCAATCGAATAAATGGCTTATATGGGCATTTCTATTAGCTTTGGTGATTGTACTACTAAGTGTCACTACTATACTTTTAGTGAAATCGCACATCGAAGAACCGCCTCCAACAAAAGAAATTATACAACTCAAAAAAGAGGAAGCCGTAAAGTTACCGAAAGTTGTCCTGCGTTCATCGCTTGCAGGAAGCTGGTATTCAGCCGATCCCGAAGCGTTAAATAAACAGTTAGATAGTTTTTTCCAAAAAGCCGGTTCACAGACAATAGAAAACGTTATCGCGCTCATTTTGCCACACGCCGGATATACTTGGTCTGGTCAGACAGCAGCTTACGGGCTTAAAACAACTGAGAAAAAATACAAAAGAATCGTTGTTATTGGCCCAAGCCACAGAATACCAATGGAAGATATACTAAGCGTTCCGAGAGTAACACATTACGAAACACCTCTGGGGCAGATACCGCTGGACGTTGAATTCATCAATAAGCTGCTGAAACATTCGCTGTTTCAGAATGTTCCGCAGACACATAAATATGAACACAGCGTTCAGATTGAGGTACCACTGCTGCAGTACTATCAAAAGGATTTTAAGCTTGTGCCAATTGTGGCCGGTAGCTGCTCATTAGAGACAATCACCACAGCCGGCAGTGTACTTAGAAGTCTGGTTGATGAGGAAACCCTCGTCATAGCAAGTTCGGATTTTGTGCATTATGGCGCCGGCCACGGTTATGTTCCATTCACAGAAAAAATACCTGAGCAAATCAAAAAACTCGACATGGGGGCTTATGAATACATTGCCCGTTTGGACAGTAAGGGATTTCTTGATTACAGAAAGAGAACGGGAGCTACCATATGCGGATATATTCCAATTGCAATATTACTTTCGATGTTGGGACAGGACATTAAAGCCGAGTTAATAAAATATTCAACTTCAGGTGAATTAACAGACGATTATTCCAATTCTGTCAGTTATCTTTCTATAGTATTTTCGGGAGTATGGCAAAAGCATCCGGAACTCATAGCACAAGGAAATAATCCTGAGTTAACAGAGGAAGACAAGAAACAGCTCCTGACCTTAGCCCGCAAAACAATAGTCTATGCCCTGCGAAATCGGAGAGTTCCGCAGGTATCGGAACTTGGTATTACAATCAGCGATTCGATGAGATATCCTCGTGCAGCATTTGTAACGCTTAAAAAACATTCCCTCCTGAGAGGCTGCATAGGTGATATATTTCCACAAAGGCCTTTATACAGGTCGGTTATTCTAAACGCAATAAACGCCTGTTTTAATGACAAGCGTTTTCAACCTGTAGCGGAGGATGAGTGTGAAGATATTACAATCGAAATCTCTGCGCTGACAACACCTGAACCTGTTAGCTCAGCGGATAAAATTCGAATCGGAACAGACGGTGTCGTAATGAACAAGGACGGTCGCTCTGCTGTTTTTTTACCTCAGGTTGCACCGGAACAGGGCTGGGATATTAACCAGATGCTCACACAATTGTCTTTGAAAGCACAGTTGCCTGCCGATGCATGGAAAGAAGGTACGAGCTTTCTGGTCTTCGAGGCAGTAGTTTTTGGGGAAAGTGAAGGGGCTCCACTTCGCGGGAACTAACAATGAAATCCGCTCGCAGTTTGCTGATATTCAGTTACGGCCTTTTTACCATCGCCGCCCAAAGCCTTCTCTTTCGCGAATTTATAACTACCTTCGAAGGCAACGACATCAGCGTTGGCATTTTCTTTGCTTCATGGTTTCTATGGGTGGGTCTCGGAGCAACTATTGTTTATAAAACTCGAATCATCACTGAAAAGTTGCTGCAAAACGTAGAGTTTTTATTTTTATGTTATTTGCCCGCTTTTGTTCTTCAATTGACATTAATTATCCAGGCCCGGGAAGTTGTGGGGATAGAATCATATGAGTTGTGGTCTGTGTGGGCCATTATGGTAATATCAATAATCGTAAATGCACCTCTCAGTATCATTACAGGAATGTTGTTTCCCATTGCCTGCCGATGGATTGAGAAAGACCAAAAACTACCTGTCTCAAAGGTTTATATTTTTGAGGCAGCGGGAAGTTTTGTCGGAGGGCTGGGAGTAACCATTCTGTTAGGCCTCGGCATAAGCCTGGTGAGGATTTTCTTTATACTTGCACTTTTACTTTCGATATCAGCCGCTTTGTCCCAATTTGCAGGAACAATTCAATATAGTAATCCGATATTAAAAAAATATGGCAAAGTTAAAGCACAGCTAATGCTCTTAATTCCAATTTGTATCCTCCTTTGCTTTTTCATAAAAGCAGATCAAACCTTAATGCATTTTATCAGAGTTGTTAAATGGACAAAATTACTTCCCGCCGCCTCTTTTACCGGCTCTTTCCAGACGGCTCAGGCTGAATATCTCTATGGTGTTTATCAAGACCAATGGGTAGTTATGCGTGAAGGCAGTGTCATTGAAACATTACCCAATGATAGTACGGCCGGTCAAATAGCTGCAATCTGTTTATGTCAAAAGCCTAACTCCGATAAAGTACTGGTCATTGGGTCAGGGCTGGGATTATGTCAGCAGTTCCTGCGATTACCACAAATTCAAACAATAAGCTGGTCGCATTGTGACAATGAATATGTTCAGGAGGTGATAAAAGTTATCCCTTCGGAATTCGAAATTGTTGATGACCGATTACATCGGCCGGATGGTGATATTCGTTCATTGCTGGCTGCGGAGAAACAAGCATTTGACATCGTAATTTTAAATTTACCTGATGCGACTAATTCGGTCCTGAATCGATATTATACCCTCGAATTTTACCACCAGATTAAATCGGCTCTGAAACCTGAAGGAATATTCCAGGTTCGCATAGCAGGCGGGGAAAACATTTTGGGTACGGAGCTTATTAATCTTGGAGCTTCGACTAAATTAACTCTTGAGAAAGTTTTTTCCAAGCTTGTTATAACGCCCGGCGAAGATACCTGGTTTATCGCATCGGATTCTGAAAATCTAACCGGCGATCCCGGCACTTTGCGAGACCGCTTTGCAGGTATAGATGGAGCCAGCGGTGTTTTTAATCCACAGGCTTTGCTTTCTGTTTATTTACCGGAGCGTGCCGCTATTGCTATCGAAAACTACTTAAGCGCGGATTTGCCCCAAGAGTTTTTGGTTAATCGTGATTCAAGGCCTCTAACCCACTTATACAGTTTACTGCTTGCGGCAAAACAATCGGGGACACCGGTTACAAAACTTATCAAACACCTGGTTCTGGCCGGCCCTTTAGCCTTCGTTATACCTGTATTTGTTGTTGTGGTATTGAGAATTATTTACATCCTGAGAACAACTAAAAATGGTAATAGATCCGGTTTCGACAGCAGCTATCTGGTTTTTTCTGCCGGCTGTGTGTCTATCGGGGTTGTAATTGTTCTGATGTATCTGTATCAAACACGTTTCGGCTCATTGTACCAGTACATTGGTGTTGTTTCATCTATGTTTATGGTCGGCCTTACTATCGGGGCTGTTCTAACCAGGCATTTATTGGCCAATGACAGGAAAGTTCAGCCGGAGAGACTGTTATTTGTGGTAATTTCAGTGCATTCATTAATCCTCGGTACAATCGCTTTTTGGCCAACCGAACAGTTGACACATTTGATATTTGGGGCATCTTTTGTTTTATGTGGCTTATGCGCCGGCAGCTATTTTCCTATAGCTGCCGGACAATTGGCCGATTCTGCTTTTGAGAACAGCCTAGTAGGCAGCAAACTCGAGACTGCAGACCACATTGGTGCCTCAGCAGGAGGACTGTTGACGAGCCTCGCTCTTGTTCCAGTACTCGGGGCACAGGTAACACTGCTTATATTTATTCTTCTAATTCTGACAAATGTACCTGCAGCCCTATTGAGAATATACAAACCTGAAAACGTGTGTTCTTGTGATGTAATTGCTTTTAGGTTACGCAGACTTGGCTATATCTTATTAGGTCTGGGTATATGGATCATCCTGTCTTCAAACCTGCTTGCCGAAGCCGGCGCATATCTGAGACCGTCATTGCCGCAACATTCGGCTCAAGCACTTGCCGGCGAATTACGTCTCGAAAAGAATTCGACAGTTCTGCATGACAGTGGGCACAAAATCGACTATTTCAGGGTCTGGGATGCCAATGATACACTAATCGGATATATCTTTAGCTCTGAGGACTTAGCACCAGAGGTTCGTGGTTTTGGAGGTAAGATAAATCTCGCCATCTATGTGGACGAAACCAGCGGTAAATTGATTGACTTCCATATAATACGGTCGAATGAAACACCCGCTTACCTAGAACTTCTTAGCAAATGGCGAAATTCCTTAAATAAATGTAAAATCTTTCAGTCTGAGCCTTTTGCCGACGTTCACACTGTCACGGGTGCTACTGTAAGCTCTGAAGCTTTTCTCTCGGCACTTCAAACATCGGGGCGTAGATTTGCCACACAGATTCTGGGTCGGACTATTGAAACGGGCCCAATCGAAAAAACTCAACGAGCCGAATACCTGCCGGATAACCAGTCTATTTATTTAATTGGTGCTTTTGTTCTTACTTTGGTGGTAATTTACCGAGGAGGATTCCGGAGCAGATTTCTCTTGCTCTGTTTTAATCTTGCACTTGGCGGTATCGTTTTGAATACCCAGTATTCCAGTGAACAAATAGCGACCTTGCTGTCTGTATATACGCCTGCCATAAAATTAACAGGTGCTTTTTTACTGGTCATTGGAGTACCGCTCTTGGTAATCATCTTTGGCAACATTTATTGTGGCTATATCTGTCCTTTTGGTGCGGCACAGGAACTGCTTGGCTACGTTTTGCCTGTGAGATTTAAGCAGTCGATACCGACCGAATCAATGCAAAAGGCAAGGTTTATCAAATACGTTGTTCTTCTGGTATTCATAATGGTGTTCTTTATTTGCAGAGACAGAACGACGCTGGCAGCAGATCCCCTTATTTCAATTTTCAATTTTCGGTTTTCAGATTATGATTTTCAGAAGACAATGTTTTTGATAGTGGCAATAGCGCTGATAAGCTCGATTTTTTATGGGCGCTTTTGGTGTCGATATCTGTGTCCGGCAGGAGCTTTCCTGTCATTACTTAACCATATGGCAATATTAAAGCGATACCTGCCGGCTAAAAAATTTGGCAGATGTGAATTTGGTCTTGCTTCTCAAGATCAGATGGACTGCATACATTGTGACAGGTGTCGATATATAAAACCCGTACAGAAAGTAAAGAGAGTAGAGGAGGACAAGCGGGCGCAAGTACTTATACCTTATGCCATCGCAATAGCAATATTTATATCGGCTGTTTCAATAAACAGGTTCTTCCAAGTTATTCCTATGGGCCAGGATTATTCCACTATTTTAGCTCCTTCCGGAGGCCAGCCCAGAGATGTCGATATACAACGTGTCCGCACAATGATTCAGCAAAAAAAACTGTCAGACAAAGAGTCGGAATTTTATAAAAAACTCGACTGAGTTCAGTATATTAATTTTTGGCACTTCAGCAGCCATAACATTCAAAATGAATTAGAAAATCAAGGAACTAAAGCTTAAACCTACTACCACCTAACAAATAGTTGGGTAGCACCTATTAGATGTCAAGCAGGTCTAAATTAGCCGCGGCTTAAATGGTTGACTCCAAACTAAACCAATTAAGAATATTGGAAAGTAGAATAATGCCTTGTGTCTTACGCTAATTGAACGGCTGAGAAGGTTAAACGCTCGCCAGAAACTCTTGTATAACCGTTTTTGCACTGTTAGCCTCTGCCCTCGAGCACAGGCGTCATTGCTGCGGTAAAACTTGGGTCATCGTCGATAATGTTCCAAGTAGTTCTCGAACCTTTTCCAACTGAACGATTTACGCTGAATACGCTTATCGCTATCAACGAAGATGCGCTTTAACATCTGATGAGCCTTTGTGAAACTTGACAAATCTTTATAAATACAAATATAATGGCCGAATATACAGAGAACTGAGAAAAATTTTTCCTTTGTAATTCTACTTTGCATTTGAGGATACTGATGGTAGATGAGCAGTTGTCATATTCCGCAAAGGAGGCTTTAATTGAGCGAGTCAAGGAGCTAACCTGTCTTTACGGGATGGCCCAGATAACCAGCCAGCCAGATATGGCATTGGAAGAAATCATCCAGGGTATAGTTGAACTTCTTCCTCCTGCCTGGCAATACCCCGAAATCGCATTTGCGAGAATAATTTTGGATGGAATATCCTACACGACCCAGGGCTTCCGTGAGTGCCGTCAGAAACAGACGGCTGAGATTATTGTGGGTGGGGTACCACGAGGTGTTGTTGAGCTGGTTTATGCAGAGGAAAAGCCCGATCTTGATGAGGGTCCATTTTTAAAAGAAGAACGCAATCTAATTAACGCTGTAGCCAAGCAGGTTGCTTTAGTTATTGAACGGAAACAGGCAGAGAAAGAGAAACTGAAACTTCATAATCAGCTTCTTCATGCCGATCGGCTTGCGACAATCGGGATGCTCGCCGCGGGTGTGGCTCATGAACTAAATGAACCGCTGGGAAATATTCTTGGTTTCGCGCAGCTGGCAAAGAAGTGTCCGGGGCTTACGGATTCAGCTGAGCATGACATTGGAAAAATTGAAACAGCTTCTTTGCACGCACGAGAGATTATCCAGAAACTTCTGGTTTTTGCACGACAAGCTCCGCCTCACAAAACGCACGTCAATCTCAACCAGGTAGTGCAAGATGGACTTTATTTTTTCGAGGCTCGATGTGCCAAGGAAGGTATAGAACTTATTCGTCTGCTTTCGCCGGACCTGCCTGAAATTACAGCCGATCCGGGGCAATTGAACCAGCTTCTGGTTAATTTGGTTGTCAATTCCTTGCAGTCAATGCCGGGAACAGGCAAGATTACAGTTCAGACGCGATTTTCCGATCATAATGTTTATCTGATTGTAAAAGATACGGGCACTGGTATGAGTAAAGAGGTTCTTGATAAGATATTTATCCCATTCTTCACGACAAAGGATGTTGGTCATGGAACGGGTTTGGGTTTGCCTGTTGTATATGGAATCGTTACCACCCACGGTGGTACAATTGATGTTAAGAGCGAACCCGGTTGTGGTACTCGGTTCGAAATTCAATTGCCGGTGATAGAGCCAATAGATACAGAGAAAAATATTTAATATGTCTGCCGGAAAAGAACGTATTTTGATAGTTGATGATTCTGCAAATACACTGGAAGTTCTAAAGCGAAATCTGACCGCGGCAGATTATCAGGTTTTCACGGCTCCCGGGGTATCCGAGGCGATTAAAATTCTTGAGCAGACGCCATTGGACCTGGTTATCACCGACCTTAAGATGCCCAACGCTAGCGGCATGGATCTGGTGCGGCATATTCGCGAAAATTTCAAAGATACCGAGGTTATGATGATTACAGGCTATCCATCGATTGAGGGAGCAGTAGAAGCAGTCAAAACCGGGGCCGAGGAATTTTTAGCCAAACCTTTTACTGATATCGAGCTATTGTCTGCCGTTCAGCGCGTTCTGGATAAAGCAAAATTTTACAAATCCGGACTTACTAAAGCAGACGAGTCGGTTCCCGCACACAAGGGTCTTATTGGCCGATCCGAAAGAATGCGTAAGATTTTCATCGATATAAGCAAAGCTTCGTCTTCTTCGGCCACCGTGCTCATTACCGGAGAAAGTGGCACAGGCAAGGAGCTTGCGGCAAGAGCTATTCACTACAGCAGCGTCCGGTCCTCAGCACCATTTGTGCCAGTCAATTGTGGGGGTATTCCCGAAGGGTTGCTTGAAAGCGAATTGTTTGGGCATGTAAAGGGGGCGTTTACAGGGGCAACCAAATCGCGGGCAGGATTTTTTCACGCTGCTGATGGAGGCACGATTTTTCTTGATGAAATCAGCGATATGAGTCTGGCGATGCAGGTCAAGCTGCTCCGTGTACTCCAGGACAGAGAAGTTTGTATGGTCGGCTCAAACCGAACGCGGAAAGTTGACGTAAGGATTTTGGCTGCAACGAACAAGGATTTGCAGGGTTTAGTAAAGAAGGGACTCTTCCGTGAAGATTTATTTTATCGCCTTAACGTCATTACGATTATTATTCCACCTCTGAGAGAAAGGGGAGACGATATTTTATTGCTGGCTGGTCATTTTCTAACTCAGTTTGCAGCCGAATCAGGTAAGGCAACGCCCAGATTTTCCGATGAAGCCCTGCGAAGTCTCCGGAGTTATAATTGGCCGGGAAATGTAAGAGAATTAGAGAATGTAATCCAGCGCCTTGTGGTAATGACCGATGGGGACGTCATAGAGGTTCCCGATTTACCTTCTCTTATGCGTTTTTCAGCTCTTCGGAAAACAGGATTCACTCGAACTCTTGCC
This sequence comes from uncultured Pirellulales bacterium, assembly GCA_964653075.1. Classification (GTDB taxonomy): domain Bacteria; phylum Planctomycetota; class Phycisphaerae; order Sedimentisphaerales; family Anaerobacaceae; genus NIOZ-UU13. Next base: position 47,688 of record CAZZAX010000027.1, read on the forward strand.
GAAGTGGAGATCGAATATATCACCAATGTTCTGGCAAGTGTTGAGGGCAATAAAACCAGCGCAGCAGAAATCCTCGGCATCGATCGCAAGACCCTGCGTGAAAAGCTCAAAAGGGCAGAACAGTCTCCATCTTGAATTCTCGCTACCGGGTAATTTCTCTCCGGCGGTTCAAATCTCCCCGCATATACACAGCTTATCAACAGGTATGTTGGCATCACAAACCCGCCCGTATCAAAAAGATTGATTTCATTAAATACCCTTACCCTATTCGATTAGGTGTGAAATTCTTTTGTTGCTTCGCTTTCAAGCAAACGTAAATGTCAATATCTTTCTATTGTTTGACAGTTGGTATGGTTTTTGCACCATCTCATGTAATCACGAAGCACATAATAAGGAATAAGATATGTCGGAAAATATAAGATACTTTGGGCTATGTATGAGTTGCAAGAATGCCTCATCCTGTACATTTCCGCGGGATCCCGCCAAACCGGCCTTTTACTGTGAAGAATTTGAGATTGAAACCAAAGTTTCTATCATTCCTCCCGAAAAAGATCAACCGTTAGCGACAGACTCTTCCACTGCTAAAGACAAAGACTCAACTGTATTAATTGGACTTTGCAGCGACTGTGAGGGCTCCCAGAGTTGTACCTTTCCAAGGCCGGAAGGAGGCGTCTGGCATTGTGAGGAGTACCGATAGAAAGAGATAAGATACTACAGTCGTAAATAAAGGCAATTTTTAGACACATGAAGGGGATCACAACAAGTGAGTTCGACAGACGTCTTAAGAATCCTGGAGAAGCATACTGAAGACAAGGGCAGACTTATTGCCATTCTCGAGGAAATTCAGGGTGAATATGGCTATCTTACCGAAGAATCACTAAGAATAGTAAGCGATAAGACAGGCCGCTCATTGGTCGATATATATGGAGTTGCCACATTCTACCGCTCATTCAGTTTGACACCGAGAGGTAAGCATCTTATCTGTGCGTGTCTTGGTACGGCCTGCCATGTTCGAGGTGCGCCGCGGGTTGTCGAGGAGTTTGAGCGTCAATTGGGAATCAAATCAGGCCAGACAACGGCGGATATGGAATTTACACTGGAAACGGTGAACTGCCTGGGGGCCTGTGCTCTCGGGCCGGTTGTTGTTATAGACGGCCATTACTTCCCGCAAG
>CAZZAX010000028.1:0-46729 GCA_964653075.1 uncultured Pirellulales bacterium
GGTACGTCTAATTATAGAGGGAGTCTTTTTTTAGCCCTCAGTAAAAAGTCAATAGTAAACTCCGAGCTAAGCGTAAGTCCTGAGCGTAGTCGAAGGATCTGAAGGTAAATAATGAAAAAGGCAGTTAAATCAAAGGAAAAATTGCGAAAAGTTCTAAATGTTGCACTTACAATTAAAATTTCCGGTTTATTCGCGGCTATGTAGCTTTACGTCTGTTTTTGATGATTTACACGCGAAAACTTATCACCCTGAAGGGTGTTTTAGTGAAAACAAACCCAATTTTAAATACATTAAAATTGGCGTAAGCTCTTTTGAGACAAGTAAATACGAAATTTTATCCGCTTGGCGGGGCGAAAAAACAAACCCAATCAAAGCCAATTCAAACCCAATTTACGAAAGACCAAAAATGTACTTAAATAATGCTATAACAATGAATTATGCGATTTCTACCAGTCTGACTAAAATCAAAAACAAACCCAATTCAAAGCCAATTAATACCGAAATAGCAAATAATCAATCATCAATAATCGATAATCAATTAAGAAGGCAAACCCAATCCCAAAAAGTATGTCCGGGAAAAAAATTGCTTATTTCCACCTGCACCGCCAAAGATTATAATGTAAAACTGAAATGCTTATTGCCCCCGGAGTTTGTTAGCCGTATTAACCTGTTTATCAGTACATGGTTTTTTGGAGGATTAAAAATGTTTTATTTTGCTGCTATTGCAAAAGGATTAACAAGAAAATCAACAAATCACAAAGCTCCTCATACAAGGTTTATAAATATAATTCTTCTTATAATAACTATCTGTCTGTATATAAGTCCGGCCCAGGCGTCGTCTTCGAGCAGTGATTCAATCGAGCCGCTAAATCGATTTCCCCGGATGGTCCAGGAATATTTCGTTAAATCTGTACGCCGGATCGAACAGCAGGCAAATAAAAGACGGGCCGCCCTGAAAAACAGAGACGACGCTGAAGCGTACGTGCAAGACATTCGTGAGAAAATACAGCAGAGCTTCGGACCCTGGCCCGAGAAAACACCGCTCAACCCGCGCATTACCGGAGTTGTAGAGAGGGATGAGTACAAGATAGAGAAAATAATTTTTGAGAGCCGTCCCGATTTTCTTGTAACCGCCAACTTATATCTGCCGAAGGGGCGAAAATTTCCGCTGCCCGGTGTTGTCGGAACCTGCGGCCACTCATCAAACGGAAAGGCATCAGAGCCATACCAATCATTTGCACAGGGCCTGGCTCGACAAGGCTATGTAGTATTAATTTATGACCCCATCGGACAAGGTGAGCGCTTGCAATACCCGGACGAGGATTTGAAATCGAAGATTGGCGTCGGTGTCCGCGAGCACCTCTATGCCGGCAACCAGCAGTTTCTGGTTGGTGAATTCTTCGGCTCATGGCGGGCCTGGGACGGCATAAGAGCTCTCGACTACCTGCTGACACGAAAAGAAGTCGATCCGAAACATATCGGCGTCACCGGCAACTCCGGCGGAGGCACAATGACGACCTGGCTGTGCGGCGTCGAAAGCCGCTGGACAATGGCCGCTCCGAGCTGTTTTGTCATCACTTTCCGCCGCAACCTGGAAAACGAGCTTCCCGCCGATACCGAGCAGTGTCCGCCGCGGGCGCTGGCTCTTGGTCTGGACCATTCCGATTTTCTTGCCGCAATGGCGCCGAAGCCGATTATAATTCTGGGAAAAGAAAAGGATTATTTTGATGCCCGCGGGCTTGAAGAGGCCCATAGCCGGCTCAGCCGTCTGTATAATCTTTTGGGGTTTGAAGAGAATATCGGACACTTTATCGGCCCGGGCTACCATGGCTACTCTCGGGAAAGCCGTGAGGCTATGTATCGCCTGTTCAACCGTACTACGGGCATCTCTGATTTACAGAGTGAGCCGGAACTGGTAATTGAGAAAGACCAAACACTCTATTGCGCGCCGCGAGGACAGGTCTGTGAGCTGGACTCCCGGCCGATTTACTCATTTACCAAAGCCGCCTCACAGGCACTGGCTAAAAAGCGGCGCAGTAATCTCTCTGCACCTGCATTAAAGCGGCTTATCGTCAGGGCGCTGCGTCTGAGAGATTGGGCTAAACAGGAAACCCCCGAGTACCGCATTCTCCGCAACTGGCGTTCACGCCGTTACCCAATGCGGTATTGGACTACCTATACTATCGATACTGAGCCGGGGATTTTGGCCGTCGTGTACCGTCTTTCCGATGAGCGGCTGATGTCCCGCCCGCCGAAGGGGAATAAACGAGCTATATTATACGTCTCGCATCAATCCAGCGACGCCGAGTTGCGCGCCGAACCCCTTGTTAGAGAGCTGCTCGAAGCCGAACCCGGCTCCGCCTTCTACACATGCGATGTGCGGGGCATTGGGGAATCACAGCCGGACACATGCAACCAGAACTCGTTTCTCGACGCCTACGGCAGCGATTACTTCTACGCGATTCATTCCATCATGTTGAACAGGCCTTATGTAGGACAAAGGACTTATGATTTGCTTCGGGTTCTCGACTGGCTTAAAAGCAACGGTCACGAGGAGGTTCATCTGGTGGCTAAAGGCTGGGGGGCACTGCCGGCAACGTTCGCCGCTGTTTTGTCTGACCGGGTCAAACAGGTCACTTTGAAAAATGCCCTGACTTCATACACCGACATCGCCGAGTCGGAAACTTACACATGGCCTCTTTCGGCACTTGTGCCGGACATATTGAAGTCGTTTGATTTACCCGATTGCTACAGGACTCTGCGGAATAAAAAGTTAAAGCAAATAGATCCATGTGGAGCAGATGCTTCAAAAATCGCAATGGATTAGAGTCCTCCGAGATTAACAATGTTATAGCCTGTTGCTGTTAATCTCTGGTTAGCCTTATAGAAAGGATGTTCGTAACGCTCAATTGCCTGACCGTTATCTTTTGCATTGCGGTCCGCCCAGATGCTAATAAGCCCGTCACCAGTGTAACTAAGTATCTGCTCGCCGGGATGGTCCATAAACTTCGATGCGATGGCGACTGACCCGTCGATTTTCCCTATAACTCGTCCCCCCTTATCAATGACCTTACCGTCGCCTTCGGCCAATCCACGTACTAACTCATGTATTCCATCGCCGTTTAAGTCCACAGGCAATGTACAGAATACACTGTATGAGAGTTGAAACTTTTCTCCGGTAAAAACTCTGTAGGTGAATTCTTCTGTTTCTTTCCGGAAAAAGCCCTGCGGCCCTGCTGATTTGGCGCCGATACGGATAGCCATAACGACGTGCTCCCCATTTTCTCCGATTCGGGCGGCCCAGCCCATATCCATATGACCCGTCTTTAAATCGCCCCAAATTCTCCGCCCGGTGTCATCGAACATTGCCACACGAGGGGAAACGCCCCCGCTTTCTCTGCAGGTATAAATAAACCAGCGATTTTTATACCAATCCAGGACCGGCTGAATCACATCCGAATGGCCCCGGTAAGAGTCTCTATCAGCGCAAAACAATTCCCTGCCGGTATTCAATTCGATGCATCGTTCCCCCCAAAATATTTCGTCAACGCCGTCATTATTAATGTCAACTACCGGGCACATGTGGCTGCCGCGCGCTCCGGGAGTCGTACGCTCAATTTTATATTCCCATCGCAGGGACATATCCGAGTTCCATCCCTGAAGCTTCATCGGACCATAGGTTCCCTGCGCGGTAACAAGCACGGGCTTACCTTTGACATAACCTCCCAGGATGAAATTCCGAAACGTATGGCTGGGACTTTGATTACGCTCGGGATTGGGCCAGGGCCATCGGCCGGTCGTTTTTCCGGTAAGCGCATCGATTCGTTCCAGGCGGCAATTTTTGAGGCTCAGCGGATGGTCGGAGTCGATGTTGCTGACGAACCATATTTCATCGACGCCATCGTTGTCGAGGTCAAACGGGAAGACCGGACAAAACCAGATGCCGGGAACGACTCCCGGCCCGAGGTCATGCTTCCAGAGAAACTCTCCCTCTTGTGTAAAAAGCATTAGCTTCAGTGTATCTTTGGGAAAAAAGAACATCTCCACATAGGGATCCACCTCCGCGTCTGCACAGTACACTGCCAGTAATGCTCTTGGTTTGTCCTTACCGAGGCTGAGAGGAACTGCCCGTAGTTGCCCGACAGGTGAGCCTAAAGGAAATTGCCGCAGAACACGCAGGTCGAATTTGGGATTATCCCTGAGAGTTTCTGCCTGACTCGTCTGAGTAATCATAGGAATGACGAATGTACTCAGCACGATAAACTTACCTGTTCTCCGTAAGGATTCCCTAAGACTTTTCATTGTATCTGCTCCGATTGAATAAAAGTACCTGCATTTAGCTCCGACATAGTATATTCTATGTAATTTGTTGTTATGATTATATTCGTTAACAGTGCAGTTTGCACCGACAAAAATATGGTACTGCAAACGAAACTTTTATAAACGCGCCACATTCAAAGGAGCATTGCCATGAAGCACTTGTCCCTCTTATTCATTGCATTTACCTTCTTCGCACGTTTCAAAGGATCGCCACCTAATTCGAATATTTTTAGGATGTAGGAAACTTCTATCTTGCTTCAGGGCATCATTATGACATGAACAGACAGGCCGTCAGTTGTTTGTGATCAGGCGGATGCTTTTGCTTCATCACAAAGGCCATATTGACAATAAAGCACCACCACTGACGGGTCATAATCCCCCTATCCCGATTGCTTCCAGTAGGAACCGCATATGGGCAGGCCTATCCTCCTCGTGTTAGACTTGATAATTTGTAAGCTATTGCAAAAAAAGCACATACAGCATACTACCCTGTCAAAACGAGTACCGTGAATAGAGCATATACATACAATGCTGGCAGTAATAGAAGCAATATATTGTTATAAGTCTTGAAAATAATGTAGCAAACTCGTGGAATGTAGATACACTACAAGCACTTTAGATAACACATTTTCCACTCGCTGTATATATAATAAAGGCTTATTTGTGAAATATTTTCAAAATATTTTATTTTTTGTATTGCATCTGTTTATTTTATGTTGTATGGTAAAGATGTCGTAATTATTACCTTTTATGCGATACAAGAAAGGAGGTTGTCATGCTTATATTTGCAATAGTCGTGCTAGTTATTGTTTTCGCCATATTCGCGGTTATCATCTACGCAATTAGCAATGACCGCGATGCGGATGTCAAGATTCGGCGGAAAACCTCTAAATCAGATGACTCCTTTGGGATACGAATTGACAACTAATGACCGGCAGTAATCTCGATGTCGAGTCGTCAAATTTGAAAAACTGTTTGTAGGAGGACATTCTATGGCTGAAGCGGAAATTACTTGTGAGTACTTGGAAGCGTTGTCGAGGTATCTGAAGGGTGAAATCAATTCCAGAGAGGCTGCCTCCGTAGCGGGTCTAAGTGGAGCAAATAGATTCTTAGAGTTCATGCACGTGGCATTTAACCTAAACTACATTTCCGTAAACGCGCCGATAAATCAGGAAGTCACAAACAAGATGCGTGACTGGGCTGGCTTTGAGAGAAGACTAGAGCCCAAGGTTGTTAGAGGCAATCCCAATGACGACACGTTTTACCTTAGAGCGGCGGAGACATTGATGATCCATCTGAGGCGTTATTTGACAAGTGCCAGAAATGAGGTGAATATCGGGATTGTAAGTGGATCCAGTACAGCCAACACAATCAATCGTTTGGTTGAGAGCGCCCTTTGGGATGAGATAATGGGCGGAGTGAGTGTCTCGCCGAAAAACATAAACGTGATTGCCCTTAATGCCACGACTGTCACAAATTGGGAACTGGAAGGAAACGCCAACATATCGACGTTGAAATTGGCGGTATTGCTGCGAGATAATTTATGCGAGAATGATGGCTGCTCAGTGAACCCAAAGGGAATCAGCAAGGATCTTATTGTCAGAGTACGCGGTAATGGTATGTCTGCCCCTGGTTCTAGTGACGGAAGGACCAAAACGATCACCGTGGACAAAGAGGTTACCCCAGGCTTGGATATTGTGATTAGTGGCGTTGGGGCACCAGACAACAGCGTTTTTAGCGACGTACTCAGGATTCTCGGAATTGATCCACCCAAAGGTATCGTTGGGGACATAGCTTTCTGGCCGGTTGACAGAAACGGGAAACCACTGAAGTTGGTAAAAGATGGTGTTGAGTACCAGATTTACTGTGAAATTGACCTAACGAAGATGCGGGACCTGGTAACCCGGGGATCGGTAGTGATGGTCATCGCACGCAACTCAAGAAGGGGGCGACCAGCGGACAAGACAAATGCAATTAGAGCAGCAATTCGAGGTAACTATGTCAATGTAATGTTTACGGATGAGGATACAGCTGTCGAGGTTATGAAAGAACCAGCTGCGGTTCTCGATTGAGAATGGATCAGTTTTCGGATAGCAGGTCATATTCAACCGGCCCTGTAAAAACTACGAGATCTCTGTCATTCATGGCGAGTAATATGGATTATAAAAAGTACGTGTGCCCCTCAAACTGAGCAACAGACTTTAAGGTGGGTGGTAATTAAGATATAGGCTTATGGCCCATTTGCTTCAGGCGCAAAGTTTTTTTATGATTGGTATAAGTATCAGAAATTCAGTTGCGGGAAAAGGCCTGCTCTTCTGCCCTTAACAGTTTTGAGCAAGCCTTACCCACGACTCAATGCCAACCCCTTATGGGAAAGGCCCGATATTAACTGTCGTAATAAAGATGAAACTCATACGGATGCGGCCGAAGGGCCATCGGACCCAGTTCCTCTTGCCGTTTCCATTTAATCCACATCTGTACTAAATCATCAGTGAATACATTACCGGCGGTCAGGAACTTGTGGTCATTTTCAAGAGCATCGACAGCCTCGGCGAGCGAACCCGGCGTATGTTTATATTTGGCCAACTCTTCGGCGCTCAACTCATAGATGTCCTGATCCAGCGGCTGGCCCGGGTCAATCTTGTTCTCGATACCGTCAAGGGCCGCCATCAGCATTGCCGTCCAGGCCAGATAACCGTTAGCGGTCGGGTCGGGACAGCGGAACTCAAGCCTTTTTGCCTTCGGGCTTTCCGAATACATAGGAATACGCACGGCCGCCGAGCGGTTGCGGGCGCTCATCACAAGGTTTACCGGCGCCTCGAAACCGGGCACAAGGCGGCGATAAGAGTTCGTTGTCGGGGCCGCAAAGGACAGAATCGCAGGCGTGTGCTTGAGAATACCGCCAATCGCATAAAGACCAATATCGCTCATGCCCGCGTACTTATTGCCGGCCATCAGAGTCTTGCCATCCTTCCACAATGACAAGTGTGTGTGCATTCCACTGCCGTTGTCCTCGAAGACGGGCTTGGGCATAAAAGTTACGGTCTTGTTGTTGAGTTTGGCCACGTTCTTAATGATATACTTGTACCACATGAACTGGTCGCACATCTTGAGCAGCTCATCGAACTGCATATCAATCTCGGCCTGGCCCGCCGTTGCAACCTCATGATGGTGAGCTTCGACAACAATGCCCACCTTCTGCATCTCGGCAACCATATCACCGCGCAGGTCATGGTAGGTGTCCGTCGGGCTTACCGGGAAGTAGCCGCCCTTGAAACTCGGCTTATAACCGAGGTTCGGCTCTTCGAAACGCGCTGTGTTCCAGGCCCCTTCGACAGAATCAATCTGATACATCCCGGTATGTTGATTCTGCTGGTAGCGGACCTCATCAAATATGAAGAACTCCGGCTCCGGCCCTATATAGCAGGTGTCCGCTATGCCGGTTTCCTTCAAATAGGCCGCTCCTTTACGTGCCACGTGCCGCGGGTCACGTGTATAGTCTTCCTTAGTAATAGGGTCCACAATATTGGCTATTACACTAACTGTTGGCTCTTTGAAGAACGGGTCGAGCACAGCGGTATCTGCATCGGGTACGGCCAGCATGTCGGACATGTGGATATCCTGCCATCCACGAATAGAAGAGCCGTCGAAACCTACACCGTCCTCGAAAGTGCTCTGGTCCCAGGTGTCCGTCGGGTACGAACAGTGCTGCCAGGTACCGAGAAAGTCCACAAATTTCAGGTCAATCATTTTCGCATTGTTCTTTTTTGCGAATTCGAAAAATTCTTTTGGCGTCATCATCTATTACCTTTGAAAAAATTCTTTTTGGCATTGAGCCTTATTTAATAACTACCAGTACAAACAGGCTTATCCAGACAGCTCTCTTTATGTTGCTTCTTATTGTGTCTAACATCCTCATTTTTATTTAACCTAAAGCTCTTTTTTTAACCGATAGATTTTACTCACTCTTAGAAGAGTAATTTTATTAATGATGTTTTTGAGCAATTGTTGTGCCACAATTGTATTTATTTTAAAAACACTCACAAATGCTTATATACAAAGGTTTTATGTAGATCTAAGAATAAAAATATTTTAAAATTGAATACAACAGAATTGTAGTATCATGTTATTTACCTACAATAATGTAGCATATATCCTTATGTCTTTTTCTCTTTTAAGTAAAAATAATAACGTTAATTGTTTTTGTCGTTTAATGTAACATATTATATTATAAGAACATATAAAACATTGGCGTATATATTGGAGCATCTTATATTACATATTTGTTTTATTAATTTATATATATTACAATCGCGAAGTATAATGATATTGAATTATAAATAAAGGATTGTTAATTATGCCTGCTAATAGTTTTAATCTGGAAAAAACTGGCACACATGCCGCTCGTCACGTGCGTGAGCTGGAGACGCTTTATAGAATAAGCCATATTCTGTCGGTAGTGAAGAACCAGAAGCAATCCCTCGCCGAGGTCCTCGATGTTCTTGACTGCGAGCTGGGTTTAAATAGAGGCACAGTAACCCTGCTTGGTCCGGACGGCAGCGAGATCAGGATTGAAGTAGCACACAAACTTTCACAGGAAAACAGCCGCAAAATACGGTATCGGATGGGTGAAGGCGTCACTGGAAAGGTGATACAAACCGGCAAGGCAATAATCGTACCGAAGGTATCTCAGGAGCCGTTGTTCCTCAACCGTTTCGAACGTTGGAATGTAAACAAAGAAGAAATAAGTTTTATATGTGTGCCAATTTCGATTGGACAGGAGGTCATCGGAGCAATATCGGTGGACAGGGTATTCGCTGAGACAGCTTTGCTTGACGAAGATATGCGTGTTCTCAGTATCATAGCCAGCATGATTGCAAACGATGTAAGGATACGGCGCGAAGTTGCCGTACGAAGACAGAAACTTGAAGACGAGAACCTGCGATTACGTCACGAGCTTGAAGACCGTTACAGGCCGGAAAACATTATAGGAAACTCCGGTACTATGCGTGATGTATATCGTCAAATCCATCAGGTTGCCGCCAGTGACACAACCGTTCTTATTCGCGGGGAGTCGGGTACGGGCAAGGAACTGGCGGCACATGCTATTCATTATTTGGGCCCCAGAGCAGACAAGCCTTTCGTAAGAGTAAACTGCGCCGCTTTAAATGAAAACCTGCTTGAAAGCGAGCTGTTCGGGCACGAAAAAGGCGCTTTCACAGGGGCTTTACAGAGCCGAAAGGGACGTATCGAAGAAGCCGAATGCGGCACATTATTTCTCGACGAAATAGGAGACTTTTCTTCCTTTACGCAAGTAAAGCTTCTAAGGGTCCTCCAGGAACGCCAGTTCGAGCGGGTGGGAAGCAACCGCACCATAAAAACAAACGCCAGAATTATAGTAGCCACAAATCGTGACCTGGAAAAAGCAATGGACGCAGGGACATTTCGTCAGGACTTTTACTATCGTGTAAATGTATTCCCCATTTTTCTGCCTCCCCTGCGAGATCGCAAAGACGATATTCTTCTGTTGGCAGATTATTTTGTGGAGCAATATTCGACTAAAATGGACAAAGATGTCAGGAGAATCAGCACCCCTGCCATCAATATGATGGTGGCTTATCACTGGCCCGGGAATGTACGAGAACTGGAAAACTGTATTGAGAGAGCCGTCCTGCTGAGTACAGACGGCGTCATTCACGGTCACCACCTTCCACCGACACTGCAAACATCCGATGCATCCGATACCATTGGCATAGGCTCGCTGCAGGAAAGGGTCAATCTGTTCGAACGTGATATAATCGTCGATGCACTCAAGCGATGCAACGGCAATCTTGCTGCAACAGCCCGGGATTTAAGGACTACCGCTCGAATCATGGGGTATAAAGTTAAGGAGCTGGGAATTGATTATAAACGATACTGCAGGAAAAGAGGTTGATTTATGACCGCATGGGCAAGTACGGGTCTTAAAGGCCTGGATGAGACACTTTGTGATCTGAAAAAGGGTGATAACGTAGTTTGGCAGGTCGATAGTATAGAAGATTACAGCCGCTTTGTTACTCCATACGTAAAAAAAGCTCTCGAGGACAAACGAAACATTGTTTATATGAGATTTGCCCAGCACAGACCTCTTATTGAAAATCAGCCAAATATTACCGTTTACCAGCTCGATGCAAAGGGCGGCTTCGAAACTTTTTCCACGCACGTTCATGCCATAATTTCGCAGGAAGGCACAGAAGCGTATTACGTTTTCGACTGCCTTTCCGATTTGTTGGCCGCCTGGGCGACAGACCTGATGGTCGGTAACTTCTTTATGGTAACCTGCCCTTATCTTTTCGAACTCGATACAATCGCTTACTTTGCTATATTGCGAAATCATCATTCTTTTCAAACTGTAGCCCGTATCCGCGAAACAACCCAGTTGCTGCTGGACGTGTATAACTTTGACGGAAACGTCTACGTTCATCCATTGAAGGTATGGAGGCGATACTCACCAACAATGTTCCTGCCCCATTTGCAGCAGGCCGAAGAATTTGCTCCATTAGTAAGCAGCATCGATGCAAGCAAACTATTGTCCCACATTTCCCAGCAGGGTCTTAACTGTTCGGCAAGAACCCTTGACTACTGGGACCGCCTGTTTATGAAGGCGGACAGCTTAATGAAATCACCCCCGGACTCAAAAGACGCTCAAGAGCTGGTTCGAGAGCTTTGCAGAATAATGGTCGGACGGGAAAAAAGGATCTCTGAGCTGGCGCATAGCAGTTTTACTCTCACAGATTTGATAAATATTAAGAGCAGACTGATTGGAAGCGGCTTCATCGGCGGTAAAGCGGCCGGCATGCTTCTGGCCCAAAAAATCCTGGAAAAGGACAACTCGTTTGACTGGAGCCAGTATTTGGAACCTCACGATTCATTCTATATCGGCTCGGATGTTTTTTACAGCTACATAGTAGAAAACGGCTGGTGGAAACTGCTCATGAAGCAGAAGACCAGTGAAGGTTACTTTAAAGTAGCTCCTGAGATCAGGGAAAATCTCCTGAGAGGTAAATTCCCGGGTCTGGTTCGTGAGCGGTTTCAGGAGATAATAGATTACTTCGGCCAGTCGCCGATTATTGTTCGTTCAAGCAGCCTGCTGGAAGATTCATTTGGTAATGCGTTTGCCGGAAAATATGAAAGCTTATTCCTCGTAAATCAGGGTGATCCCGAACAACGATATCGAGAGTTCAAAGAAGCTGTCAGGAGAGTTTATGCAAGTACTATGGATGAGAACGCTCTTACATACCGCCTCCAAAGAAATCTTGACCGGCAGGATGAACAGATGGCTTTACTTGTCCAGCGAGTATCGGGCTCCTATCAAAAACATTACTTTTTCCCAAGCCTGGCCGGCGTGGGTGTCTCATACAACACCTTCGTCTGGAATCAGGAGCTTGATCCCAAAGCCGGCATGCTGAGACTTGTCTTCGGCCTCGGCACCAGAGCGGTGGACCGGGTTGAGGATGATTACCCACAGACCATCGCCCTGGATCAGCCTCTATTACGTCCATACGGCAACAGGGAAGACGCAATAAAGTTCTCGCAACATAGCGTTGACCTCCTCGATACAAATCAAAATTGCTTAAGGACGGTTCGCTTTATTGAGTTGTTGAAGGAAAATCTTAATATGGAATTAGACCTGTTAGCCAGCCCGGACCGTTTTACCGAACAAAAAATGAAAGAGCTTGGCATAAAAGGGCAAAGGGCGTGGATTTTGACATTTGAGAAATTCCTGTCGAAAACAGATTTTCCACAGGTAATGCAGAAAATGCTCAGGGCACTGGAAGGTTATTACGATTATCCGGTCGATATAGAGTTCACGGTAAATTTCGCAGACAACGGCACTTTCAAGATTAATTTAGTCCAGTGCAGACCTTTACAAACCAAGGGTTTGGAAGCAAGCGTGCAGATTCCTGAAAACATCGAATTAGAGAAGGTCCTTTTTGCTTCCGACGGCTACACCATGGGAGGAAGCATTTCGCAGCCGATCAAGAGAATTATCTATGTCGAGCCGCAGGTATATGTAGAAGCTCGGATTTCACAGAAATACAGCATAGCAAGGCTGATAGGAAAGCTAAACATGCAGATAGGCGATAGAAAGAAGACACCGACCCTTTTGCTTGGGCCGGGCAGGTGGGGGACAACAACACCAAGTTTGGGTGTGCCCGTCAGCTTTTCTGAAATCAACAGGATTTCGGTGCTAATGGAGATAGCCTACGAAGGAGGAAATTTGATGCCTGAGCTGTCCTTCGGCACGCATTTCTTCCAGGACTTAGTTGAAAGTGATATTTTTTATGCAGCCCTGTTCCCGCAGAAAGAAGACATAATATTCAACAAGGAAAAACTTTTGGAAATGCCAAATTTGCTGAGCGACTTTGTTCCGGCGGAAGGGGAATATGAAAATGTCGTAAAGGTTGTCGAGTTCGATTCGGACTCGTTACAAATCATGTCGGACATTGTCAGCCAAAAACTGATTTGTTTCTTCAAATGAAATAGGATTGGGCAAGGGATGGCTGCCGGCCGGCTTATGCCGGACTTTCTTCTAATCAAGATGTTCGATTTTTCCTCCATGTTCATCCCTGCTTTTGCCGGACCCGGAAGGATGGGTAAAATGGCTGGTGGATACAATTTTTATCTTAAAAATATTTTTTAAATAGTTTGATTGTTGCCAAGTCACTCGTTAAAATTTCCCTAAAGCGGGTTGCAAGCCATAAGTTCGGTTAGTGTAAAAAGGAGTCACATGATGGCCAAGAAAAAGAAAAAAAAGAAACTAATCAAAGGTTTGTGGTCGAAAAGTGAATTGAATCAGCTCAAGAAACTTTTCCCGAACAATCCAACCGCCAAAATTTCCACAACACTGGGACGGCCTAACGATGCAGTAAAAAAGAAGGCCTCCAGAATGGGACTTCGCAAGTCAAGGAGATACCTGAAAACACTTGGCAGAGCGTAAACTGTAAAAGACTTCTTTTTGTGAAACAAACGGGGATATAGTAATCTATCTTTGGACGGGGATTCTACAGACGCCGAACATCATACAAAATTGAAGATTAACAGCGGTTTTTGCAGTTGTTGTTTTTCTTAGCTTTTGGCTGATTATTAGCCTTTGCGCTGGTAGTGTAAAAATTATGCAGGCTCTTTCGCTGCTCATTTTCTCTTTTGATATCATTATATCTGCTCTCAAATCCCCTATTAATTGAATTGACCAAAGAATTTTTCTTTATTATGATTTTCTATGATAACCACCCAGCTCAAATTCAGGAGTAAGGTCTTGTAAACAAGTCATTTATAATAACAGGAGCTTAATGATGAAACAGATAACACGTCGCGTTTTTATGAAAAGTTCGATGGCTGCCGGTCTTACCCTGGCGATGCCGTTTTCCCGTGTTCGCAGTGCTAATAACGATATTCGCGCGGCCGTGGTGGGCTTTCGTGGTCACGGCAGGACACACATTAACGCATATTTGAAAACCCCCGACGTTCGGGTCGTGGCGCTATGCGATGCAGACAGAGATATTCTGGCTCGCGGTATGGCGGAATTTAAGGCACGAAACCGGAAAATTGATGCCTACACTGACGTTCGTGAACTCCTTGAGGACAAGAATATAGACATTGTTTCCACCGCAACTCCCAACCACTGGCATGCGCTTGTAACCGTTTGGGCGTGCCAGGCGGGCAAGGATGTCTGTGTCGAAAAGCCCGTTTCACACAATATCTTCGAAGGCCGTAAAATGGTCGAGGCGGCGCGCAAGTATAACCGCATCGTTCAGGCAGACCTCGATCTGCGTTCCAATGAAGGATTGACTGAAGCGGTACGCTATATTCAGCAGGGACAACTCGGTAATATCATTGTTGTTCGCGGTTTCTGTTACAAACGGCGCAGTAGCATGGGAAAGGTATCGGGGCCGCAGAAGGTACCTGAGTCGGTCGATTATAATTTGTGGTGCGGTCCGGCCCCATTGGAACCATTAATGCGTAAAAATCTGCACTATGACTGGCACTGGGTATGGGCAACCGGCTGCGGCGAAATCGGCAATAACGGCCCGCATCAATTGGATGTATGCCGCTGGGTTCTTGGCCAAAGCCAATTACCTAAACAGGTCATAAGTATCGGCGGGCGTTTCGGTTATGACGATGACGGACAAACTCCGAATACCCAGATTGCTATTTTTGATTACGAGCCTGCTCCGATAATATATGAAGTAAGAGGGCTGCCAACCCGAAAAGGCGATTCCAATATGGACATATATAACGCTACAAGCAGTACCGGTGTCGTTATGCGCAGCGGACGCCTTAGTCCATCTCCCAACACCGGTGTTGTTGTACAATGTGAAAATGGATTCGTTGACCTTACTGAACTCGTTGTCTATGATAATAACGGCAGGGAAATCAAACGTTTCAAATCGAGAAGTCCAGGTCCACAAGCAAGTTTCGTCAATTCGGTACGCAGCCGGAAAATCGGCGATATCAGGATTGATATCCTCGAAGGACACCTCTCTACATCACTTTGTCATATGGGGAATATTTCTTACCGAATAGGTAATGAATCCTCGAACGAGCAAATTAGAGAAGTCATCCAGGGTGACAAAGGTTCACTTGAATCTTTCGGGCGTTTACAAAACCATCTTTCTGCCAATGGCGTTAACATTAAAAAAACACCGGCCGTACTTGGACCATGGCTAAAGATGAACTCGAGGAAAGAAAAGTTCTTTGGTAAGTTCTCAAGACAAGCAAATAAACTTTTATCAAGGAATTACAGAAAACCTTTTGTTGTTCCAGAAAAAGTATGATTTACTTATATTATATTTTTGGTTCTCCCGTGTAATGGGTAGGTGAATATGCGATCCCAATGACCGAGAAAAATCGTTCGGGGCCCCAGATATCCAAATTACCCCCCTGACCGCACTAATTTGTCTATCTGCCCAAACGATTTTTCTCTCGAGCCAATCTAAGGGCCCCGATCTGTTCGGTGCAATGACCCATTAACCGGATGAAGCATATTTTTGTTAGAAAAACATCAAAAAACTCTTTCTGATTAAGCAATTTTTTTTTTCAAAAGATAATTTTTTCTATTAACACGTTTCTTCAAGTCATTTTTATTTATTGCATACTAATTATTAATAATCGCAGTATCCTTTGTAATATACAAATAATGGTGTATATATAACATACTACATATTAATAGTTCTATTTTAAAATTCTTCTTTTTATAAGATTGCTTAATCCGTATAAAAATATTTATTACTCTTGTACTTTATACATGTTATTGTTTCACGTGAAACACTTGTTCTTTTTAGCTACCTTAAATCAACTACTATAAATTGCTACACACATTTGTTTTTTAATTATATTTAATCAGTACTGTCCCAAAAAAGGGCGAGTATTGACAGTAACATAAAAAACAATCAGTTTGGTTTTGCTGAAATTCCTTGATTATGTTTCAAAAATACGGTTTTTCGAATTATAAAAAAATATTTTTAAGAGCCTGTCATAAGCCAAAAACAATTTTTTTGGTTTGACTTAAAGGTTTTGTCGCTAAGCATTTTCAAATCGATACCCGTGAAAATATGTTGTAACGTTTTGTTTTTAAAGAGCTTATATTAACTTATAAGCTGGTTCATGGGACAGTACTGATATTTACTGCAAAACAGTATCTTTTTATATATGTGTATCTTTCTTTAAATATTCATCTTCCGCCCTTCAGAAAACATTTACTATTTTGATCTTTAAAATCGTTAATTTTTTTACATTCTCTCTCTTTGAGCCAATTTTTTAGTAAAAAAGTTTACATATTCTTTATTATGGCAACATAAAAAAGGCAAATTATTTTTCTAAGTCATATCACTACCAGAATTGTTTCTTTTAAACATTAATTTCCATACATAGACTACTTCAATTAATCATATTTGATTCTTTTTGTTTCTTAACATTAAGATTTTATGCAGCATCTTTTTTAATCTTGATTTAAATCGTATATCAAATATTCGGTTTCACATTTTATTAATTCTGATTTCTTACAATCAGATTATCTATAATATAAATATGTATAAACGAATTGAATCATTACTTTCAATTTTTCTCGCTTGTGCTTTATCTTGAATAACCTTATTATTTGCAATTGTTTCACGTGAAACTTTTTTTAAAATCGCAATTTTTTATCTGGTAAAATTTTTGTTTTTCCTTTAAAAATACCGAAATATTATTTGTGTCATTGATTAAATTTCAGATGAGATTAAAAACTTGAACAAGGATTCTTAAACATGTTAAATGAAGGAGCATTAAAATGTCAAAAAAAGAAAAAACAAGGCACCTCGGAAGGGGCCTTCAATCATTATTAAGTCCGATAACATCTATGTCTACAGAACAAAAAGACCAGCCACCTGTTCAAATAACAGACGCTAACTATTCGCCAGACAAGGAATTACACGATTCATTGCGTGAAATAGAAATTGAATCCATATCAGCTAATCCATATCAGCCCCGGATAGTATGGAATGAGCAGGAATTGTCTGATTTAGCTGAGTCGATCAGAGCAAACGGTGTTATCCAACCGATAATCGTCCGGCCTTCCGGCTCGAAATATCAGCTTATAGCCGGAGAGCGTCGGTTCAGGGCCGCCAAATTAGCTTCCTTAACAACCATACCTGCCCTGGTTCGCCCTGCCAGCGACAAACAATTACTCGAATGGTCATTGGTTGAAAATATTCACCGAGTAGGCCTGAATCCTATCGAACGAGCAAAGGCCTATCAGGATTATCTAAGTACCTTCTCTTTAACTCAGGCACAAGCTGCTGAAAGACTCGGCGAAGACAGGTCTGTTGTAGCTAACTATCTGCGGCTGCTTGACTTACCACAGGAAATAAAACAAATGTTAACTGATGGACAGCTCACTATGGGACACGCACGAGCGATACTTGCACTGCCTACAGATGAGCTTCGTCGAAAACTTGCCAATCGTGCATTGGTTGGACGTCTAAGTGTAAGAGAGGTTGAAAGACTTGTTAGAAAATATATTACAGGCACCAGCAAGACAAAATCAACTATCCGTACAAAACCACCGCATATCCTTGATCTGGAAAGAAAACTAAGCAGCCAGCTTGCTACAAAGGTAAATATTGATACTCGAAAAAATGGACAAAGAGGTCGAATAATTATAGAATTTTACTCTCTCGATGAATTCGACAGCATCACTGAACGAATAGGAATTGGCAGTGTTGAGGAGGTCTGAAAACAAATTAAAGTTGTTTTCTCATCTTTTACATTAAGTACAAAACATTTCGATACCAAACAGTGTAAAGATATAAAAGAATTGCTTGTGTACTACTGTTAATTTACTATTTAACAAAACCTGCAATTGCTAATTTCTTATTAATTACTGCTCATTGGAGGATGTATTATGAAGCAGCTTATTATTTCAATATTAGTTTTGTTTTCCCTCGCCTCTTTCAACCACGTGCCAACCTTTACCTCCGAAAGTAATATTAAAGATAAACCTGCACCATCCTTCACATTACCCGATTTGAATGGCAACAAGGTAAGTTTATCAGATTACAAAGGCAAAGTTGTTATACTTGACTTCTGGGCTACCTGGTGCCCTCCCTGTGTGAAAGAGATTCCACATTTCATTGAACTTTACAAGGAATATAAGGATCAGGGACTTTCAATGGTGGGCATTTCCGTAGATCGTCAAGGCATCGGTATTGTCAAGGCATTTATTCAAAAGTATAAGATAAATTATCCAATACTGATGGCGGATAGTCAGGTCACAAGAGCATACGGTAACATTAGGAGCATACCGACAACCTTCGTCATAGATCCTGCAGGTAATCTCCAGCGAATGTACGTGGGTTATCGAGAAAAATCTGTTTTTGAAACGGACATAAAAACACTTTTGCCGGATGTTAAATTAGCCGGAACAGAAAAAAAAGATTCCGTAACTACAACAAATAAATATGTCACCGAGTTAAATAACATAGGAATAGCGGGTCTTCCTGAAAACGACAACGCTGCTCCCTATTATCTCAAGGCAATAGAACTTTACATAAAAGAGCCTGAAGGATTAAATGTAAAATCAAAAAGATGGCCCAATGAGATGCCGGCACAGGAAAAGGCATTATTAAAAAAGTGGGTGCAGGACAACAGCAGGGCACTTGAGCAATTAGAGCTTGGCAGTAATAAACCATATTGCTGGTTCAAGCAAAGAGGTCAAAACCTGGAGGCCTTTCCACACGGAATAGAAATAAGAGAATTGGTTTATGCTTTACAGGCACGATTAATGCTGCAGGCTGAAAACGACAATACCAATGCTGTAATCAATGATATAATTACGCTTTATAACGTCGGATCACAAATTGAAAAAGGACCTAAGCCTTTAAATGAAAAAATATTTGGAATTGCGGTAAAGAGTATATCTATAAGGGCTGCATTTTATATCCTCGATAAACAAATACTTAATGCAAATTTGATAAAGACGCTTGAAGATAGACTTAAACCGCTTATGACAGAACTCAACGAGCCGTTTGACATACGCGGCGAAAAAATTTTTATGCGAGGACAGATCGAAACAGACCCCAGAAACAGCGGTTTTGAGAGTTTTTTAGAAGGTACACTCAAATATATTGACGTGATTGCCTCAACTCCCCCCTGGGAATTGCGCAAGGACAATACAAATCTTTCAGCAGATAAAAATCCATTGACTGAAAGAATGGGGTCCGCAGTCGCCCAGGTAATGGGACTCGGTTACCAAAGAAGAGTAGAAGAACAGGCCTTGATAACAACACTTGCAATCCTGAGATACAATAGTGATAAAAACGGGTATCCTGCAAATCTCTCGGAGCTTATCTCAGCCGGTCATCTTAAGGAGCTGCCGATAGACCCATATAGCGATAAATCCTTTGTCTATAAGCGAACACAGGCAGGCTTTATTCTATATAGTTACGGTGGTGATTACGATGATGACGGCGGACAGTACAGTAAATGGGGTTTGGGCGAAGAAGGCGGCGACCAGGTCTTCTGGCCTGTCGAAAAAAGGCAGTAAAAAGTGCCGCAAAAATGACGATTTTCTATAATTTTACGTTAGAATTTATATAATTTGTTGTATAATTATATTAAGAGTGTTTTTGTGTATTTATTTTAAATAAGTAGTTAGTGAAAAAAGTTATTTATTGTCGGTGTGCGTTCATCCTGTTTCGGAGGATATATTATGAAACGTGTGATTATTTCAATATTAATTGTACTTTTATTCACATCTTTTAATCTTGTGCCGGCTTATGCTCAGTTGCCGAATTTGTCACTTTACCAGAGAACTGCCGAGAAAACACAATACAGACTGAAACTTGAAGCGGGAAAACAGTATTACCTGAAAGTGATTAACGAGCTACAGATTTCCGACCCTACACCTGCTAAGGAACAGCCTATGGTGATTACTATCGGAACCGGCGCCCAGCTCGACGTCAGCAACATAGATGCCAACGGCAATGCCCAGGTTACATATACATACAAGTGGGTGAAATATGGAACAAAATTTCCTGGGAAGGAAGCAGTATACGATTCATCGAAAAAAGATTCTACAGTACCTGAGGAATTCCGGTGGTTTGCACCACTTCTGGAAGAGAGCTTGTCATTAAAAATATCGCCTGAAGGCCGAATTTCAGAGGTAAAGGATTTGGAAAAAGTACGCAGTAATGTGCGACAGAAGCTGCCTCAGGGCCCGTCGAATGAAATCGCTATTAGAAGTCTGGATCAATGGCTTGATGAACAAGCCGTTAGAGAAACCATCGAAAGCTCATTGGCGATATACCCCGACAGGCCCGTTGGTGTCGGTGACTCCTGGAGCAGAAATGTTACATATTCGGGTGGATTTCCTAAGATTCTCGAGAGCAAATGGACATTGAAAGAGCGCAAGAATGGCGTTGCGGTCATAGAAGTTGTTTCCACAATCAAGCCAAATCCCCAGGCCAAGCCAACAGAAATGGGCCAGGGGATAACAAGCAGCTCTGAATTTACGGGAAATGAGCAGGGGCTCATAGAAATACAGGAATCAACAGGACTAATCATAAAAAGCAATATAAATCAGCAAATGTCAGGGCAGAGTACCATAACCCGTCCGGGTGCGCCAGACACAGTCACTCCTATGGAGATTAAAGTCGTTGTTGCTACTGAGACTTCCGATTGGGAGAAGGCCAGGTCAACTATTGGTACAAATGCAGTTGCACAAGAGCGGCCTCGTCGAGAGGCTCCGTTCACTCGCCAAGACAGCTTTCAGCGCAGAGCGAATCTTAGTGCAGCATCAGGAACCAGTCCATATCTTATGGACGACGAGGAAGCGATTAGGCCGGC
Source organism: uncultured Pirellulales bacterium (assembly GCA_964653075.1). Classification (GTDB taxonomy): domain Bacteria; phylum Planctomycetota; class Phycisphaerae; order Sedimentisphaerales; family Anaerobacaceae; genus NIOZ-UU13. The sequence continues at coordinate 20,686 of CAZZAX010000028.1, forward strand.
CCGTTCAAGGCCTCAGCAGCAGAAGCAAGATGAAAAACTGTACAGTGTCGTGGCTAAAGGTGATATTGACCAGGTCCAGTCGCTGCTTTCAAAGGGCGCTGATATAAATTTAGCGGACCGGATGAGATGGACACCGCTGCATATAGCGGTACTGAACCGCCGGCAGGACATTGTTGAATTGCTTGTTAACAAAGGCGCTAATCTGAACCTGACGAACAATCGCGGCCAGACGCCCCTGCACGTTGCGGTCGATTCCGGTCAAAAAGAGATAGTGGAGCTGCTGATTACAAAGGGTGCCGATGTCAATATCATGACCGGCAGTGAAAACGCCCTTACGATGGCACAAAAGAAAAACAATACAGAAATCATTGATATCCTGGTTAAAAACGGGGCCAGAGAGCCGAGCCCCCAGGACCTGATGGGAGACAGGTATTACCCGGGAGGGGCGAATCCGTATGGAGCTTATCAGGAGCAGACAAGTGCTCCGTCCAGAGGCACAAGAGGCTATGGAACTGTCGGTCAGCCCGTTGAGGTAGATATACTTGCAGACCCGAACGAGATTAAGGCCAGGGTCAAGACCTTTGCAGGCCTCCAGAAGGCGTTGGATGATGTGGCGGCTAAAAGCCCGAATGAAATGCGTCAATGGCAGCAGACAAGATACGATAACAGAACAATTCTGATAAGAAATGTACAGAAGCAATTCGAAGATGAGATAAATTTAATACGAACAGTCTCTGTTAGTGAAAAAGCCCAAAAAACAACAGAGGCAATTGACAGCGCATTGTCCTTAAGACAGGAACGTTTCAAAGCAATCAGCAAAGAGCTTATGGCTCAGAGAAGAGAGCAGAGACAAACACAGCAAATGTCAAGCCGCAGTCGTAGTCGAGGTCGAACTTCCACAAGAGGCTCGAGAGGATACGGTTCACAGGACGAACAACAATACGATAGCTATGGAAGAGGTGCAGTAGATCCTTATGGTCGCGGCAGTGTCACATCCAGAATGAGCAGGTACCCGGGAACAACAAGGGGACTATCTCAGCAGACAGCTCAGCCGGTTGATATGGAAGCTGAAAATGAGAGACGTCAATGGACGCAGGCAAGCTTTGATAACAAATCAGACCTTGCCGGTGCAGTGAATGAGCAAATCCAGTTAGAGGTTACATCAATAAGAGATATTGCTGTTGAAGAAGCAGCGAAAAAGACCACAGCCGCAATTGACGGTGTTCTGCTGGCCCGTAAAATGCGGCTTGATGCCTATCTCCTTAAAATGGAAGAACAACAGCAGGCACTTCGACAGCAAACCCAGGACCCGCGCATGGGGATGCGGGGAGGATATCAACAAGACAGCCGTTACATCAGAGGAGGCACAACAGGCGGGTATCAGCAGGGCAGCCAAAGGACCCGCCGGCGGCGCTGACAAGGATGTCAAACGAATTAGCTTCAAAAGTCGCAATAGTAACAGGTGCCAGCCGGGGCATTGGCAGAGCTATCAGCGTTGCATTGGCGAAAGAGGCCGCAACGGTTGTCCTGGCTGCACGCTCCATCGAGAAATTGCAGGAAACCGCTGACAAGATAGAAGAGGCCGGAGGAAAAGCTGAGATTGTCGTTACTGAGCTTACCGAAGAAGAATCCATCAAGGACCTCGTTAAAACAACGAATGAAAAGTTCAGCCGGCTCGATATTCTCATCAACAACGCAGGCGTCACTCACTCGGCAAAATTAGAGCAGACCGCCACCGAAGACTGGCAGCGATGTATCAACATAAACGCACGTGCACCTTTTATCCTTTGCAGAGAAGCCCTGCCTTTGTTAAAAAAATCACACCCAGCATACATCATCAACATCGCATCAGTCGTGGGGGTAAAAGGTTATCCGCTGCAAAGTGTCTATACCTCCTCCAAGCATGCCCTTCGCGGGATGACGATATCATTAGCTGAGGAGCTTAAGGGCTCGAACATCCGTGTGCATTTGCTATGTCCCGGCGGCGTGGATACCGACATGGTAGGTTCGGTCCGGCCGGACATACCTAAAAAGGACCTGATAAAACCGGAAGAAATTGCAGAGCTGGTTCTCTACCTTGTAACACATAAAGGCAATGCCGTCATAGATGAGCTGCACATTCGACGAGCAACCTCAACACCGTGGTTTTAACTGGAAATTACTATGAGAGCTGTTATACAACGAGTTTTGCAGGCCGAGGTTACGGTAGAAGGCCGACAAGTCGGCAAAATAGACAAGGGCCTGCTGGTTTATCTCGGCGTCGGCAAAGAAGACACCGTAAATGACGCCCAGTTTATGGCCGACAAGCTGGTGAATCTGCGTATCTTTGCGGATGAAGCCGGCAAGATGAATCGAAGCGTGCAGGACATTGGAGGGGCGATTTTACTTGTCAGTAATTTTACTCTTCACGGCGATTGTCGAAAGGGTCGTCGTCCCGGCTTTGATGCCGCGGCCGCCCCGGAATCGGCTCAGCAGCTTTACGAAAAAGTCATTGAGTTGATTACCGAACAGGGCACAGCAGTTGAAAAAGGTACATTCGGTGAGTATATGCACGTAAACAGCATCAACGACGGCCCGGTAACCTTCCTTTTGGACAGCACCAGGTTATTTTAAAACCAATTATACAAGTTTCCTTCTGGAGCGAAAAAATATAACGTGGGTGTTTTTAAATTGTAGGATTTAACGAAATACACGAAGTAAAAAAATGCTCAAAACAAATAATTTATGCCAAATGAAAGAAGTAGTCTGGGTGTAATAATTATATTGATGGTTATTAACTGTGAGCATATAAAGTATTTAGAACCGGCAATCGTGACAAAAGTAGTGAACAAAAAGCAATATTAAAGATTATAAGACATAAAGGATTTATAGGTTTTTGTAGAAGAATAGATCATTGAATTATAGTGTGTATGATTACTATTAGAAATACCTTATTTTACTATTAGTAATTTTAATAGATATTTTGTTTGACTGAACAGATGGGAGTAGTATAATTTACAGTGGAACGGAGTAGTATTGTAGGTAGTAATTCGTGATGTTAAGCCTAACGAAGAGTTTTGATAGTTAGGCGAAGGCCAGAAAAAGAGACTGCAAACATGACTCACCCAATGGTCACTAGCATACTTGCCGCATGAGAGGTATGTAAAAGCTAAAGTATCAGTTCGGAACGGCCGATAAAACTAAGAGGTAGTATCCGTAACTAGGGCAAACTTACCATAAAGGGTAACTTTGCGGGAAAGGGAAGAATATGCGCAAAAACGGGAGGACTAACCCGCTGGATAAGAAGATACCTGATCGGGGTCCCATTACGAAAGAGGTCATTGACTATATATTGAAGGAAGCAAGCAGGTTTAGAGGAGGTGTTCGTCTTTCTATAGGTCGGATATGGACCAAAAAAGAATATGATGAACGACGCAAACGCATTCTGAGTACGCGTCTCCCATAAACCGTTAGTTCAAAATGAACGCAACAAGGATGGTTTATGAATCCCGAAGAATGGTCTAAGATAATAAAGTTATACAGCACCACCAAAACACTCACACTTTTAGCCGAAGAACACGAACCTGAGGAATGGAAGAAGTTCCTTCAGCCTGCTATGGAAGAGGGATATGCACTTGCACATATCATGAGGTCTAAAGCCGCGGAGTTAGGCTTTTCAGAAGATCTCGGACCAAACAACAAACAGCGTTATATTGAGAAAAATCTGGACAAAGCGATTGGACATTTTTATCGAGCGTTTTTTGACACAGCAGATTAGCTTAGCGTTATCATGCGTCAAAAAATTATCAATGCTTTGGAAACGTATGATAACATATGTATCACATCAGTTATACCTGAATATTACCAAACAATACGCCCAAATCTCGAACAGATAAATTCCGAAATCGCGAAAATTCGGGAAGACAAAGACATAGGAAAAGACGATTCAGAAAATACGACTCTGATCGATCAAATTGATGTCTACAAAGAAAAACTTGAAATGTTGTTAACATACCATAAAACTATCATTGCCAAGTTACCAGCGTTAGAACAGTATAAAAATAAGGAAGCAAAAAAGGACTTCCGACAACATATAATTACATTTTTGATTGGCGTCATAATGACAGTGATAGGCGCTATCATAGTATATCTAATTATTCCAAAAAGCAGCACCTGATTTGCCTACAGTTATTGAATGTTTTATACTGATTGTTAGGACTCTTAGATCAGTCGCACTAATTCCACCCCAACGCTATATCAAAATCCTTGCATTTGAAAATGTAAGAATTTTGTCAACGAGTCAACGAATAACATACAAATATAACTTGACGAACCGGCCCTATATTCATACACTTTCTCGTTTGTTCAAGTGTTGTTTTTCAGAAAGCACAGCCCATGGAAGAAGCTATTGCAAAAGCCGGTGCATTGATTGAAGCGATGGAATATATACGTCAGTTCCGAGGGCGGATTGTAGTCGTCAAGCTCGGCGGAAGTATCCTCGACGATATCGCCCTGCAAAAAAAGCTTCTGACCGACATCGCCTTTATGGCAACGGTCGGGATGCGCCCCATCATTGTTCACGGGGGCGGCAAGGCCATTACAAGGGCGATGAACAAAGCGGGCATCGAGGCCGTATGGGTGCAGGGCCGACGATATACGGATGAGCGAACTTTGACAATAGCAGAGCATACCCTCGTGCATGATATCAATACTCCTATCTGTGAGATGCTCACCGAGTCGGGATGTGAGTCGATGGGGCTGCATTCGCTGAGCAGTTGTGTTTTGTTTGCCGAGCTGCTGAGACTAACCGGCAAGGACGGCCGAAAGCTTGACCTCGGACTGGTCGGACAAGTTACGAATGTAAACGGACAATTGTTAAAAAAACTATGTTCAGACGGGACAATACCGGTCATCGCCTCGATAGCCAAAGACAAGACCGGCGGAAAGCTGAATGTAAATGCCGACAGCGCCGCTGGCAAGGTCGCCGCCGAAGTCCGCGCCGAAAAGCTTGTCGTCGTAAGCGACACGCACGGGATAAGAACTAAAATCGATGACCCGAACAGTTGGGTTTCGAGCCTGAATGAAACACAGATTAAGGAAATGATTGATGCAGGTATTATCACCGACGCAATGTTCCCGAAGGTCGAAGCCTGCCTGACGGCACTGGACGCGGGCGTGAAAAAGGCACATATTATAGATGGGCGAATCGCCCATTCGTTATTGCTCGAAATCTATACAGCTAAAGGAATCGGAACAGAAATAATTAAGAATTAAGGATTAGAAATAGTGATTTTATTAATGGAGCGCATAAGGTGAGATTCAAATTATGACTACACAGGAGACTATTGATTTGTTTAATAAATACGTTATCGCTAATTACGGCCGGCTGCCTCGTGTAATCGTTAAAGGCGAAGGCTGCTACCTGTATGACGCCGATGGCAATAAGATACTGGATATGTTCCCGGGCTGGGCCGTCAGCGCGATAGGGCATTGTCATCCCAGGGTCGTTGATGCGTTGCGCAAACAGGCCGGTGAGCTTTTGCATATCGATAATACCTTCTACTCCGAGCCACAGGGTGAATTAGCCAAACTTTTAAGCGAACGGGCCTTTGGCGGCAAGTGCTTCTTTTGCAACAGCGGCGCCGAGGCCAACGAGGCCGCATTGAAACTGGCGCGTCTGCACACTTCGCAGGAAAAATATAAATTCATCACCGCCGAGGGCAGCTTCCACGGACGAACTCTTGCGACCCTTACGGCAACTGCTCAGCCGAAACACCACGAAGGTTTGCTGCCGCTGCTGCCGGGCTTCACTTATGTCCCGTTCAACGATATTACCGCGCTCGATTCGGCGTTCAGTAATGAAGTGGCGGCCGTCATGGTCGAGCCAATTCAGGGAGAAGGGGGAATTAATCTTGCTTCGAAAGAGTATCTGCAAACAATTCGTCGGCTCTGTGATGAAAATGCAGCGCTGCTTATCTTTGACGAAGTCACCACCGGGATAGGAAGGACCGGCAGGTGGTTTGCATACCAGCATTTCGATGTCGAGCCGGACATTATGACAATGGCAAAGGCCCTCGGCGGAGGCGTTGCCATAGGAGCCATGATGGCCTCAGAAGAAGTTGCTGCTTCACTGGTTCCGGGCAAACACGCCACGACGTTCGGCGGCAATGCGCTGGTCTGCGCGGCAGCCGTGGCGGTTATAGAGGCAATAGAAGAAGAAAACCTTCTTCAAAACGCCGCTGAGCTGGGCCAGTATGTTAAACATAAGCTCGAACAGTTAAAGCAAAAGCATAGTATCATCGACAGTGTCCGCGGAATCGGCTTGATGATTGGCATTCAATTGACCGGCCCGGGTAATGAAATAGTCGATAAATGTCTGGAGAAGGGCCTGCGTATAAACTGCACACAGGGCACGGTTCTGCGATTAATGCCGCCAATGATTGCCACTAAAGACCAAATCGACCAGGCGATTGAGATTCTTGATAGTGTTTTGAAGGATGGTGGATAATGAGACATTTTCTTTCCATAATAGATTGTCCGAAGGACCTGCTTAAAGAGCTGCTGCGTGTAAGTGCCCGGCTCAAAAGTTTATACAGCGTAGGCGGCGAGGACTTATGCCTTAAGGGAAAAACTTTAGCAATGCTTTTCGAGAAGCCGAGCCTGCGAACCAGAATCAGCTTCCAGGTAGCTATGTCAAACCTTGGCGGTACTGCAATCTATGTTAAGCCCGAAGACATCGGCGGCATCGGTAAGCGCGAGCCAATCAAAGATATTGCAAGGGTCCTGAGCCGATACGTACATGGTATCATGGCACGAACCTTCGAGCACAGTACCATTACCGAACTGGCAAAGTATGCAACTGTCCCGGTAATGAACGCCCTGACGGACTTCTCGCATCCCTGCCAGGCGATGGCCGACGTACTGACTATCAGGGAACATTGCGAAGACGAAGAAGGTAAAAAAATTGCATTTATCGGTGACGGCAATAATGTGGCCCGGTCTCTGGCCTTTGCATGCGCAAAGCTGGGTATGAAAATGGTCGTTGCCTCGCCGGCCGGTTACGAGCTCGATGCCGAAACAATAGAAAAGGCAAACCAGCTTTCTGCCGACTGTGTCCGCCAAACGAATGACCCGGGCACCGCTGTGCTTGACGCCGACATTATCTACACTGATACCTGGGTCAGTATGGGCCAGGAAGATGAAAAGCAAAAACGTCAGGCCGATTTTGCAGGTTTTCAGGTCAACACCGAATTAGTCAAATCCGCACCGGAAAATGCCAGGATTATGCACTGTCTGCCGGCTTATCGCGGCCTTGAAATCACCGATGAAGTCGTAGAATCACCCAATTCGATTATATTCGACCAGTCCGAGAACCGCCTGCACTTCCAGCGGGCCCTGCTGAAAAAACTCCTGAGCTAATCGAAAAATGACTCATCATAAAATAATAATTGGTGATTCCAGATGCATGACGGAGGTACTTGAAGAATCCGTACACTTAATTATTACTTCTCCCCCATACTGGCAACTCAAAGACTATGGAAATGGCAGTCAAATAGGTTTTGATGACAGCTACGAAGATTATATCAATAATTTGAATATTGTCTGGAAAGAGTGCCACAGAGTCTTAAACAAGGGTTGTCGTTTGTGTGTGAATATCGGCGATCAGTTTGCCCGTTCTGTTTACTATGGAAGATACAAGGTCATTCCTATAAGAACCGAGACAATAAAGTTTTGCGAAACTATAGGTTTTGATTATATGGGAGCAGTTATTTGGCAAAAAGTTACAACTTGTAATACCACTGGTGGTGCAACAATAATGGGGTCATTTCCTTTTCCGAGAAATGGTATTCTCAAGATTGATTATGAATTCATTTTGATTTTCAAAAAACATGGTACAGCACCAAAAGTAAGTAAAGAAATTAAAGAAAAATCAAAAATGACAATAGAGGAATGGAACCAGTTTTTTTCCGGACATTGGAATATTTCCGGCGAAAAACAAGACAAGCACTTAGCGATGTTCCCCGAAGAGGTGCCACGGCGTCTAATCAAGATGTTCAGCTTTGCACATGATACTGTGCTTGATCCATTTCTTGGGAGTGGCACAACTTCTTTGGCGGCTAAAAAACTTGAGAGAAATTCCATTGGATATGAGATAAATCCCGAATTCCTCTCCTTGATAAAAGAAAAGCTGGACTTAAAGCAAAAGATGATATTTGAAGAGACTGATTTTGAAATCATCAAACAAAAAAAAGCTGATATTGACTATAAAGAAATAGCCAAACAACTACCTTATGTTTTCAAAGACACAGTCGAATTTGACAAGAAAATCGACCCGAGAAAACTACAGTTTGGCTCAAAAATTAATAATCACAACAACAAAAGAGAAAAATACTACCCTGTGAAGCATGTAATTTCTCCTGAAAAACTGGTTATTGGAGATGGGTTGAAAATAAAACTCTTAGGTATAAGAAAAAAGCCCAAAATGAGCGACCAGGCAATTCAATTCTTAAGAGATAAAACTCGCGGACAAAAGGTTTTTATGAAGTTCGATGCAATAAAACATGATCGTGATAACAATTTACTTTGCTATTTATATTTACAAAACAAAACCTTTCTAAACGCTCACCTTGTAAAAAGAGGCTTGGTAGATGTCGATACTTCTCTGGATTACAAATTCAAGGAAAAGTTCTTAAAAACGGCAGGAAAAAACTAATGGCAAAAGAATGGATAACAGGCAGAGAAGGCATAAATCTTAAGTTTAAAAGAGAAGCTCTTTTAAATTATGCTATGAACCGCTGGGCACTCAATAAAGCACACAGTGTAGGTCCTACTTCTGAATTGATAAGACAATGTTCGCCTAAATCATTTGAGCAATGGGAGACTTTTTATTTCAACAATGCTACGCAAAAGAAGCGAAATGGTATCAAGATAACGAGAGAATACGTCACAGATTTGGGACGAAGGCTTTATGTGAAGCTCTCTGAAGTAGTGCAAAACGAATTAGAATCCATCGAAGAGCAGGAATGTATCGATTATGCCTATAATCTTGTTCTCAACAGAACGTACGAAGGTTACAGATCAGAAATCGACACAGTATATGGGCAATTAGAGGCATGTTTAGGAGTTAAAATTCACCCTTCTCCAGATGAATGGGACAGAACATATAATGTGGATTTTTACATTCAAGTAGACGAAAAGTATATTGGGCTTCAAATTAAACCTATATCTTCCGGTTTGGCACTAGACCAATATCAGTGGGATAAGATGCATGAAGTCAATCATAATAAATTTGAAGAGAAATTTGGGGGCAAAGTTTTCTTCGTTTATTCCGTTAAGTCCGGCAAAAAAAAGAAAATACATAATACTGAAGTAATCGAAGATATTAAAAATGAAATCAGAAGGTTACAAGGTTAAGAATTATTTTCCATCGGGAATATGAATACACACAAAGGACAGGATTCTTGTAAAGGCAAAAAAATCCTCATTGCAACTACCAACATCGGCAAAATCGCCGAATTGAAAGCCATGCTCGATTTAGATGCTGAGTGGCTTGACCTCTCGTATTACCCTGAAATCGAAGAGATAAAAGAGGACGGCGAGACTTTTATTGAGAATGCCTGTAAAAAAGCAATCGGTTATGCCAGAATCACAGGCCAGTGGACAATCGCCGACGACTCAGGCCTTCAAGTTGATGCACTCGGGGGTGAGCCGGGCGTTAAATCCTCGCGTTACTCCGGCGAGAAAACCATAAATGACGACGGTACTCTAATCGACCATCGAAACATTGCCAAGGTTCTTAAGCTTCTCGAAGGCGTCCCTAAAGAAAAAAGAACGGCCAGATTCTTTTGCTCTCTGTGCCTGGCGAGCCCTGAACAAGTCCTGATAGAAACCGAAGGAATCCTAGAAGGTCTTATAACAAACAAAGAAATCGGAAAAAAAGGATTTGGCTATGACCCGATTTTTTTCGTGCCGCACCTGAAAAAAACCGTCGCCCAGCTAACCTCAGAAGAGAAAAACGCTATATCGCACCGCGGAAATGCAATCAGAAAGTTAAAACCCCTGCTTGAAAAACTCCTGAAAAACAGCTAAATATTAAAACTTCTGGAAAGTAGCTTGAAATAATTCATTGATTGCTGGTATTATAGGACTTATTGTATTCGGCTTCTGTACTAAAAAGGCCAGGAGGTAAATATCAATAAAAAGGATAAATTATGAGTAGCATAAATCGTAGAAGTTTCCTGAAAAATTCTGTTGCGGCGGCTACCTCACTGGCTTTGGGCCGGCAATATTGCCAGGCTGACCAGGCAAATAATCGACCCAATGTGGTGGTCATAATGACAGATGACCAGCGATGGGATTGTATGAGCTGCGAAGGGCATCCTTTTTTGAAAACCCCGAACATGGACCGTATTGCCGGAGAAGGCGCACGTTTTGCCAATATGTTCGTTACAACATCACTCTGCTCACCAAGCCGGGCTTCGTTTTTATCGGGGCTTTATGCTCATACCCACAACGTAACAGACAACTTCACCGACTATCCAGCCGACCTGCCGAGCTATCCCCTCCGCTTACAACAAAGCGGTTACGAGACAGCTTATATAGGCAAATGGCACATGGGCGAACAAAGCGACGAACGCCGCCCGGGCTTCGACTACTGGATTACTCACAAGGGACAGGGTAAATACTACGACACAACTTTTAATGTTAACGGCAAACGAATGGTCAAAAAAGGTTACTACACTCATCGAGTAACCGATATGGCGGTCGATTGGCTCAAGCAGGACCACAACAAGCCGTACCTGTTGATAATAGGCCATAAGGCACCACACACGCCGTTTACGCCGGAAAAGAAATACCGGAATATCTACGACAATGTGAAAATAGACTACCCTAAAACGGCTTTTAACCTCGAAAGCAAACCCAGGTGGGTCAGGGAGCGGCTGAACACCTGGCACGGCATATACGGCCCGATATTCGGATTTCGTAAAGACTTCCCTGATACCAGGCCTGAAAGCGTGCTGAAATTCGCCGAGTTTGTCCGGGCCTATACAGCAACGATTAAATCCGTAGATGACAGCGTCGGAAGAATTTACAGGACACTCAAAAAGCTGGGCCGGTTGGATAATACTCTTCTTGTGTTCACCAGCGACAACGGCTTCTTTTTGGGCGAACATGGAATGACCGATAAGCGAACAATGCACGAACCGAGCATCCGGGTGCCGCTGTTAGTCAGGTATCCGAAGCTTATACAGCCGGGCACAATCATCAGCAATATGGTGATGAACGTTGACTTTGCACCGAGCATTCTCGATATCTGCCGGGCCGAACCACTTAAAAATATCCACGGAAAGTCGTGGAGGAAGCTTCTTGCCGGCCAAACAAGCGGCTGGCGCAAGTCACTGTATTATTCGTATAACTATGAAAAGCAATTTCCATACACACCTAACGTGCGAGGTGTAAGAACGGATGAGTGGAAATATGTTCATTATCCGAACGGGGACAGCAAACCGGACCTTTACAAAGCAGAGTTGTACAATCTGAAGAACGACCCGCTCGAAACCAGCAATCTGATAGACGAACCGAAATATGCCGATAAAGTCAGGCAGCTCAAAGCCGAACTTCACCGACTAATGGCCCAGACAGGAGCATTGCCGGATAAAATGCCGCTATATTTAGGAATAAAAACAGAACTACCGGATGAAAAGATTAGATAAAGCCCGAAGAGAATAGCCTTATTTAAGGTTCTGGCCTGTGTTTTCAGTTACCCGATCCGTTTTCTCTTGACATTTCTGCAGTTCATCTATATTTGTCCTTTTTTAAATATTGTTATGGAAATCACCGATAACTGATTCATACTGAGTGAATCGTAACTATTAGCAGCAATCGACAAGTTTTGTTATGGCAAAATCAAGTGTATCCAAAAAATCATTGGTAATTGTCGAATCGCCCGCCAAGGCAAAGACAATAAACAGGTATCTCGGTCCCGACTTTGAGGTGAAAGCCTCGATGGGACACGTGCGGGACTTGCCTTCGAAGGGTCTCAATGTTGATATAGAAAATGATTTCGAGCCGACTTATGATATTTTGCCGGGCAAGAAACGCACGGTAATATCATTAAAAGCGGCGGCGAAAAAATGCGATAAACTGTTCCTGGCCACCGACCTTGACCGTGAGGGCGAAGCAATCGCCTGGCACCTTGCACAAATTCTTGGTGTACCCGAGGAAAAAACCTACCGCGTGATATTCAATGCTATAACCCAAACAACCATCAAGCGTGCCTTTGCAGACCCGGGCAAGCTTAATATGGACAAGGTTATGGCCCAACAGGCCAGGCGAATCCTCGACAGAATCGTCGGTTATCAGATAAGCCCGCTACTGTGGAAAAAAGTTACTCGCGGCTTGTCCGCCGGTCGTGTCCAGTCCGTAGCGGTTAAGATAGTCGTCGAGAAAGAAAGGGAAATTCAACAGTTCAAGCCCGACGAATACTGGCTTATACCGGCCGTGTTCACAACCGACCTGAAAAGCAACTATACTCAGCAGTGGCTTGATTTTATTACACCAAAAACCGAAGACGACAATACTCCCACTATTGCCAAACAGAACAAATGGCTTACAAAGCACAATGCCCTCAAGGCCGAGCTGTACAAGATTGATGGCCGGAAGTTCGAGGCATCGAATCAGGAGCAGGCCGGTCGGATATTCGAAGCCCTGAAGGATGCGGAGTTTAAGATTGCCGATATAGAAAAGAAGGAATCGGTTTCGCGCCCTTCGGCTCCTTTTATAACTTCGACTTTACAACAGGCCGCTGCAAACCGCTTAGGCTTCACCGCGAAAAAGACTATGGCAATGGCCCAGCAGTTATACGAAGGTATTGATTTAGGCTCGATGGGCTCTCTGGGCCTTATCACGTATATGAGAACCGACAGCACTCACCTGTCGGATGAAGCTATCAAAGAGGTGCGAAATTACATCAGCATGCATCTCGGCCAGGACTACCTTCCCGCCAAACCAAAAGTGTATGCTTCCAAAAAAGCCGCACAGCAGGCTCATGAGGCCATCCGCCCTACAGACGTTGACCTTACCCCTATCGATATAAGGCCGTTCCTTACCGACCAGCAGTTCAAACTATATGATTTGATATGGCGCCGATTCGTTGCAAGCCAGATGCAGCCGGCCAAATGGAACGTTACAAATCTCATTATCGCAGCCCAGACGTCGGTGGGCGAATGCTGCTATAAAAGCGCAGGCAGAGCGCTCGTTTTCGACGGCTATACTAAAATATGGACGACCACCTCGAACGAACAGCAGTTACCAACAACAGAAGTCGGCCAAAAATTACAGCCGGTCGATATCAAGGCCAAGCAGCATTTCACAAAACCTCCCGCACGATATACCGAAGCTTCTTTAGTAAAAGCCCTCGAAAAAGAAGGTGTCGGCAGACCAAGTACATACGCCACAATAATATCCACAATACAGGACCGGGGCTACGTCGAGAAACAGGACAAAAGATTCTTCGCCACCGACATCGGTGAGGTCGTCACAGACAAACTCAACGAGTACTTCCCGAAGATAATGGACATTGCCTTTACCCGATATATGGAAGAGCAGCTTGACAGGATTGAAGAACAGCACGCCGATTGGCTTGGTGTTCTGAAAGACTTCTATAGTCCGTTCAAGCAAAGCCTTGAAACGGCGCAGGAGCAAATGAAACACGCCAAAGCCGAAATGACCCCGAGTGAATATAAATGCCCGGATTGCGGCCGGCAGCTTGCTTACAGATTCGGAAAAAACGGCAGGTTCCTGAGCTGTTCGACCTACCCGGAGTGCAAATTCGCCTGTCCCTGCGATAAAGAAGGCAAGATGCTCGAAGAAAAAGTAAGTGAGCATAAATGCCCCCAATGCGGCAAACCTATGGTGCATAAAAACGGCCGATTCGGCCCATTCCTCGGATGCAGCGGCTATCCGGAGTGCAAAACCACCCTCAAAATAGACAAGGAAGGCAACGTCCTGCCGCCAAAGCCGCCCCCGGAACCAACCGGAATAAAATGCTACAAATGTAAAGACGGCGAGCTGGTAATAAGGCAGAGCAAAAAAGGGCCTTTTATGGGCTGCGGCAGGTTCCCGAAGTGCAGAACCATAATCAGCATTAAGGAGCTGGACCATCTCAAGCAATTGCAGTCAGCCGGCCAATGGCCGCCCGAAACGTGGGAAGAAGCAGACGAAATTCTCGGAAGGAAAAAAGCCAGAGAGCGCATAAAAATCAAGAAATAGCAAGGCGGCATCATTTAAGCCCACGCCGGTATATATAAGGAAAGAACTCCGCTTATAAAATACCCTCTTGTCCGTCAGGCATCCGCGACTGCTTTCAGTAGTCCTTGAATTTCCTCATCCATCCGGGCCAGTCGGACTCCTGGACGCCGCCGGCTTTTGTCCAGGCGCCCATTGTATCATAGTTCTTATGCCACTTCAATGTCCACAGCTCCTTGAGACCTGTCCTTCTGATAGACCAATCCATGAAAAGACAATTTACAAAACCATCATGCCGGTTGATGCAGAAAGGATCCATGCTTTGACTCGGCCAGATACTTAACTTTGGAGCATCTTCATATCGTGGCGGCTGGCAGGAGGCGCTCGGCCAGGCGCTGGGCCGGCGACTGTCCAAAAATACAGGTATCTTATTTGCACCTTTGTGATTTACGTGATGCCATAGTTCCGAATCCTCCAAATGACGGAAAGACCAGGAAGAGCACCATGCATTTAGACCGTAGCTGCCCGAAGGACGTTTGTGATTGGGGCAAATCCAGGCTTCGAAAGTATGTACCTGTCCCCCAATTCCGAATTTTCGGGCCCTCGGGCAAAGAAAGAATTCATCAAAATCCCCGCCGTAGTATAATATCGGGTCAGCCGGACATTCCCATTGCTGCTCGTCCCGCAGAGCGAAACGGCCTCCATCATCCTGAATGCGCGTATCAAACATAAATCCCCATTGTTTCAGATTCGAATGACACCCGACAAACCCCGCCTGTTTCCTCGCACGCTGTAGTGCCGGCATTAACATGGCCGTTAAAAATGCTGTTATGGCAATTACCACCAAAAGCTCTATTAAGGTAAATCCCGTTTGAAACGTTCCCTTTGCCCGATTGGGAACTCCTGTTTCTCCGTAAGGAGTTCTTAGGACTAACGGGATAAAACCATTTCGTTTGCCCATGGCACTAACAAATTCTACCAGTCAAGAGGTATTGGTGGTCCGCTTGGCCAGCTCAAAATAAAAGTATTACCGGCCGGATATGCCGTGACCTGCTCTACGTGCCCATCCATAAACACTGCATTGGCGTGGCCTTTATTTATGTTCCCGGTCGAAGTGTTGTGGAAGGTAGCGAAGTGGTCCTGTCCGGTGCCGGGTGTGGCACGTAGGTTGTTGTCATTGATTGTAGCATTCCCCAGTTCCGGAACTTGCCACGAATTCTCCTCAGAGAAGTTCATCACACGTGCCGGATTCTTTACCTGGCTTTCATTCCGAACTTTATTTATGCTGGTATGATATTTCGCGGGAACCGCCCCCCATGCGTCACCGTTTAGGTACGAATTCATACAGTAACTATATTGAGGTTCGACGGGAATTGTAACACCATTACAATTAGCGCAGCCCATCATTTTGGCAACAACGGCGAAGTCGGGGCACAGATGAATATCCTTATTCTTAAGATAAGGCCACATCGAGCCGCCGCCATCGGGTTTATTGGTCATATTATTCGCCTCATCGTGCCATCGACATCCTCGGCCACCATCTTTATATAGCCAGTTGAATGAATAAGGAAAAGCACCATCATAGTCATCCAGGTACATCCTCGATGCCAGTCCGTACTGACTGAGGTTTTTTCTGCAGAGAATTGTATTGGCCTGTCTCTTGACCCGCTGAAGTGCTGGCATAAGTATCGCCATCAACAATGCTATGATAGCGATTACAACCAGAAGCTCTATTAAAGTAAAACCTTTTCGCCTGTGCATAACTTCTCCTTTTTTTACGATTATCTTTAGTATTCTTTAAAGTTTTTCATCCATTGGGGCCAGTCACTGGCAGTTGCTCCGCCGACTGTGATCCGGGGGCCCCTGAGTATCGAAGTTGCGGTGCCAGTTAAGTGCCCATAGCTCCTTCAAGCCGACCCTTCTGACATTAATATCCAAAAAGACGATATTTATATATAACCCTTATGCCCGTTGATGCGTACTAAGTACATTTCGTTTGCACATGGCACTATTAAATTTTACCAGTCAGGTATCGGTGGCCCGCTTGGCCAGCTTAATACAAAAGTATTACCGGGCGGATATGCCGAGACACGTTCGACATGAGAATCAACAAAAGACGCATTGGCATAACCCTTTTCTATGTCTCCACTCGGCGCATTATGGTAGGTAGCGAAGCAGTCGGTGTTGCAGGGAGGTGTGGAACGTAAATTGTTGTCATTGGTTCCTGCATTGCTGAGGCCCGGAATAGGGAAAGGATTCTCCTCGGAAAAGAAAAACACACGTGAAGGATTCACTACCTGGGACTCATTGCGAACTTTGTCCATGTTGGTCTTAAATTGATCGGGCACACTATTCCACGCATCTCCATTGAGATAAGAATTCATACAGTAGCTGTATTGAGGCTCGATAGGGATTGCAATGCCATCACAATTCGGGCAGCCCACACTTCTGGCAACAACGTAGAATTCCGGACACATGTGAACATCTTTGTCCTTCAGATAAGGCCACATCGGGCCGGCATGCTCCGGATCATTTACAAGATTCTTGGTTTTATCATGCCATCCACACCCCACGAAACCAAAATCTTCGCAGAGCCAGGTGAATGAATAAGGAAAATTACCATCATTATCATCCAGGTACATCCTCGAGGCTATCCCGTACTCCTTCAGGTTGGCCCTGCAAATAATGTCCCTTGCCTGCTTTTTTACACGCTGCAGTGCCGGCATAAGTATCGCCATTAATAATGCTATGATAGCAATCACTACCAGAAGCTCTATCAAAGTAAACCCTTTTCGCCTGTGCATAATTTCTCCTTTCTTTTATGGCTATCTTTAGTAATCTTTGAAGTTTCTCATCCATTGGGGCCAGTCACTGGCAGTCATCCCGCCGGCTGTGGTCCAGATGCCCTGGGTATCGAAGTTGCGGTGCCAGTTAAGTGTCCATAGCTCCTTCAGGCCGACCCTTCTGACGTTAAGGTCTAAAAAGACGGTATTTATATAACCCTTGTGCCTGTTGATGCATACTAAGTGCATTTCATTCGGCAGTACAACAAGGCCGTCAATATCAGGCGGGCCTTGTGTGTGACTTGGCCAGGTATCCCAGACTACACAGTCAAAAAACAGCGGTATATTGCTTGCCTTTTTTTGCTCTCGAGTCTTCCAATAATTGTCCTCAGGCCGGTCACCGAGCCATTCATCCATGCCGTAACTTCCGTAATCTTCACCCGGCTTGCCCTCAAAATCTGTCCAGCCCCCTCCTCCCGTTGTCCATCGCCATGCGCCGAAGGGAACCCTGCCTCCATCGGTATAAGGTTTTGTTGCCGATGGACATAAGGTCAATGCCCCCCGGTCCTTGTAAAAGGGCCTCAATTTTTCAGGCCAGTCTCCGGAAGCATCGGCGCCGCTCGGAAACTTCCCCCCGGAATCTTCGAGATACATATGCCAGCAGTATGACCATTGTTTGATGTTTGACATACAGGCAACGGACTGGGCCTGTTTCTTGACTCGCTGCAGGGCAGGCATTAATATCGCCATCAATAAAGCGACGATAGCAATCACCACCAATAGCTCTATTAACGTAAAGCCGCTTCGTTTACGCATAAACATCCTCCTTATCTTTCAAAGAAGGTTTTTTCAAACCTATACCCTATTGAAATCCGTATATACTTCACCGATGAATTGGCCTTCAATAATTATAACATAAACAATTGCAAAACAACCTAAAAAATGTATAATAATGATAATATTTAAAACCAGATTTTTACTGAGAACCGGGCAAAAATGGACAAAAAAAAACAAACCGAAACAAAGCCGCTCGAAATAGTCGAACCGATAGGCAAACGGGTCCTGATTCGCAAAGACCAGGATAAAAAACAAACCAAAGGTGGTATTCAACTGCCCGACAACATAGAAATCCCCACGATAACCGGCCGAATCATAACCATCTCCGCCGAGGTCCAAAACTCACCGGATATACCACTGCGTCAATACGATAAAGTGCTCTTCAACCCAAAGGGTGCCATTCCCGTCGATTTCGAAGGTGATAACCGGCTTTTCGTGGTGGAGGTCGAAAATGTCGTAGCAGTATTTAGAAAATCATAAAATGTTTCACAGATAAAAACCTAAACCGGCCACAGGCTGACGAAAACTAAGGACGTGCAATATTTACAAAGCAGCAAATAAAAAAGTGAACAACAGGAAGTTAATTATGATCAAACAGAAAGTTTTCTTGTTTGTTCTAATCCTTGTCTCGGCCTGCAGGTTATTTGCCCAAGAGCAAAAAGTCTGGGAGCAACTGGACCTAAGCTCTACCAGCATAGCGGCAGCAACAATTTATTACGAAAAATCCCTTGAACCGAAACTGCCTGTCTTTGAAAGCAAGTACGAACAATTCCTTGCCGAAAAGGAAAACATCAAAAAAATCGAAAACAAAAAGAAACAAATCATCGCCGATATAAATGAAATCCTGGGGACAACTGAGCCGGATATCGAAAAGCAGGATAAACTTTTGACAGGGCTTTTAGGGGCTTTTTCCTTTGAAAAGACGACCTTCTATATTGTTCTGCAGGAAACGACAAAAGATTTTCTGTCCGAAGGTGGCCGGCTTCCAAATTTCACTTATGATAAAGCCGACAATACCGTAACCTACAACCCCGAATTCATTACTACAAGCAAAGACGGACCTGTTAAAAATTTTGAGCTTACTTTTCTTGTCGCTTCTGATGAGACCTTTGAGGAAAATATTACCTTGATTTTTCAAATATTACAGAAAGCTCTCGGCGGCGGCAAACTCGGTATTGCTATTCACGAAGTCGTAGAATCAAGCTTACTAAACCGAGCCGGACCCACAGACCCATACTGGCGATGGTTCAGCGATGGTTTGGCAAATGCGATAACCATCGAGATTTTGAAAAAGCACGCCGGGATTGAAATTGCAGAGGAATTCGCCAAAGCCTATTACATAAACGAGTACAAGAAGTTCGAGAAGGAAATCAACCTGCGCTACTGGATGGGATTGAATTTCTGTATTAAAACGCCGCTGGAATACGAAAGTGAATTGCAAATGGCTCGATATGCCTACGCGACCCAGGAAGCACAAAGGCTGATTGAAAAGCACGGCATTGATTGCATTCGCAAGATAATAGATGAGATACTCACGAAAAGAACCAGAACAGGTCAGGACATTCTACAGGCTGTAAATGAAGTTACCGGCGAAGATATGCAGCAGCGCTTCGACCATTACCAAACCTTTGAAACCCGCCGGGATGGAATGGCTAAATACGGCAGCTTGTTCAAGGCCGCAGTAGAAAAAAAAGATTATGAACAAATGCTTGTCATTTTACTGCGCACTCTGGAACTGCAGGAAAACCCATTATCACCAACCGGCCTGCGATGTTACAAAGAAATAGCCTTATTGCTGTTTAAGCTTGGACATGAGCAGGCCGGCGATGAAGCAATGCATAATTGCGTTGAGCTTTTCAAAAATAGTGGAATACCAATGGCCCGTGATGCGGCTATGGAAACGTTCATAGTTTACGCCTTCAACTGCAACGATGCCAAAAAGGCCCGGGAAATTGCAGAACAACTCCTGAAAAGCAAACCCAATCACGTGCTTGCTCTTACAGTCCAGATGGTTGTACTCGCAGAATCTGGAAGGCTTTCTGAAGCTAAACAAATAGCAAAAAAAGTTATAAATTTAGATAAAAACGAACAATCACCTTCTAATAGAACCGCAAAACAGATCCTTGCAACCAATGCGGATCAACATGACCCGGAGAAATAACTTATAAAATACGGAAATTATCTCATTGAGTATGAACCTTCTTGACGTTGTTGTTGTAAATATAAAGGATTATGGCTAACAAAAAAGTAAATAACTGGTCTGCTAAAACAAAGAGGACTATCACCTCGATATTACCTGTCTCCCAAAAACGCAAAGGTCAATGCATCAGTTGCGGGGAATGCTGTAAGCTGCCGAACGAATGCGTCTTTCTAAAGTATAAGCCGGACGGCACATCTTACTGTGCCATTTACCCAATTCGACCCTTGAACTGCAGAAAATATCCACGAACCGAATCTGAGTTTATTACCGAAGACACCTGCGGCCACAACTTCGACTAAAAGCGGTCTTAAAACGGCCTTCTTTGTGAAAGAGTCTGCCCTTGGCGTACCTGTCCTGTGTTTTATCGGAGGAGTCGAATGGACAGCAATCTTCAATCAAATAATTCACCCCTTAGGGGTCATTCATCCAATTTATCCCCAAGGGATAATCATTCGGAGGAGGGCTCCCACCACAGTCTCGGATACCCCTGCCCTTCATCAATCCACCAGACATCATCAATGCTCGTTACGACTCCGGTTCTTGTGGAGTCGGTCGATACAGCCGAATATCGTCAAAGTACATCTTACCTGAACCACCAGGATGTGGATTGTTCTTGTAGCCAAAACCGATCGAAATCGTATTGATATTAGTAAGGTCTACGCCCTGATTGGCAAACATTTGCAAGTCGATTCTCCACTCCGTCCAAGGGATTACCTGCGTGACATTGGGATCATCGTAGTACACCGCTATGGTCGGACCATTCATATTGGCTAGAGACACATACATCGGTTCAGGATCGTTTTCCAGATCACCGAACCACGGATCGGAATCCAGAAAACGACGGAACCATAGTGATAAGGTCTTGACGCCATGCTTAGTCCAGTCCTGGCCAGCATTTAGATTAGTCACATTCGCTATGGCCTCTGAATAATTTGCTGGGCCAGAGTTGTTGTAATAATAAGGCATCGACTGCTTGCCGGTATGGGCAATCATCCAGCCGATAAATGGGGGGTTTGATTCGCCGACCTCTGAGCCGTTTATTTCCGGATTATCGTATCCATCCACCCAGGTAAGATATATCCTGTTGCTCCCGGGCTCATCTACATTAAGGTCATTGTAAGACTCAAAATCATCCACGATAAGGAAGTCGGCTGTCCTAAAACTCCAAACATTGCCCTTCCAGGGGCTGTTGGGATCGTCTTCATTGACCTCATCGATTCGCCAATAGTATGTCTTGTCCAGTTCTAACAAGCCGGGCTCATAGGTTGTAACATCCAGCGGCAGTCGGCCTCGATAGATGTCCGGGTTTTCAGTTGTTTCATTGGCCACCGCCTCTTCATCTTCACCGAAATATACATCATGGTGAAAGCCTGAACCTCCCGGGAGCCAGTTGAGAATTACCGGGGGGATGACATCAATGACTTTATCCTGCGGTTCAGGAGAAAAAGCCAAACCATATTGCCACCACAACCTCGGATAGTCCCTGCCTTCAAGAATCCACCAAATGTCTTCGGTGCCGTTTGTGGTTTCGTCCATAAAATCCCAGCCGGCCCCAATATACATCCATATATTCTGCATTTCACTCGTGGTCTTTCCCGTACCACCTTCACTTCTGTTCAGACCGCTCGTTATAGTATCCCAGAATGAATTCTCAATCTCACCCGCATGTTTGTCGCTGTTTGAACCAACCAATCCACCCAACCAGCTCTCTTCCAACGTTCCTGTCACTTTACCGGTTGAATAACAGCTCGATACGAAACCCCCTTGATTAGAACCAATCAGACCACCAACAAAATCCTCACCACGCACACCACCACTGGCATAGCTGTCGGTAACAAATGGATCGTAGTTGAGCCAGAGATCTTCTTTATAATTCCACCCAACCAATCCACCAACGTTCTTCTTGCCTGATACGTAGCCATAAGCACAACTCATCCGGATCGTACCACCATTCAGTCCCACAAGACCGCCCGCCCTGTCGAAATCAGCCAATACGAAAGCCGTGGCGAAGCATTCGGAAATAATGCCCTCATTCAGACCCACCAAACCACCGGCTTCTTCTTCCGCACAGGCACTGCCAATAGCATAACAGTTATCAATACTGCTCTCCTTTGAGCAGGTACCAACAAGTCCACCGATATTTCTTCGTCCTGAAACATGACCGCTGGCATAGCAGAGGGCGAGTTTGGATCCTCTTCTGCTCATTCCAACCAGTCCTCCAACAAATGCGTCGCCGGATACCTCACTACATGACCAGCTGTTCGAAATCATACCTTGAGCCTCTCCAACCAATCCACCAACTGTCCTTTCTCCGGTGACCTTGCCTCTTGCGTGGCAATCAGAAATCTCTCCGGAATTGTTCCCCGCCAAACCGCCAAAAAACTCACATCTATCCAAGAATGTATTAACACTCGCCAGCGGACGTTCCTCTGTCGGCCCAACTATACACGTTGTATTACAGTCGGAAATGATTCCAGAATTCGACCCCACTAAGCCGCCCACAGACTTCTCACCAACTACCTGACCGCCGTCAATATAGCAATTGCTGACGGAGCCGGACCTCAGCGAACCCACCAGGCCACCCACTTTAAACAGCCTCTTGTGGCAGGTAGAGGCTGGCCGTATATCAGGATTCACCAGACCCAGGTCTTTAATCACGGCATTTGGGGCATTGACATACCTGAATAATCCAAGATCTGTAATATAGTTGGGATCAGCCTCATCTTCATTGACCATTACGAAATAGGTCAGATTCGATATCGTATGACCACTGCCGTTAAATACACCTTTGAATGGCTGTGAGCCACTGCCGATAAGATTGAACGAAGAACCTACATAATCCTTCAAATCAATATCCGCCATCAGCTTGAAGTGCCTGCCCCAGTCGTTAGGCTCAGCCCCTATAGCATTCATCTGCCCGGCTGTGTAAATCAGATAGGGGTCGTTTGATTCTCCCGTCCCCCCGCCGTATTTGGTATAGGCCGGAGAGATTAGAAGGCAGATTATCATTAATAAAGGGATTGTCCGCAGAATTCCTGACTTTCTTACTTTTAGCATTTCCGTATCCTCCACCCCCTATATTTTGAGCAATGCAATTACTGCTTTTTATACGAAAACAACTCGAAAAGAAAGAACTGGATGATTTTCAAGTGATGTTTATCTAACAAATTACTGTATCATTTATGAAGGAAATTGTCAATTTATCCCCAAGGGATAATCGATTTGTCCCCAGGGGATAATCATTTTAAAGAGTTTACCCCCGATGTTAGCTCACTTGCTTTCCTGCCGGGGGGGAACTACTTACCTGACTCGCAGCAGGGGAGCTAAGCAAAAGCAACAAATGGAACTTGCCCTCTAATCAAATCGGGGAGTGGGTAACCCAATAATCAATCATCATTTATCATTAATCATTTGAAAGACGGCCTGCCCTTAGTTCTTCGTCTTACAAGGGCAAACACACTTCCAAGGAGCAACAATACAACGGTAGCAGGTTCCGGTATGACTTCACTTTTGGGATATGCGGACTTGTACATTTTCGGTTTTACGCCCCCGGCAACACCACTTATGTTACCGGCCTGTCCAAAGGTCATAACAGGACTAACAAAACCGCTTCCGCCGCCACCGCCACCGCCGGAGACGCCTTTTTCCACCGCCGGAACACCATAGCCGCTCTGCTCGAAGACCGCGATTATGATCTTCGGTTTATCAAGGTAAACAATCGTGCTGATTGCCGACGGGTCACTTACGTCACCAAGCCAGTAAACGAATTGATAGCCGGGTTTTGGGGCCGCTGTTAAAATAACCTCTGAGTTCAGCTCAAAGTGATAAACACCCGCATCCGGTGTAATTGCGCCGCCTTTACTTGGGGTCTGCTGAAGCAGAAGAGCAACATTAGAAGTTTGACAGAATGCCGGCGCGAACAACCAGCCGGCGATTATTGCAAGGGCTGCTGTTAAACTCCTCGGCCTCAAGAATGGCGGACCCCCCGGTTTCATCACATTCCCCCCCAAGTGACAAAATTCAGCTATGCACTCAATTCACAGCTAATCTTTAGCGTAGCAGTTGCATGCTTTATATAGCACTATTAAACCATATTTTGGCCAAAAAGTCAAGGTTTTTCTCACTTTCACAAGCTATTACCACCCCACATAAACTATCGTAAGCCGGCCGGTCCGATAAGATATTCATTGGACTTAACCAAGGCGGCTGATTAGTTTTCTTCTTTTTCAGTCAGTTAATATTCATTTTTATAGGTCTTTGCGAATAAAGCGGCCTATGTTGCGAATTGCCTGCCGCAAACGCTGCTCATTTTCAACAAGGGCAATACGCATGTAATCCTCGCCCCCCTCGCCAAAAGCCCTGCCCGGAGCGATTGCAACTTCGGCATGCTCCATAAGGTCCAATGCGTAATCGATACTGCCCTTGCCTTTGGAATGTTCCTTCGGCACTTTGGCCCATACGAACATCGAGGCGCGCGGTTTTTCCACTTCCCAGCCGAGCCTTTTAAGACCTTCGCAAACCACGTCCCGCCTCGACTGGTACTTTTGGTTTTGTGCGATTATATCCTGCTCGCAGTGCCGCATCGCAATAATGCTGGCTATCTGTATCGCCTGGAAAATGCCGTAATCGTAATAGCCCTTTATCGTGGCAAGATAATCGATCATATCCTTATTACCCGCCACAAAGCCCGTACGAAAACCCGCCATATTGTACGGCTTGCTCATCGTAGTAAATTCTACACCGATGTCCTTGGCGCCTTTTACGGAAAGGAAACTCGGAGCTTTATAGCCGTCAAAGCAGGTCTGGCCATAAGCGAAGTCGTGAATAACAGCTACATGAAATCTCTTTGCCAATTCGACAACCGGCTCGAAGAAACCTTCATCGACAGTCATAGCGGTCGGATTATGCGGGTAATTGAGAATCAGCAGCTTGGGCTTCGGATAGAGATTTTCAATTACCATTGCTACGTTCTTAATAAATTTTTCATCGTTGCCCAAAGGCACGGACACGACATTGGCCCCGGCCAATGCCACTGCATAATTATGTATCGGAAAAGCCGGGTTTGGAACGACGGCGGTATCGCCCGGGCCCATCATCGCCAGGCACAAATGACTAAAACCTTCCTTCGAGCCGATACAGGCCAATACCTCGGTCTCCGGGTCGAGCTGGACGTTCCATTTGCTCTGATATTTCTTCGCCACTTCCCTGCGCAGATTCGTTATGCCCTTCGATGCGCTGTAGCGGTGATTGCGCGGGTCCTGGGCCGCCTCAGACAGTTTGTCTATTACAATCTGCGGGGCCGGGTCGGATGGATTGCCCATGCCAAGGTCAATAATGTCAACGCCGGCCTGCCGCTTGGCGAGCTTGAGTGCATTGAGCTTGCCGAAAAGATAGGGCGGCAGACGTTTTATTCTCTGGGCCGGCTCAATCAGCCTGTCGGAGAGCCGCCTGTGCAGGTTGTCAATTTCCAATTCAGTCATAATATTATCCTACAAACCAAAAAAGCTTTTCTTCAAATACAATCGGACAGTCTATACCGAACGGATAAATTTTCAAAGTGTTTTTATTGGCCCCCCGACTGCGACATTCGAGGATAAATTTGTTTTGGGTTTGAATTGGGTTTGTTTTTGTGCCCAGCCAGCGGGAAATATTTTCATAATCCTTTTGTAAAAAAGCGTTTGCGTTCATTTTTGGCCTTTTGGCAAATGGGTTTGAATTGGCTTTGTATTGGGTTTGATTGGGTTTGTTTTTGACTTTTGTCAGACTGGCAAAAATTGCATAATTCATTGCTGTTAAATTATTTAAGTTCATTTGGACAATTGGTGAATTGGGTTTGTTTCGACAAAAAGTGTTAGCACTTTTTGTCGATTTTTCCTTTGATTTACCTACTTTTTTCATTTTTTAATCCCGGATTAACACGGATTAGCACGGATTTCACATTTAAGATCTCAAATTCAAATCCTTCCCATTCGACTACGCTCAGGGTAAACTCTTTCGC
>CAZZAX010000029.1:0-46544 GCA_964653075.1 uncultured Pirellulales bacterium
TAAGAAACTCAATACGGTCAGACGTGATACTAAAAAAGAAAAATGGATGAGATAAACAACGTCCCCGGTCCCCGGCCCCCGGCAGAAAAGCAAGTAAGCTAATATCGAGGGTAAACTATTGTATCAACTCGCCACCTGCTTCTGTATTCGATATGATCAGAATACCTTCGGCTTTTTTTCACCCTTCGGTTTCGTGCCTTGGGCACAAGTTCACCCTTCGTCTTCGCTCAGGGTGAAGTTTTGTTGAGCGGATGGCGTATAGCCCCCGACAGGAAAGCAAGTAAGCAATAATCGAGGGTAAACTTCTTTCAATTGATTATTTATGATTTACTATTGATTATTGGGATTGAGATTCTTCACTTCGTTCAGAATGACAGTTATTTAAATAGATCCGTTCGACTCCGCCTCGCTCTGCTCAGGATGACCATTGTTTCTTGCATAGCTTAATTAATACAAGAAACAATGGTCACTTTGCGGGGCGGAATCCCATTATGCTGCTTTCCTTTATGGGCAGTTGTGTGGCGCCGGTGATAGCGTCGCAGGCGGCGGGGAAGGCCATCCAGGAGCCGCCCCGCACCATACGAAATCCATCCAGGCCGGTATGATATGAAGTTGAGTACCAGTCGAGAGTCCACTCGGCGACGTTTCCGGCCAAATCGCAGATACCGTAAGGGCTGCTGAATATATCGAAGCTACCTACCGGTGCGGTGTACTCGAAGCCGTCCTGGGGTCCATCGTAATTACATCGGAAGATGACATTTGCATTAGGCGACTCGCCGCCCCAGGGATAGCGCCTTTCGGGCATTGGGTTGGGGTCTTTTTTCGCCTGGTCGCCATCCAAAAAGAGACCGCCACGGAGAGCTTTTTCGAATTCGGCCTCGGTAGGGAGTCTTAGGCCGCACCACTGTAAAAAGTTCATCGCATCGTACCAGGATATATATGTAACGGGAAAGTTTTCACGTCCCGGTTCTACACTATAGGTATTATCACTTTTTCGGATGATGCCGCAGCGGTCTGTATTAGTCATACGCTTGCTCCAGCCTGCCCGGTCGCCACCGATTTCGTTGAGGTAATCGGTGTACATTATGATTGTGGTCTCATACTTGGCCATATAAAACAAGGGAAGACTGGAACTGGGTATTATGTCTTGCGATTCGTCACGTCCACCGCCGGGGAGGCTTTTCATTATAAATTTTCCGGCCGGAACACATATCATCTGGATGCCGCGAACACGAATATCGACATCATTGAAATCGGTAAAGCTGGTTTGTTCGGTACCCCACCAGACGACTTGTTTATGTCCCGATTTTTCAATAATATCAAAGCCATTGCCCCGAAGACAATTTTTTGCTATCAGCCGCCAGTTGGATTTGTCTTTACTGTAGCGGATAAAGACATAAGCGGGGGATTCCGGAGAGATATTCTGGTCTTCAATATCGTATTCGATGATTGTCTTGGGGCCGCCGAGTTCCGTGGGTTCCTGGGTTATCTTGAGATTGGAAATTTCAAGCCATTTGGAACAGGCACAATTGCAGAACACTGCGACAATACTTAGAGACAATAAAATTCTGTGCAACATTACTTCTTTTCTTCTTATACTTTGTCCGGGACGATCCATGGTTTGCGATACCTGCGTTTTAGGTATTTGTTTGCCTGGTCGCAGTTGGTAAATGATTCGGTTTCAGGGTCGAATTCGAGCCTTTGATTACCTACCCGATATGATATGTTAGCCATGTGGCAAAGCAAGGCAGACTTGTGTCCCATTTCTACATCAGCGTTGGGTTTTTTCCGTGTACGAATACAATCAATGAAGTTGTCCTGGTGCTCTTTGTCACCCTGACGCCCGTATTCGGAGCGCATTAATTCGCACTCGGAATCGAAGGCCTGCCAACCGCCACCGTGCCGGCTAAAGTGCATAAAACCTTTTGTCCCTAAGATTTCAACCTTTGTACTGCTGAAAGGCCAGTTCGGGAACCTGTCCGAATCGCGGATGTTGCTCGGTGTCTTTTTCATATAAGGTGTCCACAGAGCTGCTTCGAGCATTAAGGTAAGGCGGCCATATTCGAATGTGGCCAATTGGGTATCGGGAGTTTCCCTGCCATCTCTAAGGGCGTTCACACCGCCAGCGTGAGAGACCGTTTTCGGGTATGGTATGTCGTCAAGAAGATACCGGGCAATGTCGAGTTGATGAATGGCGTCGCCGGGGATCGGCCCACAACTGTATTCCCACTGGTTGAGCCACCGTCGAGACGGATTATAGGGCAGTTTCGGGGCGGGGCCGCACCACATGTCATAATCAAATCCTTCAGGGACCGGCTGGTTGGGGGTGCTTCTCTGCATGGCATGCTTCATCATGTTAAAGACGCGGACAAGATATATTTCGCCCAGATTGCCGGATTCGATGTATTGCTTTGCCAGCTTGCTGTAAGCTGAGCTTCGTGTTTGCATACCTACCTGGACAACCCTTTTGTATTTACGGGCGGCCTCGACCATTTTCCTTCCTTCCCAGATATTGTGGGCAAGAGGTTTTTCCACATAGACATCCTTTCCCGCCTGACAGGCCATAATAGTTCCCAGCCCGTGCCAGTGGTCGGGTGTGGCGTTGACGAGACAATCGACGTTTCGGTCTTTAAGGATTTCCCTGAAGTCCTGCACGAGTTTTGTTCTTTTGCCCTGGGCTTCTTCCACAGCTTCTCGTGCCCGGGCGAAGCGCCTGGTGTTTGTGTCGGAGAGGTAGGCGATTTCAACATCGGGCCGCTCGGCGAATTTCTCAGCCAGATATGTTCCCCGGCCGCCCAGTCCCATCACGCCCATAATCACCTTCTCATTTGCTCCGTGAGCTTTGCTTTGCGGGAATGCCGTTATAGCGGCGGAGGCAATAGAACCTTTCATAAATTGTCGACGATTTAGCGATTTCATATTTTTCTCCTCATTCGATGTTTCCCGGTGTGTGCCGGTGGGCCAATGCCCTTGCCATATAATCATCCAATAGCTCAATCTCGAATTCTTTAATCATCTCATCGGCACTGATAGTTTCATGTTCACTGGCAACTAATACGCAGCCGAGGCGGCCGGGGTCGGTAATTTTGACCTTTGGACCATATTTGGTCTTGAGAGCCTTGAGACGAGACCAGTTATAATCCAAATGGACAAGGTGACAGTCGAGGTTGACCTCGGCAACGGTATAGTCAAAATAGTTGGTATTGGAGGCGATGACCTGGCCCAAGGGATTGTAAATTTCGGAGGGTGTTGCTCTGCCGGCGATGGCACCTGCAAAATGACAACGACAGGAATAGGCCCAATACGCCTGCATTAATCCGCCGTGGTACATCGAGGAGAAAATCAGCAGATCCGGCTTGGCCCTGACGTATTTAAGCCGCAGCTCGTCGAAGTTCAAATCAAAACATATTGCAAATGCAACCCTGCCAAAATCACAATTGATGACAGGTGCGTCTCTGCCGCAGAGGATGCCTGCTTTGGTGGTCTCTTCGATTACGACGTGATTTTTGTTATAGATACCAGCAACTTTACCGTTTCGGTCGAGCAATACGCTGGAATTTCGCCAGGTGCCATCTTCCATTTCCCTGGCTGCCGAATAGACTATATAACAGCGATTTTCTTTGGCAACCTTGGCGAAGAAATTTTGTATCTGGTCTTTGCGTACACGGTAATATTCAAGTCGTTTTTTGAGGCTGAATCCTGCGGGCCGGTCACAGGCTTCCGGAACGACGATTAAGTCGGGCCGGTCAGGCAGGACCTGGGCAAATCGAGCCCTCCAGTGGGCGATCATTTTGTTGACAATTTTTTGCGGTTCGGTGTTGATATCTACACTCAATTGTCGGGGACCAATGGTAGCGATTTTTACAGTGCCTTTTCTCTTTAGCTTAGGAGTGGGGCGCAGATTAATATCAGCAGAGTTTAGTGATTGCAATGCGACAGCTTTTACTTTAGATTCTGATAAGGTGTTTTTGGAGGGAGATGTTTGTGAGATGCATCTGTTGCTATGGAATAAGAGTACACAGCAAAAAACAATTATCGCTAACATCCAACGTGGCTGTCTTTGGTTTGTTATCGGCCTTTCCATTTTTATTCTCCGATTTTCTCGGAAGTAAAGAGGTCACCCTCCTGTGAGTTCCGAGTTATATGTAAGGCGATTAAGGAACGAGTTATATGGTACCATCACAACATGAATTTGTCAAATCAACGGGAGATGTATAGAAGAAAGTACCCTGATTTTTTTATTCCTATACAATCCGGGGTACAACCCAGGGTTTTCTATAATTGGCTTTTAAGTATTTGTCGGCCTCGGTGTCGTTTATGAACCTTTCAGTTTCGCCGCTAAATTTGAGTTTTCTGTTTCCGACCCGATATGAGATATTGGCCAGATGGCATAAATTCATTGACAGATGTGCCTGTTCGACATCTGCTTTAGGTTTTTTTCGGGTGCGGATGCAGCTTATGAAATCCTCAAAATGCTCATCGATTATACTGCCGAATTTTAATATAGCCGGCTCTGAAACAACCGCCTTGCTTTCTCTGACACTTGCATCACCTTCGAAAACCTGCCATCCGCCGCCGTGTCTGCCGAAGCACATAGTGCCTTTGGTTCCGCAAATTTCAATTTTTGTAGCACTGAAGGGCCAGTCAGGGAATTTGGTTTTGTCTCTCAGGTGAACAATCCGATGCATATAAGGCGACCAGAGAGACGCTTCAAAGAGCATGGTGAGTTTGCCGAATTCAAGTGTCGCGAACTGGGTGTCCGGCTGCTCTCTTCCGTCGTTGAAGTGATAAACCCCGCCCGCATTGCAAACGGTATCCGGATATTCTTTGCCGACGAGGTATCGGGCCAAGTCAATCTGATGAATCATATCGGCCATAATGTAACCGACATAGAAATCCCATAACCTCCAGAACCACCTTCCCGGTCGATACGACAACATGGGTGAAGGGCCGCACCATAAATCATAATTCAGACCTTCAGGGACAGGCTGCACGCCGGCCACGTGGATTGGGCCGGATTCCTGCATCAGGAAAACGCGAGCCAGATGAATATCGCCCAGTTTGCCGCTACGGAGATACTCGGCAGCTTTGTCGGTATATGGTGCACTGCGGCTTTGCATTCCAACCTGAACAACTCTTTTATATTTGCGTGCGGCTTCGACCATTTTTCTGCCATCCCAGATGCTAAGCGATAACGGTTTTTCCACATAGACATCTTTTCCCGCCTGACATGCCCTTATTGTAGCGAGGGCATGCCAGCGGTCGGAAGTGGCGATAACGATTGCATCGATTTGGGGATCATCGAGCATTCTTCGAAAATCCTGTACGAATTTTGGCTTATAGCCGTGGCCCTCAATTACAATTTCTGCCGCCGGCCCATAGGATCGGGTATCTGCATCGCATATATATTTAATCTTAATATCGGTCCTTTTTACGAGACTATCCAAAAGCGCGCGTCCCCGACCGCCGACTCCCATTATTCCCAAAACAACTTTATTATTAGCAGCGTTACTTGTAGTCTGAGATAATACAGTTAAGGTTGTAGCTGCACTTAGTGAACCTTTCATAAATTCTCGACGATTAAGTGATTTCATGTTCTTCTCCTCATTTTATATTTGATGGTTGCATACCTGTGGGCCGTTGCTATTGCTATTTTCTCATCTGATTTCTGCTCAAAGGTGATTATAAATAATTTATGGTGTTTAGTGTCATAAAAAGCCTGGATAAAGTGAATAAAATGATAGCAAAACAGTTAAGACAAGACAAGGAGAGAATATGATATCGCACTTGAAATATCGAACGGTTCGAGAGATTCTTTTTTGTAGGTTATTATCGGAATAAGCAGCAGTGCAGTTGCAGCTCTGATATAGAGGTTTTTTATTGTAAGTCTTTTCAAGGCAATAAGCTATAGCGAGATAAAGCTTATGATTTTTTCGGATTGTTACATATATGCTTTGAATTTTCTTTGAAAATTGTTTATAATAGTATGGGTTTTTATAAAAAGGGAGTAAGTGTATTTAAATTTTGTTCAAGGCCAGCCAAACACGATTATTCTGGCTGATAAAACGAAATTGGATAGTTTTTTGACGAGGGCGGATGCGATGAAGACAAAAAGAACAGCTAATGTTTTTCAGTCATTTAGTTTCTCCGTATGGAATTCCAAGGACAAGTCGTGGTTTCTGGGACTGCTATTAATTATTTGTATTTTTGTAGTCTGTGTGCCGGCCACGGGTAAAGAAGACGACTGGTTCACCTATTTAGGCAATAAAACAAAACCAAAGGCACCACGCAGGCATATGAGTGCTGCCGAGGCTCTGCCACCGTTGCCTTTACCGGCTACACCTTTGCGGCGTACCGAGCGCAAGAAGCCGCCACAACCGGATTATCTCGTTGGCAAGGTAATATGGGGTGAATCAGCTTCTTTCGTAGATTCCAGCGGGGACAAGATGGATATTGCCGACTGGAATTTGTGCCCTACGGATATGGAAAAGCTCGTGAGTAACGGGCGTTCGATGGATTTGAAATACCACTGGCAGAATGTCAATCTTAATGATTTTCACTTCGATGCGAAAAAGCTTCCGTCATTAGTATTCAGCGGTGTACGTACACTGAGGCTTAGTAAGACGCATATTCAGGCACTGCGTGAATACATATTGAATGGGGGCATGGTTATCTGCGATTCGATAGCGGGGTCACCTTATTTTTATGAATCTGCCAAGAAGGTTTTCCTTGAGGCATTCCCAGAAAGCCGGTTTCGTGAGATTCCGTCTGACCATCCGCTCTATCACATGTTGACGGATGTGGAGAAGGTCAGGTATCCGAAAAAAACTGGAACCAATAAACCATTTCTGGAGGGCATCTATATTGGCAGCCGGATTGGTGTGCTGGTTTCGAAATATGGATTAGGCTGTGGGTGGAACCGTGATTTAACGCGACTTGAGAGGCTGCCGAAGGCTGTTTATTACGATGTAAAGAGCGCCAATGAGATCGGACTGAACTTAGCGGCGTATGTTGTGGGCTATGCTGAGGTAGGACTTTTGGAAGGGCAGCCGGAAGTTTTCGGTCAGGCGGATGAGAAAAGACCCACCGATGAATTTGTCTTTGCCCAGCTCAAGCACGAAGGGGCGTGGAATGTGCACCCCGGGGGGGCGACTGCACTTCTGATGAAGCTGCGGCAGCACACCGCTGTTCGGGTTAATTTGAAGCGCGTGGCGGTGGATGCGGCAGAAGATGACCTTTCCTCGTATCCGTTTCTTTACCTGACGGGTTTGGACGATTTCTCATTTTCTCCAGAGGCTATAAGTGCTCTGCGGCGCTATCTTAACTATGGAGGCGTGCTTTTGATAAACAATGGTATGGGCCTGGGCACATTCGACAGGGCGGTACGGCGGGAGCTGGCCAGGATTTTACCTGATGCAAGATTAGAGCCTGTTTCAGCGAACCATCATCTGTATAATAGTCTTCTTCCAATCAAAAAGGTCAGGTATTCACCTGTTGTGTTAAAGAATAAGCCTGAACTAAAAAATCGCCCCTACATACTGGGTGTGACAATTGATGGCGACCTGAGGGTACTTTATAGTCCTATTGATATTGAAGCCGGCTGGCTGGATGCCTACTATCCGCTGATAAGAGGCTATGAATCCATCCATGCTCAGAAATTAGGGCTGAATATTATAACGTATGTTATGACTCATTAGAGTGGAGGGTATTTTATGTCAGATAAGACATCAACAGTGAGCTGTCCGGAATGTGGAAGGAAGTATGATGTCAGCCGTGTTTCAGCGGGCACAAAGGCCCGCTGCAAATGCGGGTGTAAATTTGATGTATCAACCGGGCAGATGATTGAGGGTGGGGTGCCCCAGTCCCGGCTTGCGGACACAGCTAATTTAGGGTCGAGAGATGCCCTCGAATCGGTTGAATCTCTGGCCCTGGCCAAAGAAGCAGTACTCGATGAAATCGGCAAAATCATTATCGGTCAAAAGGAAGTGCTGGATCAGATTCTTACCGCGTTTTTTGCAAGGGGACATTGCCTTCTGATGGGAGTTCCGGGATTGGCGAAGACTCTAATGGTTCATAGTCTGGCCCAGACGATGCTGTTAAAGTTCAATCGTATTCAGTTTACGCCCGATTTGATGCCTACCGATATTACCGGGACAAATATTCTTCAAAGGGACCCTGATACGCGACAACGGCGGTTTGTATTCCAGCATGGGCCGATCTTTACCAATGTACTACTGGCTGATGAAATCAACCGCACACCACCCAAGACACAAGCGGCGCTGCTGGAAGCAATGCAGGAGCGTAAAGTAACCTCATCGGGTCAAACGCATAATCTTCCTGAGCCTTTTTTAGTGCTTGCAACACAAAATCCGTTGGAGCTGGAAGGTACTTATCCATTGCCGGAAGCACAGTTGGACAGATTTATTTTGCTTGTTAAGGTTGATTATCCCGACCTCGAAGAAGAACAGCAAATTCTATTGACGACTACCGGTCGAGATGGAGAGGCTCTTGACGGTATCCTCGATGCTAAGTCTGTTCTGAGGTATCAGGATTTGGTCCGGCAGGTTCCAGTTAGCGAACACGTGGCCAAATATGCAGCACGGCTTTGCCGGGCAACACGGCCGCAGTCCGACGAGGCCCCTGAGTTTATCAGTAAGTTCGTACGCTATGGTTGCGGACCCCGTGCCGGGCAGTCTTTGATATTAGCCGCTAAGGCACATGTAGTTCTGAACGGGCACTTCAATGTTTCATGCGAAGATATCAGGAAGTATGCTTTGCCGGTCCTGCGTCACAGAATGATTCTCAATTTTGCCGCAGCCAGCGAAGGGCTTGATACGGATGCGGTGATACAAAGATTGCTGGATACAATAGGTGAGTCGGAATAAATAAATGGGGGATTGTGTCCTGCACGTATTTGAGTGAGCCAATGCTTCGATAAGTGCTGGACAATTAGCCGGGTTGTTAGCCGGAGGTGTGTATGATTGAGTCCACAGGCTATCGATACCTTCCGCCACGAATGGCTGAGCGTTTGCGTGGAGTAGAAATAGGGGTACGCCGTCCAATGGACGGCAGCCATCAGGGCCTGCACAGGTCTCCTGCGTTCGGTTCTTCAGTTGAGTTTGCCGAGTACCGCGAATATGCTCCCGGCGATCCTGTTTCCCAGATTGACTGGCCGGTTTATGCGCGAAGCGACCGGTACGTTATCAGACGGTTTCACGAAGACGTAAGTATCCGATGCTATATTATGTTGGATATATCCGGCAGTATGAAATACAAGCAGGACGGGCCGCTGCAGAAAAGCGAATACGCCTGCTATCTGGCGGCGGGTATGATGTATGCGATGATTCAACAAGGGGATATTGTTTCGCTGATCACGTTTGATGACCAGATACGAGAGTACTACGAGCCTTCGGGTAGCTTCGTGGGGCTTAAACCGATGCTGCAGGGCCTTGAGAAGATTGAGCCCAAGAACAAAGGTAATATCGAAGCGGCGCTGCACAGCGCGGCGGAACTGATTAAAGGCAAGGCATTAGTGGTTATCATATCCGACCTGCTGGAAGAACCGGAAAGTATTCTGCAAGGTATTAACCACCTTTATTATGACGGTAAAGAGATTACCCTGTTTCATATTCTGGATCCGGCGGAGATGAACATGTCAGTAACAGGACTGGCGGATGTTACCTCGCTGGAGTCGAAAGAAAAAGTAACAGTGGATTTCAGGAGAATACGTGAAGCCTATCTTGAGCAGTTTCGTCTTTATCTCGACGAATTACGGAGCGGCTTTCAGAAAATCAGGGCCGAATACATACTGACGGAAACCAGGACGGAGGTTTATGACGCTATCCTGCAGAGGAGTAGAATGGTATGATTTTTCCCGCTCCCATCTTTCTTTATCTTTTGCCATTGGCAGGGCTACCAGTGATTTTCCATCTTATAATGAAGCAAAAAAAGCGGACAGTGGTATTCTCGACATTAATGTTTTTTCACCGGACAGATCCAAAACTGAACTCACATCGCAAGATACGGCAGTGGCTGCTGCTTCTGATGCGGATTTTGCTGATTGCGTTTATACTGCTGGCTTTGTCACGGCCAGAATTTGTTACGTCGATGGGTCTGGGCGGTAAGGTTTCGGTTGTGGCAATAGTGGACAATTCCGCATCAATGAGCGAGGGCAGCAGCTATGACTCTGATAAGAGCAAACTTGAATGTGCACGAGAAGGCGCGAGAAAGCTCCTTTTGGCGCTGGAGAGTGATTCGAAAGCTGCGGTGGTACTGTCTGTTGATGAGCCGGCGATACCGGTTGTCGATTCATTGACTTCCGATACGGGATTGCTTTTAGATTCGCTCGATAAAATCAGACCAACGGCGGCGACGGGAAATAGCAGCTTTGCGCTGGCACGGGCTTTTGACCTTCTTCGTGCAGAGACAACAGGCGGCGGAGCGGTGCATGTTTTCAGTGACATGCAACGGAGCGAATGGGGAAGAGATTTGGCGCAGGTTAAATCAGGCGGGGCGCCAATAACAGTTTATTTTCACAAGGTCGAGTCCGAAACGCGGGACGGGGCCAACGTGGCGATAGCGGCGGTTCAATCTCCCGAGGAAAAGGTTCTGCCCAAGCACCCTTATAAAATCGGCCTGGTTCTGCAGAATAATTCGGATACTGTCGCCAATGTTCGGGTCAACTCTATTGACAGCCAGGACCAAAAAAATACTGAAAACGTAGTAGTGGAACAGGGCAGAGCCGTCACGGTGGAGGTGAAGACGACACCGGATGAGGCCGGGTATCACTGGATTAAGGCGTGGATCGAAGGTGATGGTTTCTCGGCGGACAATGAAGCGGGAATAGGGATGTTTTGCGGTGAGACGGCTACGGTTTTATTTGTTGGTGTTCCTGAAGAGTTCGGAGTGCTGCCTGTGGCGTTGTCTCCTACAGGGCAGGGACAGTTTACCGGGATGGTCGTGAAGTTTAGCTTGCCGGAGCAGTTAAGCCGGACCGCTGCCAGTGAGAAACCGATTCTAATAGTTACTACATGGGCAGGAATGCAATCCGCTTTTGGTGACTCGGTATGGCTGCGGGAGTATGTTGAAAGCGGCGGTAACCTTCTGGTTGTTCCGTCGGTTCGGCCCGGGCGAATGGCTTTATCTGCCAGGTTTCCGGATTGGCTCGGTGCAGGTATAAAGGCACGCGAAATGTACGCACGGGGTATCGGCCTTGAGGTGTTGACCGAAAAAACCAATTTCTGGAATCGGATTCGAGAGGCAACAGGAAATTCTAAACTGGAGTCTGTCAACGCATATATGTTTCATCCATTGGCGCTGTCGGGCGAGTTTGAACCGCTTTTGGGAATTGATTTTCAAAAAGCGGTAATCGCTCACAGGAAGATGAGCAAAGGCAATATTTTCGTCAGCGGTACGGCCTTTACTTCGCGGTGGAACACACTGCCTTCTTCGGGATTATTGGTTATGATTGCGCAACGCATGGCAGTGGCAGGCTCTTCAAACGAGCAGGAAGGGGCACTATCATTGGTAGCTGGTGAGCGTCCGCGTGGAATCAGGGCGCGGGGCGGCGAGGTTGAGGTTCTTTCTTTAGTAGGTGATTCGATGGACTGGAAAGGCAAAGAGCAGGAAATCCCGGCCTTTCCAAGGACCGGTGTGTACCTGGTTACGGCGGGTGATGAAAAATACTGTATATCGGTGCGAGCATCGGAGAAAGAGGGATTGGAACAATTTGTCGAAGGTCCGGAAGTTGCGGCTTTGGGTCATATAACTCATAAGATTTTGCCCTTCGATGAGGCAGCGGACTTTGAGCAATATCATAAAGGCCAGGCAAGATCGGTAGAGTTGTTTTTAGCTTTGCTTCTGTTGGCTACACTGGCGTTGTTAATCGAAGGGTGGCTGGGTGCGCCAAGGCTTTCCCAGGCCGGGCAGGAAAAAATACAGAGTGCAGAAACGATGTCGGAGACTTCCGAAAACTATAAAGGGCGATTGTGGTCCCCCATTAACAGGCTAAGCCGTCAGGTCAGGAATATTATTGGCAGACCGGCTCATGATACGACTGCCGAGAGGAGGGCAAGCTAATGGGAGTGCTTCGGTGGCAAACACATCTTAATCCGGTCCTGGGGGCGGGACTAATTCTGGGGCTGGGAGTCTGGCTGATTATTCTGTATCGGCGGCAGCGGAGACAGTATTCGGCCAAAGAGACTATGGTATTAGTGGTTCCCAAGATACTGATAGTGCTGCTGTTGATTTTGGCATATTTTGATCCGATGTGGAATGTGATGCGAAGACCCGAAGAAAATAAAAAGGTTCTCGCACTTGTGGATATATCTTCTTCGATGGAAATCGAGGACAGCGCCGGAGGCAGCCGGGTCGCACGTGCCGATGTTACGCTTGAAAATCTCAAGCAAAGGCTGCGGTCTTCTTACATAGATTTTGAAACAATGCAATTTGACAGTGAGGTTTATGAGCCATCGCAACGAGGCGGCAGGCAGAACAAGCAGCTTGCTGAAGATATACGGGAGACCGATTTGGGCAAGTGTCTGGTTACGATAGCGGACAAGCCTGATACGTCCAAATACATGAGCGTTCTTCTGCTTACCGATGGCGGTGACGAATTAGTGCAAAACATTAAGCTGCCTGAGGTGCCTGTTTACATAAGCGGCATGGGCAGCGAGCCCGAGACCTGGAATGATATAGCAATAACAAGGGTAGAGGCCCCGGATGTCGTGGAAGAGCAGAGCGATTTTGAAGTAACCGCTGATATCACAGCCCGCTGTGCTTCCTATGCTTTTGCTACAGGTGCAGAGCGGGTAAATGTTCGAGTGGAAGAAGAAAACGGACGGGATTGGGAAACTCGAGATTCGAAATTTGTTGACCTGGCGGCATCCAGAGCGCGTGTGAAGTTCACAGTTAAAAGTCCGTCTGAAATGGGAGTGAAAAAGTATCGTATCAGAGCTGAGACGATTGACGGGGAGCTTTCCGAACTGAACAATACGAGAATTTTTTCGATAGAGGTGCGTAAAAATACTCTTTCGGTGCTTCTTTTTGCTCAACAGCTGGGATGGGATTTCAGACAGATTTATAAGGAACTATCCGACGATTCGTCGGTGGCGCTGACAGCACTGTTTCGCGTGAGCAGTGACCGATTTGTTGTTCGGGGCAGCCGTCAGAAGGGGGATGAAAATCTCGAAGCCGGCTTTCCTTCCACTAAGGGTCTGCTTGATCTTTATAAATGCGTTATCATAGGTTCGTTTCCTGCCTCACAGTGGCAGCAGGGCCAGTTGCAGGCTCTGTTAGAGTACGTACGTGAAGGAGGTGCGGTTATATTTCTCGGAGGAGAACATTCCTTTGGTCAGGGCGGGTATTCAAGAACGGTTATTGAGCCGCTTTTTCCGTGGAGGATAAGCACAGGTGAACCGCAATTGGAAACAGGGCAGTTTACGGTTAATGTACCGTTATCAGCGGCAAATCACAGTATTGTTTCCGAAACATCACAGCTTATTTCCCAGTCTTCCGGAGCTACTATCGAGAGTATAAATCTGTCCGGGTCTTTGAGGAGCGGGGCAGTTAATCTTCTTGATGCTTCGCTGGGTAACAGGACGGTATCAGTGGTTGCACTTCAGCGCTATGGACAGGGACAGACAATGGGAGTGGCGACGAACACGATGTGGAAATGGACCCAGGCTTCCGATGTGCTTAAGCAGGCTTACAGTCATTTTTGGCGGCAGTCGGTCAGGAACCTGTCCCAATGGGAGGAAGGCGAACGTTTTATTGGTGTCAAGTGGGACAAAAAAAGCTACAAACCCGGTGAGCAGGCCAGCGCTACGGTTCGCGTAGCCGGGCGTTATAATCCCGGACAGTTGCACTTGAATGCAACGTTGAAGGCAGCCGGGGAATCTAAGCCTGTCTCTGTCGAACCTTTGATGGGCAAAGAGAATACGTTCAGGGCGGAAATGGTCTTTTCCAAAAGGGCCGAATACGTGTTCGAGGTTCATGCACATGTTGGAGAAAAACTATTAGAGTCTTATGAAAAGACCTTAATAATAGGACCGAGTGTGAATGAAGGTGCGAATCTGGAAGTTGACCATGCGTTTCTGGACAACCTGGCGATGCGAAGCGGCGGTTCATATTATCGGGAAAACGAGCTTGATGAGCTGGTTGAAGAGCTTAAAAGCAGAATCATAGACTACGCTGTCAGCGTGGAGATTCCACTGGTTCAGGACAAGTATATATACATTCTGATATTTTTAGTTATTCTTATGTTGGAATGGACGATGCGGCGCAAGATGAACCTGTTTTAAAAAGGGACTGGATAATTTTGCTGAGGACGAAGTGAAAAGATTTAAAGAAAATGAAAGTGAAAGAATATAATTTTGAGTTTTGGCTCTGTATTTTTTGTTTTTTAGTTTGGCCCGGCAATTTGGTATGGGGTGCTTCGGCTGAAACTCTTTTTGGCGAAACTTCAAAGGACAAAAGTGCGGCCAGGACTGCAGCGGTTTATTTTTCCGACGGGAAGGTTCTGACCGGTAAGATTTCGCTGACGCCGGGTCGCAGTTTCAAGCTGAATATACCGAAAGGAGGCACGCTCAAGACTAAAGATATGGTAACCGGCGAAGATGTTCAATACGGCAAAGTCAGAAATTTTACTTTTGAGCCGGTACGGGAGATTCGCTTTTATCCTGAAAAGGAGGAAATGCGTCGTAAATGGAAGTTCATTGAAACGACCAAGTACAACGAAAAGACAGGTGAAGCGGATTATTCACCTGCCGCAAAGGAATATTCGGGCCGGCCTTATCCGTTGCGATATCTTGGGGCGACGGTGATTTTCAACAGTGATGAATCTTTACAGGGACATCTCTATACGGCGACGATATATCTTAAGACCGTGGAGAAAACGCACAGACTGGTTTTACGGAGCAAGCAGCGGGGCCAAGAAGGGACCTTACTTGATGAACTGGTTTATGTCAGCAGAATAAAACTCTTAGACGAAGGTAAAAACATTGCGGCCAAAGTT
Source organism: uncultured Pirellulales bacterium (assembly GCA_964653075.1). Classification (GTDB taxonomy): domain Bacteria; phylum Planctomycetota; class Phycisphaerae; order Sedimentisphaerales; family Anaerobacaceae; genus NIOZ-UU13. The sequence goes on from CAZZAX010000029.1 coordinate 15,014, forward strand.
AATGTAAAGTTTAATGATATGCGTTTTGGTCCTGAGGATGCGGTGCAGGCCGTGACAAAGGAATCTCTAACGCCGATACCAACTACAATGACTGAAAACGATGATACCTGTGTAGTCGAATCCGCGTTTGGCGAGGAGTTTTATCTGGCGGCAAGAAAGGACGGACAGTATATCGTCGGCTGGCCGAAAGAACAAAATAAAAAATTGTTCGCAATTGCACAGGACCACATCAAAAGACAAAGAGATTTTTATAATGAAAAGAGGCTGTTAGGAGTGGTGGCCGGCAAGGACGGCAAAGAGGTACTTACTCTTGTGAGCCTGCGACGCAAGGTGGCGCCGACCCATTTTGGCAAGATAGGAGGGGAGTGGGACAGAGAATTGGGGACAGTGGTTGAACCCTGGCGATTGAGTATCTGGCGATGGAAGTATGACAGGAGAAATCAGGAGCTGATATTGTCATCGCGCGGGACGTTTTTCCGTGTAATCCTGCTTCCGGAGAATCCTACGCCCGAAGTTGTTATTTCAAAAAAGCTTTGGGAATACAAGCGGAAAGACGATACTGTTATTGTAGGTCGAAGCCCCAAAACCAAACAATAGAGGAACAATGTTATGGATTTTGAAGATGATCAACAGACCGATGTGGTTCGAGAGACCATAGCCAGAGGCCGCCGTATAATAATGGCAAACCGGCTGGTTTTAGGAGGATTGGTTTGGGGGACGGTCTGTTTAGGTGTATGGCTTGTGCTATGTTTTATGGACAACCTTTTACATTTTCCGCCCGGATTGCGCCTGGCGATTGTTTTAATCTGGGTAGGTTTGATTATATACGAGTTCTGGACCCATTTACTGAGACCAATCTTACTGATTGAGGGGCTTGAGGGTACAGCGTTACTTCTGGAGCGTGAACATAATGTTCCGGAAAACATGCTGATTAATGCCCTTTGTTTCGAGTCCCGCGAATTTAACTCGGGAGAGAAACCTTTTGCTGAGCGAACGATAGGTACGGCCATTGCGTTGATGTCGAGTGCTGATTTAAGGAAGCTATGGGACAAACGGAGAATAAGGAGATGGCTGATAGCATTTTTGATTATTATGCTTTTATGGATGATTTATGGAATCAGCCAGAGCCGTTATGTTGTTAACGCCTTTGCAAGGTTCATGCGACCTTTGTCTGATGTGCCACCGGCAGGTTCGGTTGTACTGAAGGTTATTCCGGACAGTGATGTAACAATTGCAGAAGCAGATGATTTGATTGTGTCGGTTGAAGTTAAAGGCAGGGGAGGTAATGGAGAACTGCGGAGTTATCCGGAGATTGTCTGGATGGACGGAGCGGACTATATAAGTACTGAAAAGGACAAAGGCAAAAGTGCAACCATGCAGGCGGCGGGTGACAAGAAGGGAGCTTTCAATTATACTTTTTCAGCGGTTGAGAGGCCGTTTGCATTTCGCGTGTTTGCTGCGGACACTTACAGCTCCTGCATCAAAGTAATGGTAAATACTGTGCCGAGAATAAAAGAATCCCAGTTTCATATTTCATCCCCTGCTTATACCGGTATAGGGCAAGTTAGCACCATAGGGCCTCCTGAGGCGGTCTCGGGGCTGGCTGATTCGCAGGTAGTTGTGGATGTGAAGCTGGACAAGCGGGCTGAAGGGCTGTGGTGGAAGAGACCCGACAAAACTGTTGAATTTAATAATGTTGACGGTATCTGGCGTGCAGAAACACAGTTGCACAAGACCGGCTCCTACCAGCTTGAGGTCAAAGGACCGGAAAGTGACAGGCGTATTACCATCGCTTCGGGTGCTGTTCTGCTGCAACAGGACAGCGTGCCGGAAGTTGAATTTGTGGATACCGAGCAGAATATTACTGTGAATCCGGGAGAAAGACTGAAGTTCGACATACAAGCCAGCGACGATTTTGGAATCGGCCATATATATGTAACACTTGGACAGATTCGGGCGAACAGCCCTATTGAAACAATCAAGCAATGGAAATACGAAGGACCGCCGGGAAGAAAGGAGCAGGTGGCAGAAACATTTCGCATGTCGGTTGATGCCGGCGTGTTTAAGCCGGGTTCTGCCTATGTTCTGCAGGCGTTCTGTGAGGATTTTAGTCCAATGAAGCACCTGGGTCAATCACAGCCTGTAACACTTCAGGTTAAATCATTAGACGAGCTGACGATTTCGAATGATGACCCACACGGTTCTGCCTTTGCGGCGCTGAACAAGGCCATAGAGGCCGAGCAGTCGGCTTTAGGTGTAACGGAAAATGTATTAACGAATCTTGATGATGTAATTGATACAAGCAGGAAAGAAGCGGAAAACATCGAGAGCCTGCAAAGGCATCAAGGTGAATTGAGCAAAAAGCAGAAACTTGTCGGAGATTTTATGACCGAGGCCTGGGATGTATCATCAGTTCCGAGGCCGCGGTTTGTGAATAAACTTGTCGAATATAGAGATGGTGAGCATTCCCGGATAATGGAGAAAATAGGAGCGATTATTGAGGCCGAATCAAAGGCTAAGGCCGTCCGTTTAGCTGATAAATCTGAAGTTTCTCGTTCACTTGGGTCAGTGGAAAAACTTCAAGCCTATCTGCTCGAACAACTCATCGCGCTCAAGGGTGCAGTTGCCAAACAGAGCCAGACTGAAGCAGAAAAGGCAGCGGCGGAGGTTTTAGGCGAAAGTATCGAATCGCCTGATGCAGGCATTGAAGAATCGCTCAAAGAAATGGCCAAAGAACTGGATGATTTCATCAAGAAACAAAAAACGACTATGCAGGAACGAGAAATGATTATGGATAAGCCGCCGGAAGACTTCAGTGCAGAGGATGAGGACGAGCTGGAGGAGCTTGCTATGGACCAATCCAAGCTGGCGGAGGTTTTGTCTGATGTAGTGAACGATTTTACAAATCTGGACCTGCTGGATTTCGGAGACGACGCGATGGTTGACTCGATGAAAAGTCTCTACGAAGAGGCCGAGGAGCTTGCGAAACAAGCCATGGAAGCGGCGGATATGCGTCAAGCGCGAGTGGATGCCCATCGGCTGGAAACTGAAGAGGTGGAGATGGCCGAGGAACTGATGATAAACTGTGAGGCGACGCTTGGTTTCTATGACAATATACAGTTTATCGCAGAAATTCCGGAAGATGAGCAGTTGTTTGCGCCGTTGGCAGAGCTGCCATCGGAACTCGAAGATCTTGTAGCTGATTTGATTACGACGGAAGAAGAGATGCGGCCGGAGGTGGAAGATATCGGCAGCTATCTAAATTCTCTGGACCATACGGCCGGGCCGGTTTCCGACGGTACTATAAGCAGTACCAGTGCCAAGGGTAAAACCGGCGACCAGAGGCCGGAGGATAATGTCATTCAGGGCCGCAGTGGAGCCGGACGTACCGGCATGTCAGACGGCCAGTTGGTAGAGCCGGTAGCCAAGGAACTTTCTGATAATGAGTACGGTCTGCGAGAACGAGCATCAAACACACCTCTGGAAAGCGGACAGGTCAAGGATGAGGACGCGAAGGCCCAGACGGGAGGAACAGGGCTTGGCAAGGGCAGCGACAGCTCTACTATGTTTGGGGTAGGGGGTAAGCTGCCCGGGAAAGTATTGGATATGATGAAAGCTACAGAAGAAAAGCAGCTCAATGTCCGGCAGTCGGCTCAGGAACTGGTGCTTAAGCTCGAAAGTCATAATCTGCCGACAATGGAACTTAAACGGTCCATTCAGGCGATGAAAGGGGTGGAAGAGTCTATAAAGACTCGCAGCGGAGTAGGTATCCGAGGAGCTTACGACGAAGTTGTCGACACGCTGAAGAAATCACACAGGGCATTAGGCAGACAAATAGCCCTGCAGTATAGTGATAAAGTAACAGACAAGAAATTGGCTGATATGCTTTCACGACAGCAACAGAATCGTTTTAAGGGCTATGAGCATATGATAAGTGCCTATTTCGAGGCGCTGGCACAGGGCATAGATAAAGGACAGAATACCAAAAACAGCAGACAGGATAAATGATAAAGGAACATTTTTAAACATAATTATAGTATGTTGAAAATAGTGTTGTTAAAAGGTTGGATAATATGGTTGCTGTGTGCAGCGGCGATAGTTTTGGTTTCCTGCGATATAGGCCGGACTGCAGAAAATGGAAGGTCCGTTCCGTGGCATCTTGATGATGCGGCATTTCGAATTCGCATTGAAAAAGATCCCGCTTACTCACAGGCACCTGATGTTCATCTGTCTGATTCGAGAAAATCTGAGGACAAGAGGCAGTGGAATGGCTCATACTACAGACTCAATGGAAAAGTCTATAAAAAAGGTATCACTATGTCCTGCCCCGGGAAAGCTACTTACAAACACAAGAAGGAGTGTAGGCGTTTTGTGGCATTGGCCGGGCTCAGTGACAGGGCTGATCCAAATATATCTGTCAGGCTTGAGGTTTATGCTGACAAAAGGAGGATTTACAAATCCGAGCCGATGACCAAGTATATGCTGTCGATTGAAATTAATGTTGGTCTTCCATCGACGGCCAAGGAAATCAAATTAGCAACGACCGGTTCCGATATGAAAGGCAAGCGGCGGCTAAGTCTGGTTGATGCAGGTTTTCTTTTGAGAGGGGAAAATCCGGAGGTCTCTTATGCGAAGCTCTATATGCCCGGATGTGATGCGAGGGATTTCGAACCGGTTATTTTTACCTCTATAGGCCAGCAGGTCCCCAGCCGGATTTTTCAGGCTCAACAGGATGAGCCTATGGAAATTCTTTTCGACAACTCCCGCGGCAGTACAATCTATTTCGTTTATCTTGTGCCCAAAGATAAGCATAAACCTGCACCCTCGGCGTGGGAGCCAAAAGCAGGAGTAACTTTAGAGACAAGATATACAACGAAAAAATATTCTGAGTGTAAGGAACTGTCAGGGTTATTGAAGGTGTGGAATAGCGCCGCAAAGCCTGTGGACAGGACTATGGTTGATAATATTCACCATTCGTTTCCAATTCATCATTTATCAGATTTGAAAGGACAAAAGCCCCGTCTGGCTCTATATCGTTATGAGGGTTTCTTCCGGATTGAGAAAGCCGGTAAATACGTTTTCGCTACGGCCTCGAATTGGGCTTCGCATCTGCTCGTCGATGGTAATCTGGTTATAAGCTGGCCCGGCGAACATAGTTACCGCTCCGGCATCAGGGGGCAAAAACAAGGCAAGATTTCTCTGGAAGCGGGTGTACATAAGCTGGAATATCTGAACTACAGCCCGTGGGGCAAAATGTTCACGCTTGCCGCATGGCAAAAGCCAAAGGAGAAATTAGGCCTTATGGCCAGAGATAATTTCCTGCCTGTCGAACGCTTTGTGGCTACGGCGATTGGATATAAAGAGCTGACAAAAGACGGCGGGAGCTTTAAGTGGCAGGTTATTGATGACTGGCGGCTGGACCAGGGCAAAGAGGCTATGGTTCGAGTGCGTTTTGATGTGATGGAAGCAAAGCAGGACGGTTACTATTCATACAGGTGGAAATTCGACGATGGGAAAATCGAGACCGGTAAAAGTGTCGACCATGTTTTTTTACGACCTCAGATGCGCACAGTAACACTTGAAGTGCTCAAAGGCGATAATGTTGTTGCAGAAGTGACACAGAAAATTAATGTTCATGCTATTCCGGATAAAATCCAGCTTGAACCGGGGAACGAACTGGTTTTTGAAAAAGCTATATTCGAAAGTGACTTTAATAAGTTACCGATAGGTGATATTGTTAATTTGTATGCCTTTGCCGACGTTCTTGAGCGCCAACAGTGGAGGCAGCAGGCGTTGGCAGCTTTGATGAAGAGGATGGATGAACTTGTGTCGGGTTCACAGCATTGGAATTTCTGCCTTGAACTGGGTCAGTACCTGCGTTCGGCTTCAATTAGGCAATATAAACAGGGGTTGACACTTTTCAGACGTCTTTCGGAAAAATCGGCGGTCAATACATTGGTTTATCAGAGTTCGATGGTTTCTCAGGCAGAACTATTGGTACAGTGTTTCGGAAAAACTCAGGATGCGTTGAAGATTTTAGACCAGCTCGAAAAAAGGAAAAATTTAGACAACAAAATAATTACCCGATTCAGGACAACCCAGGCCGAAGCTCTGATTGCTCTGGAGAAAGTTGAACAGGCAAGGGAAATACTTCAAAATCTACAGGCAGCCAATAGTAACAAAGAGCAGGTGAAGGATATAGGGCTGCTGCGACATGCGAGGCAGTTGGCGGATAACACAGATGAGCCGGAGCAGCTTGATTACGCGATGGAGAATATCGAAAAAATTATTGCCGATGATCCGGTCAAGTTACTGATGCCGAATTTGAACCTGATAAAGCTGGATGTACACCTGGCAAGGAAAGAACATCTTATCGCTTTTTATTTAGCTGAACGGTTGAATAAGCTCGAATTAAGTAACTACTACCGGTCACAGATGCTCGTCCGGCAGATAAAAGCCTTATGCGGTATCGAGGCTGTAGAGCAGGCCAAGGTTGTTTACGAGACGATGATGTCAAACTATCCGTACAGTCCTGCTGTGGCGGAGGCCAGGAAGGCTATTGTGGAAACAGTAATCGCAGGACAAAAACGATAGCCAGTATCCACGAAATTTCAAATTTTGCGAACTGACTCTACAGGGTCCAGGGTTTTCTGTATTCGTAGTGCAGCAACCTATTAGCGCGTCTGTTATTAATGGCGCGTTCTTTGTTCGGATCCCATTCGATTCGAGTTTTTGTAGCCAGAGCGATATTTGCCAGAAGGGCAAAGCATGTTGAACGGTGGCCTGTTTCCATATCACAATTGGTTTGTTTTCGGGTCTTCATACAATCAAGGAAGTTTCGAATATGCTGGACGGTAAGGTCGCCATCTATTCGTTCGCCTTCGAACGGTTCGATATCTGAACCGTTATCCTGAAATTGTCCTGCTTTTGAAGGGGCGATTTTATAGCCGGCTTCACCGCTTGTGCCGGCGTAAAGGTTTCCGAGCGTGCCCCTGAACTCTACCTCTCCTTCTATTAAGGCGGGGCCTCCGTTGGCTTCATATTGACCGAAAATGAGCAGTGAGCCGGATGGCATTTCGAAAATCACTTCCATCGTATCAGGAATTGTCCGGTCATCATCGAGGGCAAACCTTCCGCCATGGGCGGATATCGAGACAGGAGCCTTCTCTGACAACATCCAGCGCATCGCATCACAATAGTGCACGCCCCAGTTGGCCATCTGAGAGGAATAACTCTGCAACCAACGGAACTTGTATAAAGAGATATTGTTTTTGTAAGGGCGTTTGGGTCTGGGTCCAAGCCACATATCCCAATCCAGACCTTCCGGCGGGGCCGTATCGGGAAATTTGCCGATACCGTTCGGATGCATATTACTTATCCGGTAGGCCCTGGCTATTGTTACCTTGCCGATTTTTCCCGTCTGAATATGTCCGGCGATTTGCATGTATGATTTGGAGGATCGCCTGTGAAGGCCGACCTGGATTACTCTGTCGTACCGCTTTGCAGCTTCAACCATCTTTCGACCTTCAATAATAGTTATCGAAAGCGGTTTTTCGACATACACATCCTTGCCGGCCTGACATGCCATTATAGTCTGGACAGCGTGCCAGTGGTCGGGTGTTGCAACAACAACCGCATCTATATCTTTGCGGTCGAGCAAGCGACGGAAGTCCTTGTATCGTGCGACGTTGCGGTTCAGTTTTTCTGTCATCTTAGGGACCCTACCTCCTAAAGAATCTCTGAGCTTTTTGTCAACTTTGGAATAATCTCTTGCCAGGTACGGCTCGTAAACATCGCAAAGGGCTGCAACTTCAATATCATCCTGTTTTAGGAAGCCGTTTAGAAGCTGTGTTCCACGGTTGCCGACGCCGATGAAACCCACGCGGATTTTTTCATTAGCGCCGCGTGCAGAGCGGATTAGAGGAGTTAATCCCAAGCTGACCGACGCCGCCGCGAAGGTCGAGTTTTTCAGGAAATTTCGTCTTGAGGTTTTTTGCTTGTTTTCGTTCATTTTGTTATCTCCGAAAATCTTTAGTATTTACGATTAAATAAAAGTTGAAGGAATATCATCTATTATGCTTTACTTTTTCTTCCCAATCTTCGAGCAAGGATTTTAATTTTCGTACATCTTCTTCTCTCACTTTCAAGAGATTATTTTTTTCAGCGGGGTCTTTTTCAAGGTCGAAAAGATATTCTTTTATGTCGTCACCATCGCGTAGCCGGATGTATTTCAAAGAACCGTCACGAACCGCTTTTCTTGTTCTATCTCCTCTTCGAGCGCGCCAGAAAAGTGTACGTTGTTGAATAGGCTGCTTAGTTTCTATAGTTCGCAAGATATCTATACCATCGAATGGACGATTCTGAGGTGGTTTGGTGCCTGCCGCTCTAACAATGGACCGAGAAAAATCCAAAGTTATACAGGGCTGATTCGATATCGTACCCGCAGAGAGCACACCGGGCCATTTTGCTATGCATGGAACTCTTATGCCGCCTTCGAAAAGATTTCCTTTATAGCCGGAGTAGGGTGAGTTATTTCCTTTGTTGTTGGCGCCGTTATCACTCATAAAGATAACGAGCGTATTTACCGCGACTTTTTTATCCTTTAGTGTTCCCAGTATCTTTCCTATACCCTCATCCATTCGTTCAACCATTTCGGTATATGTTTTTCTGGAGCCTTTGTTGTAGTCGGCTTGCGGAACGGGTTTGTCCTTCTTGTCATTAGGTCCCTGATAAGGAGTGTGTGGTGAGGTATATGGAACGTAGAGGAAAAAAGGGCTGCTCCGCGGGCGTTGAATAAATTTAACCGCCTCTTCTGTAATAAGGTCTGTAAGGTAGCCTTCCCGCCTGATAGTCCTGTCATTTAGATAAAGGGCCGGCTGGCCGGTGTATTCACAGTGGTGGAAATAATCGACCGCTCCGCCTACCGGGCCAAACCAGTAGTCGAAACCATGCCTGAGAGGAAAGAATTTCTTCTCGTATCCAAGATGCCATTTGCCGCAGATTGCCGTTGCGTATCCGGTGTCTTTAAGTATTCGAGCGATAGTTGTCTGTTCGGGAGGAAGACCCATGTCGTTTGTTTGGCTTAACCGGATGGCATCGTCATAACGACCGACGTTACCGATACCAAGGGCGCATTCCAGACCCCCAACACGATGTTGATAACGACCGGTCAGCAGAGCTGTTCTTGTTGGTGTGCATTCGGGGGCATTGGAATAGAAGGTTGTAAATCTGACCCCTTCAGCCGCCAGGCTGTCAATAGCCGGGGTGCGAATATCAGTGCAGCCGTAACATCCAAGGTCTCCATATCCCAGGTCGTCGGCCATAATGAGGATAATATTCGGAACTTGTGCATTCGGGGAAATGCCAAAATGACATCCGGGGCAAACAGCACTTAGAGCGGTAAGCCCGGCGGTCTGAGCCAGAAACTGACGTCTTGTCATTCTTTTTGCCATAAACGATATTCCTTTAAGTGAAATAGTATGATAATGCCCTTTGTTTGCTATTGTAGGATTGTGGAAGGACATCGGAAAGATAATTTTTTGGCTCTTCAGCAATAAAATTCGTGAATATTGGTTATTTTTCGGGTATTTTGTTGTCTTAGCGTGTTTCAAATTACATGTTTTGTTAATTATGTAAGGCAGAGAATTCAATTGAAGGCTTTAATTTATACTAAACCATATTGTTTTGAGTATTCGGATTTTCCAGACCCTGTGGTGGGCGAAGATGAAGTGCTGATTCGCGTCAAGGCATGCGGAATTTGTGGTTCGGACGTTCATGGCTTTACGGGTAAGACGGGCAGAAGGATTCCTCCTTTGATTATGGGCCATGAGGCGGCCGGTGTCGTAGAAGATGTTGGCGATAATGTGAATGGTTTTGAAAATGGCGATAGAGTTTGCTTTGATTCAACTGTCTATTGCAATGAATGCCAACCCTGCCGGAATGGCTTATATAATCGCTGTGACAAACGACAGGTATTAGGAGTTTCCACTCCGGAATTCAAGAGGCATGGTGCATTTGCTGAATATGTGGCGGTGCCCTGGTGGATTGTCTTTAAGATTCCGGACAATATGTCATTTATTCAAGCGGCTCTTTTGGAACCTGCTTCAATAGGTACGCACGCCGGCAACAGGGCTCCAATATCGTCTGATGATACAGTGGTGGTTATCGGGGGGGGGACAATAGGTCTTTTTGTGATGCAGGCAGCCCGGCTGCGAGGTGCGGCCAAGGTCATTGTGGTCGATATTAATGACTTTCGGCTTGATTTGGCGAATAAACTGGGAGCAGATAAGGTCATTAATCGTTTGAAGTCCGACCTGAGAGAAATGGTTTTCAAGGAAACAAATGACAAAGGGGCGGATGTTGCTTTCGAGGTCGTTGGGTATGCTCAGACTTTCCGTGACGGTGTTTCGATAACAAAAACCGGTGGGCATCTTGTTGCTGTTGGTAATCTGGAACAAACCGCTGAATTCAATCTACAGGAATTAGTTGCAAGAGAGCTGACTTTTAGGGGATCTTATGCCAGTTCGGGTGAATTTCGCGATTGTATAGAACTTGTAGCTTCGGGTAAGATTAATATTGAGCCGTTAATCAGTGATGTTTTACCTTTGGAAAAGGGGCCGGGTGCTTTTGAGCGTTTGCATAAGGCCGAGGAAAATTTACTGAAAATTGTTTTAGAACCATAAAGTTCGAGGATTTAAAGATGCAGAACCTTTTTAATCTTTCCGGCAAGGTGGCGATTGTGACCGGTACCAGTCGTGGTTTGGGACAGTATTTTGCCAGGGCGCTTGCCAAGGCCGGCGCTGATTTGGTTATTACCAGCAGGGAGTTGTCAAGGCTGACCGAATTCAAGCAGGAAATAGAATCTTTGGGCAGGAAGGCGTTAGCTGTTCAGTTGGATGTGCTCTGTCAAAGTGATATTGATAATATGGTTCAGGCGACCATAAAAGAGTATGGAAAAATCGATATTCTGGTCAACAATGCCGGTTTAAATATTCGAAATCCAAGCATTGAATTTTCTCCGGAGGATTGGGACACTGTATTGGATACCAATCTTAAGGGCAGTTTTTTCTGCGCCCAGGCGGTTGCAAAGGAGATGATAAAACGACATTATGGCAGAATAATAAACATTGGTTCATGTACGTGTGTTTTCGGTATGGAAGGTATTGCACCTTATACCGCAAGCCGGGGTGCCGTCCTGTTAATGACCAGAAGCCTGGCTGCTGAATGGGGTAAATACGGAATCACGGTCAATGTGTTGGCTCCCGGTTGGTTTAAGACAGCGCAAAATGCAGTACTATATGAAAATAAAGAATGGGTAAAATATATCACGGACCGCATCCCTTTAAATCGCCCCGGTCAGCCAAATGACCTTGATGGTACGGTTGTTTTTTTGGCCTCGGATGCCTGCGAATATATTACAGGCCAGATAATTTTGGTCGATGGCGGGTTTACTACGGGAGCGACAAAGGCAATTACCTGAGAAATGCCGATTGATTATTTGTTTGTGAGGTGAATATGGATTTAAGAGGTGTTGTTCTTGCCGGCGGTACAGGTTCTCGGCTTATGCCGTTGACCAAGGTTACAAATAAGCATCTTCTTGGCATTGGGCAAAAGCCGATGATATATTACCCCATTGAGAAACTAACATCTATCGGCATCGATGAAATCCTGATTGTAACCGGTCTCGAGCATATGGGCGATGTAGTTAATCTGCTGGGTTCCGGAAAAGATTTTGGCTGTCGATTTACGTATAAAGTTCAGGATGAAGCAGGTGGAATTGCCCAGGCCCTGGGATTAGCTGAAAATTTCTCACAGGGACAACCTCTGGCTGTTATTCTTGGTGACAATATCTTTGAAAGCAGTCTCAGGAGCTATGCCGACAAATTCATTGCTCAGAAAACCGGCGCGAGGATACTTCTCAAGCAAGTGCCGGACCCAGAGCGTTTCGGAGTTGCAGAGATATCAGAAGATAAAGTTATTGGTATCGAAGAAAAACCCGAAGAACCAAGGTCGGATTATATCGTAACCGGTATATATTTTTACGACGCACAAGTTTTTGAGATAATACGGGCCCTTAAACCGTCAGAACGTGGTGAGCTTGAAATTACTCATGTTAACTATGCTTACATTGAAAGAGGTCATTTGGCTTATGATATCCTCGACGGTTGGTGGACGGATGCAGGTACGTTTGAATCGCTTGGCAGGGCCAATGAATTAGTAGTAAAGGAACCTCCTCAATAACAGAGATATTAGTCGGGACATCAGTATCAAATGAATGTAAAAGAGACGAAACTGCCGGGAGTGCTCTTGTTGGAGCCGGATGTATTCTCCGATGAGAGGGGATTCTTTTTGGAAACCTGGAACAGCGTGCGTTATGAGAACGCCGGAATAAAAGACTCTTTTGTGCAGGATAATGTCTCATTTTCCAAAAAAGGTGTTTTGCGCGGTTTACATTTTCAGTATCCTCAATCGCAAGGTAAATTGGTCCAAGTTTTATCGGGTGAGATCGTAGATGTTGCTGTCGATATTCGCAAAGGCTCTGCGACTTTCGGACAGTGGGTTAGTGAGGTACTTTCCGATGTGAACCACAGGCAGATATATATTCCATCGGGTTTTGCTCATGGGTATTGTGTTGTCAGTGAGACAGCAGTTTTTGCATATAAGTGCACTGATTTCTATAATCCGGTGAGTGAAGGCGGAATCGTCTGGAATGATCCTGATATTAACGTTGATTGGCCGATCAAAGAGCCAGTGTTATCACTCAAAGATGCAAGTTTTCCCAGACTTAGAGAGATTCGACCTGAGAAGCTGCCTCAAATGGGGAGCCTGTGATGGCAACTAATGATACCAGGGTTGCGATTCTCGGCGGTCGGGGGATGCTTGGTACGGACCTGGTAAACATCTGCGGGCAATATGGCTTTGATGTTAAAGTATTTGATTTACCGGAATTTGATATCACTGATTCTAAACAGCTTAAAGAAGCTCTCGAAAGTGTAAAGATAATCGTCAACTGCGCAGCTTTTACTAATGTCGATGGCGCTGAGAGCGAGAATGAATTAGCGCATCAGGTCAACGCAGAAGCAGTAGGACGGCTGGGTGCTCTTGTGAAAGAAGCTGACGCCTGGTTACTCCATCTCAGTACGGATTTTGTTTTTGACGGCCGGTTGGACAGACCCTATGTTGAGACTGATCTTCCTAATCCTATAAATGAATACGGCAGGAGCAAACTGGCAGGGGAGCTACTACTGGGCCACAGCGGCTGCCGACATTGTATAATGCGTGTGGAATGGACATACGGCCAGGCAGGCCAAAACTTTGTAACCAAGTTGATACAGCATGCAAAAAGTGAAAAAGTGTTAAAGGTTGTCGATGACCAGACAGGTTCACCAACAGCAACGACCGAAGTTGCCAAGGTAATCTGCAAATTATTGCCCGTAAAGCCGGAAGGAGTATTTCATTTCGCAAGTTCCGGCTATGTCAGCCGATATGGAATGGCGGAGTTTATATTTGACAAGCTCTCGATGGATGTTAACCTGTTGGCCTGTAAAACAAGTGATTACGCCAGTGCTGCTGCAAGGCCGTTAAACAGCCGATTCGATTGCAGCAAGATTGAAGCTTTGCTTGGTGAGCCGATCGAATCCTGGCGGATCCCATTGGAGCGATTTTTGAGGCAGTTATGAAAAGGATTCTGGTTACCGGTGGTGCAGGATTTATAGGAAGCAATTTTGTGCGGATGGTGCTTTCGGAGCATCCGGATTGTTTTGTGGTCAATCTTGACAAGCTGACTTATGCCGGCAATCTTGAAAATCTCTCGGAATTTCTGGAGCATCCAAGTTATAAGTTCGTAAAGGGTGATATATGTAATGGTAAATTGGTCGAAAAAATAATCGATGAATACCAAATCGATGCAATAGTTAATTTTGCCGCAGAGAGCCATGTTGACCGTTCTATTACCGAGCCTAAAATTTTTATAGAAACCAATATTGCCGGCACTTTAACTCTGCTTGAGGCGGCCCGTGATAAAAATCTGGAGAGGTTTATCCAAATCTCTACCGATGAAGTCTATGGCGCGCTTGGTCCGGAGGGCAAATTCACTGAGCAAAGACGGCTGAGTCCAAATTCACCTTATTCGGCCAGTAAAGCTGCGGCTGACCATCTGGTAAAAGCTTTCGGCCATACATGGGGAGTAAAATATAACATCACCAGATGCTCAAATAATTATGGGGAGTATCAGTTTCCAGAGAAGATGATTCCACTGATGATTAACAATGCCCTCAATGATAAAGAATTACCCGTCTATGGTGATGGTTTATATGTACGTGATTGGCTGTATGTATATGACCATTGTGCAGCCATATGGCAGGTTCTGCAAAAATCGCCGTCCGGTGAGATTTATAACATTGGTGGCTGTAACGAAAAGACAAATCTGGAAGTAATTGATGTAATATTAAGCCGTCTTGGCAAGCCAAAATCGCTGATTAAGCATGTAACCGACAGGCCTGGACATGACCGGCGATATGCAATCGATGCAAGCAAGATAATAAGCAAGCTTGACTGGCGGCCATCTGTGAGTTTTGAAGAGGGTATCAATAAAACCATAGACTGGTATCTTCTGAACCAGCAGTGGCTCAATAACATTGTCTCCGGCGACTATCAGAAGTATTACGAATCGATGTATGGAAACCGCTAAGTCAAGGGGAAAGTCTTCATTAATGTCAAACCTTATTAAAGGCAAAGCAACCATATGTATAGTGAATTATAAAACTCCGGACTTTACCCGGCTATGTCTGCGCAGCATACGTAAATTTACTAAATATCCTTATGAAGTCATCGTTGTCGATAATGATTCACAGGATGAGTCTTTGAAATACCTTAAATCCCTCAAATGGATTCGGCTGATCGAACGTCGTGCCGGAGTGGATGAGCCTGGCGGGGGTTATGCCCACGCAGCGGGTCTTGACCTTGGTCTGGAGAACTGTAATACCGAATCTTTTGTTTCTATGCACTCTGATACTTTTGTCCGGAAATGCAACTGGCTCAGAGACCTGATTTCCTATTTCGGCAGTGATGAAGATATAGTCTGCGTTGGTTCCGGGAAAATTGAATTGATACCGAAATGGCGAATCCTGCTCAAAAAAGCAACCGATTTGAGAACTTTCAAGCGTAAGGTTCTTCGAGAACCGAACCCTGTCGGTAAGTTTCGCTATTACAATCGTACAATATGCTCTCTGTACCGTACAGATATTTTGCGCCGGGAGCGGCTCTCGTTCCTTATGGGCAGAGAAACGGGTTTGACGGGGGGTAAAAAGCTATATTTTGAACTCGTTGACCGCGGTTATAAAACCATTGAGTTGCCATCCTCCATAATGGGTCAATTTATTTACCATCTTGCGCACGCTACCCAGGTTATTAATGAAAGTGAGTTTAATCTTCGCAATAGGACAAAAAGAAAAAAAAACAGGAATATAAAGAAGATTATGAATTCACAAAAAGTACGAACAATTATGGTTGATAGTTCGCTAGATAATTAGATGGCGCTAAGCAGAGCAATATATTTTTTATATTAAAGGACAATAATGAAAGCATTGGTTAATTTGCTTTGCTGTTTTGTGCCGAGCAAAAAGAAGCGAAAAGAAATTAGAAAAAAATTAGTAAAATCAAAGGAGCGTCGTAAGAAACTTCTCGGTTATGGTTGTATAATCGAAGGCGATATTGTTTGCACAAAAGAGCAAACTAAATTCGATATATCAGACTATGCAAAAGCCTGTGCTCATATTGAAGAAGTATTCATAAATAATACTTATAATTTAAGCTACAAAGACAATTCTGTAGTAATTGATATAGGAATGAATCGCGCGATCTCTGCCCTTTTCTTTGCTGCAAAGGAAAACGTTAAGGAAATATACGCTTTTGAGCCATTTGAGCCTACCCTTGCTTTAGCGAAAAAAAATCTTGACCTTAATCCCGAACTTAATAAAAAGATACAGACTTTTGCATGCGGACTTGGGAAAAAAGATACAATTTTAGAAATACCATACTATGTAGATCTATCTGACTGTATGAGCACGACTCATATTGTATCTACCAAACAGAATGTACGAACAGAGACGGTAACAGTAAAGGATGCTGCTAAAATGCTTGCTCCAATATTTGAAGAAAATAAAAATAATCGAATTATTGTAAAATCTGATTGTGAAGGCGCAGAGTTTGAGATTCTTGAACGTCTTGATGAGGAAAATTTAGTTGGAAAGATGGATATCCTTCTTATGGAGTATCATTTTAAGAACCCTGATAGATTAGTAGAGATTCTCACCGAAAATGGTTTTGCTGTGCACGTCAAATACGGATTGAAAAAAGAACCTATCGTAGGTTATTTATACGCTGTTAAGATGCAAAAAATATGCTAAGTCCAGGCAGATACGAAATGCTACCAAAAGTCTTAAAATATATAGACAAGTCGTGTCTATTCTGGCTTGATGCTCATTGGTCAGGCGGCTCGACTGCCATGGCTGAAATACAAACTCCCATAATGCAGGAGATACAGTGTATATTGGGACACTCAAGAGCGGCTGAGCATATTGTTCTTATCGATGATGCGCGCTGCTTTACGGGTAAGGGGGATTATCAAACTCTGGGAGAAATGGAAAGTTTCATCAGAGGCTTTTATGCCAGCTGGGTTTTTGATGTGAAAGATGATATTATCAGAACGCACTCAGATACGTGATTTTTTAATGGCTGAAGATAGTTGCCGGGAAAGAAAAAATGTACAAAGCCAAACGAATATTTGTAATTGCTGATTTCAAGGATGAGTCACCAAAATCTATTCGTGTATCTCAGCGGATGTGGATAAAGGGTCTATTGCGATGTGGCTGTGATGTCCAGCGGTTCGGCTATAGAAATATCATGATGCAGTACAGCCCGTTCCCGAACAAGAAATTCGCTTTACGATTTGCAAAGAAAAAGGCAGATATCCTTCTAATCGAACAAATCAAGCATTACCACCCTGACGTTATTTTTATTCTCAGTATGAAATATCTTGATGCGGACTCGGTTATTGCAATGCGGGATGCTGCGCCCAATGCCGTCTTTATCGGCAGAGACGAGGACCCATTCCCCGACCAAAATCCCAGCCGTATTGCAATAGCCAAGCAAACAGATATTGTAACAACGACCAGTGGAGGAAGATTCTTGCAGACATACAAAGATGCAGGAGTAAATGTGTGCGCTTTTATACCCAATATGTGTGATCCTGATATACAGTACAAGTACGATGTCGGGGAAAATTGGCAAACAGATATCATTTTTACCGGCAAAGTTGAGCACACAAGGCTTAAGCGCAATGATGAACGTTACAATATCGTCAACAGATTGAGTAAAACGAAGAATTCAAGAGTATATGGGACTTCGGGCGTGCCGCGTGTTGAGGGTATAGATTATTTCTACGCCATCAGTGGTGCCAAGGTAGGATTGAGCATCAATATAACAAACGATGTAAGACTGTACCATTCTGACAGGTTGATTAATTATGTTTCCTGTGGTACATTTGTGTTAGCTAAAAGAGTTCCTGATAGCAATCTACTTTTTGATGACGGTGTACACTTAAAATATTTTGATACGGCCGATGAATTTTTTGAACTTGCCGATTGGTACCTCAGTCACGAGGTGGAACGGAAAAAAATAGCAATGGCTGGTATGCAAAGAGCACACGAGGAATTCAATTGTCAAAGAATCGCCAAACTTATGCTTGATCTAATGGAGATGGGTTCTTATGATGCTTCATGGGCAACGGTTCTGTAACTTGAAGGATTTAACAAAGTCGGGGAATATAATTTATGCCTAAAGTAAGTATTTGTATACCTACTTATAATAGAAAACATTACCTGAAAGAGGCATTAAATAGTGTTTTTGCGCAAACATACAAGGATTATGAGGTGGTTATAGTTGATGATGGTTCGACCGACGGCACCGACAAGATGATAAAAGATAATGGCTTTAATGTCAGGTATTATTGGATCGATAAAATTGGGCAATCGGTAGCTCGAAATAAATTAATCGAAATCGCCCTCGGAAAGTATATTACTTTTTTAGATTCGGATGACTTGTTATTTCCAGATGCTGTTCAGAAACTTATGGAAGCGATAGATTCTTACGGCTCGGATGTTTTTGTATATGGTTCTTATATTGGCGTTGATGAAAATGGTAACGATTTAAAAAGGAAGCAGCGCGCATTACCATCTGGTAATATTACAAAAGATCTGTTTGAATTTATTTATGTTAAGACCTGTGGAACTTTGTGTACCAGAAAAATTTATGAAGAAGCAGGGGGTTTTGATACCTCTATTAGACGATGTGCCATGTATAAACTTTTATTACAGTTGTCTCTTAAATACAAGTTTACTCCAGTTCAAGGCCCAACCTTCAAGAAGAGACGTCATGCAGATAATCCTGATCGTTCATTTGCTAATCGTAAGATTGAACTTGATGTATTAGAAGATTTTTATTTTAACGGTGGAGGTAAAGAAGTTATACCTAAACGCCGAGCTATGAAGAGGCTGAGTAAAGAAGGTTATAGAGTGGGACGCTGTGCACTTGAAGAAGGTTTAAAGGAAGAGGCTTGTAAGTATTTAAGACAATCTTACCGAAGATATCCGAACGTAAAAGCGCTGATATGTTGGATTAGATTGCTGATATGAAAGATATGAGCATAATTTTAAGGGTCACATATAAAATTTAACTGGTATAATCAGTACTTGACCTCTTAGGCAGCGTTAGGGATTGTCGTAACTAAAATTGAATAAATCATCTTAAATGTGATTTTAGGCTTTTTCAGGGTCTTTACTGAGAATCTAAGGCTCTGAAAAAGCCAGATTACGAATTCGTCCAACATTTTCTAAAAGGTCAAGTATAGTTTTTTACACTTTAATTTTTATTATTCTTTAATGCTTTCCCAGAATATTTCGTTTCAGTTTCTTGAAAGACCATTTACTGCCAATCCGCTTTCCTGCTTCTTCAATTGGTTTAAATTTAGGCATCTGCTGTTGCCATTTGTGAGGATTACGTGATGCGACAAATAAAAGATAGATCGATGCTTTTTTATGTTTACTTTCCGCTTCGTAAATCACATCCATTCCATTTTCTCGGAACATCTCTCGTATACATGAGGGAGTGAAACGCCAGTAATCTCTATACGATTCTGTTTCATGCTGAACCTGAGAAAATGGCACAATAATAATAGCAACATCCTTAGTCATGTCACACAAGTTTTTGAATGCTTTTTTAATGTCGAATATGTGTTCTAGCGTGGTGTGGTTGAAAACAACATCGAAATGCCTAATTAGTTCTTCCGGAATATTTTTAGCAAGGTCAACGAAATATTCGTTTCGCCTGTGCTGGTAGCCTCGTATTCCTGAGTAGTTAGTATAATAATAAGCAGATGCATTTAAAAAATAGTCTTTATAATATCCACCTTCTTTATCTCTGTCATCCCAGGCAGAGACATTGACTACTTTGCCACAGAAAAGCGAAGCTATCTTTTTTAATTCCCGGTTCGACCAAATTCGCACAATTCTAAACTGTCTATCAATGTGTACTCTCATTTTGTTGATTGTAAATCCTCTAATCTGTTTTTATCAGCATGTGGTAAGTGAATAAATTAAATATTAAAAGTTTTAAATGTAGTAAT
This sequence comes from uncultured Pirellulales bacterium, assembly GCA_964653075.1. GTDB lineage: Bacteria > Planctomycetota > Phycisphaerae > Sedimentisphaerales > Anaerobacaceae > NIOZ-UU13. Next base: position 34,695 of record CAZZAX010000029.1, read on the forward strand.
TAACCTGCTGTAGATAATAATCATTCGATAGAGCAAAGTTATTTGTCCAAGCCGTATGCTAAAGTAAAAAATATTCGGCTGATCCGGTTGTTTTTTTGTGCGACATGAAGTATATTATTTGAGTCTGCACGCAAAATCTTTTTTCGTAACAAGGTTTCCATTACGTGATAAAGACTTTTCTGTCCTTCAGTACTATTTAGGAACTTTAGTTCCCTGCCATAATTTCTACCAACTCCATCAATATTCAGACCTGCGATTTTAGCCATAGACTTTTTTAGCTTTGCAATACGCCACTGTGTGACCCAGCACAAACTTCGAACTTTACCGTCTACAAGTGCTCTACCTCTAAGTCTTCTGGTAGGAAGACTGAACAAAAACTTAAACCTTGATGAAATCATCCTTTTGTATGCATTTTGTCCAATTTTGTTTTCAAAACACTGTGTTGACATTTCTCTAAAATAATCTCTGCCAAGATGTGGACACCGCCACAACTGTAAGTAAAAGGGCAGTATGGCAATTATCTCCATTCTGCCTCTTACGAAGATATCCCAAGAATCCAGAAACTGCCACAGTTTATCATATTGGCTTTGGTGTGCTCTGTCGATAAGATGGCCAATAATTTCTACGATTTCATTTTCGTCAAGTTTAGTAATATTAGACACAACTGTTAAAGGAAGGTAACATCTCTTTGCTATGAGCAAGCGTGCAAGCTCTTCTGAATTTTTGCACGTTTGTAATGAAATATCAGAAGGGCGAAGGTGCGATCCTGTTATTGCGTCTCCACCTACTCCCCAAAACGAAGTATTGCCTTTGGATAACTCTTCAGAAAAGTAGTTAAGCATTTCTTGTGGCTGGGTTGAAAAAACAGGATAACTAAAGCTATAATCGCCAGCTCTTTGTCGCAAGAAGCTATCTCTAAATACTTTTTCCGTAATAGGAAATGTCAGATTTTTTACTCCTGCTTTATTCGCCACAAGTTTTGCTATGCGAAAGTCATAGGTGCCTTTTCCTCCAAATGTTATAGTTTGTATACGATTAGATTCCAAACATTCCAATAGCGCTGCCAAGACAGCTCTGGAATCGAAGCCTCCGCTAAGTGATAAAAGAATCTGGCCATCTGCGGGAATCATTTTTCTGACATTTTCGATAAACAGTTCGCAAAGGTCGTCTGGATTTATTGAAGTTTTATCTTGGTAGATATATTTTTTTCTCCATTCTATCTTTTTTTCTATCTTTCCATCTTTATTGATTATAATTGTTTCTCCTCCGTTGCATCTTTTGATATCTGTAAAAATTGTCTCATCGGCGATATGATGACCGAAAATAAGCAACGAAAGAATCCCCTCGAATGAATGATTTAAGGATGATTGTGTTTCTCCTAGTATGTCTGGTATTCTTGGTGAGGCATAAACTGCATTTTCTTTAGTACAATAGAAAAGAGGATATATACCTAAACGGTCGCAAAACAGATAAACTTTATCTGGTGTATTGTAAACAGCTGCAAAAAAGCCATCTATGTATTCAAGTTTACTCCATTCACCGGATCTTATTATTTGCTCCAGAATAACTACATTAACTTCATCGTTCTTCCATATGTGTAAAGTATTTGTTCTGTTATCTATAGCATCACATTTTATCACTTTTTTAAAATCCTCTGTTATTATCATATATACCCCTATGTATCTGTGTCAACTTTGTCATTCTTCTATATGTTAAGTATTGTCTCTGGTATAACTACCATAAAAAACATTGCAAGCCATAAGGTTTAAGATTATCTTACGAGATTACTGGTCCTTATCTATATTAGTTATAGGAGTTGTTTTTTTCAAGTATCATGGATGATATGTGATGGAAAATGAATTCAAAGAAAGATCCGAAGAGCGCAATGAAGATACAGCCAATTTAATTATTCTTGTTTTTATAGCGTTTTTGCTCGGAGTTTACTTAATTGCCACAACCGTTCTTGTTGCCCAGGATGGCATTTTTTATATTGAGCGGGCCCAGAAGTTATCAAGTAATCCAAGAAGTGTTGTGACGTCACATCCTCCGGGTTACCCTTTTCTTATCTTTATAGCCCTTAAATTTGTTGGTTTATTCAATAGCAGTCCATCGGCGCAAACTTGGGCATACACAGCCCAAAGCATGACTTTGTTATGTAGATTGCTTGCGATCATACCTTTGTATTTTATCGGCAAACTTTTGGTTGGTCCTCGCAACAGCTTTTGGGCTCTGCTGATTCTAATTTTGCTGCCCTATCCAGCGCGGTTCGGGAGTGATGTGCTGAGAGATTGGCCTCACATTTTATTTTTGGCTGTGGGTTTTCTATTATTACTACGTGGTAGCAAAGATGGAAAATGGTGGATGTTTGGGATAGCTGGTTTGAGTGGAGGGCTTGGACATATAATCCGACCTGAATGCGCGCAATTAGTTGTATATGGAATTCTATGGCTATTGATTAGATTGTTTCTGCCAACGCGTAAGATGAGCAGGCCTAAACTTGTCTGCGCTTTATTTGTTCTTCTGTTCGGTTTTGCTGTCCCGGTAATGCCATATATGAAAGTAAGGGGAAGGATCCTGCCGGTACAGCTGAAAGCTCTTATTGCTTCTTCTGTATTGCAATCGGATAAAAATCAGAAATTGAATATTGCCGATTACAATGGCACATATGTGGCTGCAGGTGTGCCCGGTAATATAGTAAAAGCATTGGGTAAACTGATAGTAGAAATTGGTGACAATTTAATGTACTTTTTTTTCCCAGCGATGTTGATTGGATTTTATTACCGCTTCCACAAACAATCCTTAGCAACGACTGTAGAGAGGTTTTTTGTGCCTGTTTTTATAGTGCTTAATGTAATTATGATGATTCTACTACATTATAGCCAGGGATATATAAGCAGAAGACATTGTTTGCCGCTGGTTGTGTTCTCAATTTTCTATGTACCTATAGGTTTACAAATATTTGCCGAATGGCTCAGCAACAGGTTCACAAAAGGTTGTTTAGAGAATAATCCAAAGCCACAACTATGGTTTTTTATTCTCGTGGCAGTTGGTGTCACTATTTGTTTGCCTAAATTAGCAAGACCTTTACGTATAGAAAAGAAAGGTTACAGAGATGCTGCGAAGTGGCTAAAGGAGAACACTGCTGAAGAAGACTTGATTGCTGTACCGGACCATCGAATAGGTTTTTATGCGGAACGCGAGAGATGTGAGTATGAGATTTGGGAAGTTACTAAGCGAGTTAAATACATTGTTAAAATCAGTAAGGCTGAAGATGATGGGCTAAATATCCCAAAAAATATTCAGGTTCAAGAGGTATATTCCGTATGGTTAGACAAGTGGAAATATAAACGTAAGCTCGTAATTTATAAGACAATGTGATCCGGGACAGGTGATGCTCAAAAAAGCCATATCCTGAAAAATTTGATAGTAGCCTGTTTTTACCATCCCTTTTTTGATAATACAATAGGAATAGTCTTTATCAGAATATATAAATTCAACAATAAATTTCTTCGTTGAATGTAGAGATAATCATATTTTATTTTGTGCTGGGGTTTTAAATCGTAAAAGCTTCGAATCTGAGCAAGTCCTGTCAGGCCTGGTTTTACGGCTAATCTCAGTTCGTGCAAAGCTTTGTGCTGTTTGACAAAGTGTAGTCGTTCGGGTCTGGGCCCAACCAGGCTCATTTCTCCCCGCAGTACATTGAGCAGCTGAGGAAGCTCATCCATCCGTGTCGTTCGTAAAATCTTTCCCACTTTCGTAACACGTGGGTCCTCTCGGCTTGCCAAGACAGGGCCAACTTTCTTCTCTGCATTTTCTATCATCGTTCTGAACTTGTATAATGTGAAGACCTTGCCATCCTTTCCTACTCTCTTCTGTTTATATAAGATCGGTCCTGGGGAGGTAATTTTAATTAATAAAGAAATTAAAATAACTATTGGCGCAGAGACAAATGAAATCACTAAGCTGCCAAATACATCAAGGCCTTTTATGAAAAATTCATCAACATCTTGTTTCTTGCCTATAAAAGTGTTCAGAAAATGCAATGAATTTTCTCCGTTAATTCTCTCAGGCAGAAGTTTTAAATAAACGGAAGGGCATAAGACAACCTCTATTTTTAATTTTTGAACGAGAAAGAGTAAAAGGTTTAGGTCTTTCTCTCGTTGAATTCTCTCGCTAATAACAATTTCATCGATATCAACATCCACACATTTAACCAAATCTTCAATTTCGGTGGTCTTAATTCTTTTTATGATAGTCTTGCTCCCAATGATTTCGTCTGCTTTTCCTTCTCCAATAAGGAGGATTTTCTTTTGAATTCTTTTTGTAGCTTTCAAAATGCATTGGTTTATTTTAAAAATTAAAAGCACATTAATAAAAAACGAAATAGCAAATACACTTGTCGGAAATGCCCCCCACTTAATTCTGAAGAAATAAACAAAGGCTACGCTCAGCAATGTTCCAAGAAAAACACCCAAAAACACTCTTTGAAACAGTTCCCACGAAGACTTGAACCTGCTCTTATAGACTTTGAAGAAGGATAGAGACGATACGTAAATCACCGTCAGAAATACAAAGCTCTTTTTGTAAGGTAGGGAATTATACTCAGGAAACGGCAAGCCGTATCTAATAAGAAAGGATAGAAGAAAAGCGACATTAATCAGAACTATATTAGTTGTGACCAAGATTATTCGCATCAAAAAATTACCGTTTAGAGCCAACTTTTGCTGAAAAGAGAAAACTGTGCCATGAAGTAAGAGCTTTGAAAACAACTCCAGCATAAATAATGATGTTTATGACGGGGTTGTAATTTTCAGCAAAATGTTTCTTATGAAATAGATACATTGAACGATAGAACTCGAAGGTAGCCTTTCTGCTGTTACTTTTGCTGCACTCTCCCTTATAATGAATAATCTCCGCATTTGGGTAATATATTACCTTCCATCCAGCCTTTTTTGCCCTTAAGCACCAGTCCAGTTCTTCGCCATACATAAAAAACCTCTCGTCAAGTTTGCCAATATTATCAACAACTTTTCTTCGAATCATTAGGAAAGCCCCTGAAACAGCATCTACTTCGTGAGGTTGATCAGGGCCAAGGTAAGTCAGATTATATTTTGCCATTATTTTACTATTGGGAAAAAGCTTGCTTAACCCTGTTAGTCGGAAAAATGCTACTCCCGGAGTTGGAATACTTCTGCGACAGGCAAGCTGTAAGGTCCTATCTTCATTTAGGACTTTGCAGCCGCAAATCCCGACAGTTGGATTCTCGCCCATAAAGTTAACAATCTTTTCAAGAACATTCTGTAAAATCAGCGTATCAGGATTGAGAATAAGAATATAATCGCCGGTGCACTTTGCGATTGCTTGATTATTTGCTCTGGCGAAACCGATGTTTTCCTTGTTTTCAATCAGATTTACCAGCGGGAAATTGCGTCGTATCATTGAGACACTTGTATCTTTTGAATTGTTATCTACAACCCAAATATCAAAGGGCACCCGCTTTGTTTCCGCATAGACGGACATAAGACATCTTTGCAGAAGCTTCTCGGCATTGTAGTTTACTATTATTATTGAGAGCATGGTTTTGCCTTTGTCCACCATAGCACTTCTTAGTTTGGGGAAAAAATGATGCTTCAATTCCATTTGTTTATTCGGATCGATTACTTACGAGCCACCACAACCTGACGATTATAACCCCAGCGGGTTGGTGCTTTCACCAATATTATTTCAGTATTTTTGAAACCCGCTAGGCTCAGTCTTTCGACAATATCAAGCCCATAGTTCCTAAAACAAAGGACATTTCCAGCTCCACGAATATGGTCATCATGGTACTCGGCCTTTTCAAGATATATAAGTTTCCCTCCATTTAGACGGGCACGTTCAAGAGTTTTCTTACGATCTGAAAGCGGTACCGTAAACAGAAAGAGACCTCTTGGTTTCAAAACCCGATATATCTGACTAAATCCTTTAAGGTCATCCGGCACATGCTCAAAAACTTCTGTACATGTACAGACATCAAAACTATCACTGGCATAAGTTAATTCTTGCACGTTCTGACATTGAAGCGCTCCTTTATAAGATCCCGGTGTAACATTATCAAAATACTCTGAATATGTAATATGGGATGCTCTTTTATGAAGAAACCTAAAGAATGGTCCTCGGGAGGAAAGCTCGTATATTTCCTTATCTTCCCAACTGGGCACCAGCTCTTTTAAAATACTGGCAAGGGCCATTGATGTTACGGACGCTCTACAACGAATGCATCTTATCGCGTGTATATCATCGTTACGGAGTTTTATAAAAAGGGTCTTGCCACACATGGAGCACTTGCCGTATTCCATCCCCAATTCTTTCCACTTCATCATCCTAAGACCCTGCTTAATCACTCCGAACATAGGGGTTGTCCTCCAGAAATTTCGATTCCTTTTCAAATCTGTCGCGAGAACTAACATCATCAACATGCATTCCAAAGAAGTTGTGAGCTGATAAGGTTGCTCCAAAACTAAAGATTAAGAGGGAAAGGCATATAGGCGAATAGAAATAGGGCCCTGTCATGCTATGAATACTTAGGGCCAACACTGCCATCAATCCAAACCTTTCGGCCCTCCCTGCCTTATCTGTTAGGAACAAACGAGCATAGTGGAAAAATGCTCCGAATAATGCAGCTAAAAATAACGTGAGTCCCACAACACCAAAATCGCCTAAAATGGTTATGTAAGCGTTATGCGCAGTGCGCCAAGCACCGCCGGTAGAGATTGTCATGCTACCACGGAATCCACCGCCAAATATCATTTTCAATAAAGTTCCCGATGCCCAGTTGTTCAATCCCCACCACCACAAATTGAATCGGCCAGCCATGTGCGATGCCATCAAACCACCTTTACCAGTAACGTCAAAAAAGGGAAGGATTGCAAACAGAAGCGATTTATTAACACAATAAATTCCCAAAATATAGGCAGTACCCGAGAGACTTAAAGCTAATATAACAAAAGCCATATCTTTTAAAACAGAAACTTTGATACTGCCCCTTTGAATAATTGGTCCAAAATTGTCAAGACAGCATACGAAAGCAAATGCCAGCAGAAAGGAAATAATCGCGCTTCTTGACAAGGTTGATATGAGCGCGAGCAAAAGCAAACATAGTAAAATACATTTTTTCCAGGTTTTGCCACGATACATATAAATGCATGCTGCCGCGAAAAAAACGACAACTATTCCTGCTACGTTCTGGCTTTCGCTAAAACCTATGCCCTGTTGAATGTAAAAACCTCCTCTCCCTCGCACTGTCGATATTGTTTGATGCGGGTATATAGGCCCGGTTAAAACGGAAATAAGCATTCCAATACTATATATAATTGCAATTCCAAAAAGAATTGAATTTTTATTGCAGCGATTAGTGCTCATAAAATTCTTTGCGTATCGTCTCATTAAAATAGTTCCAATAACCGCATAAGCTAAAAACTGAAATGCGTAAGCGATTGACACTACGCTTCCTGAAAGCAATGACACAACGAAGGCGTATATCGCAAATATTATAATCCAGAACAATGGATGCCAAGCACCTATCCTGGGGAAAGAAAACGGTCTTTTAGGACAAGAAAGAAACCAAATCATCAGTCCAGCTAATCCCAGAGATACTGAGCTTCTTTCGGCACCGCCAGGTATTTTTAAAGGGATCTTGGGCGCAATTAGAAGCAGTGACATAAATAACACAAAGCCGAGGTTATTACGCGACATACCGGCGTTTCCAACACACAACGACTCTTCGCACGTACTTAAGGAAGGCCCAGACTTTTAACGCAAATTCCTGGCCTCGGTTCAAAAAGCCCATCTGCCTCAATCGGCTGAAATTATCAAGTTCGCTTTTCTCCGTTTCCCAAAGATGGCTACTTAGACCACGTTCCCCATAAGGGGCCTTGTAGAGATAAGCAAGGGGCAACTCCAAACGGGCTGCTTTGTATCCATTGAGTAATAACTGTATCCACAACAGTCGATCACCCGAATACCGCTTTGCAGGATCAAAGCGATACGGGAGATCGGCTCGCATCATGACTGACGGAGTCCAAAACTGGTAAGAAACCATCAATTGCCAAGCTGCAATAGATGCCACGTTCCAGTGTTGTGGTATGACAGGAGGGGTATCATCTTCTGATAGGCAAATGCATCGATGGGCTGTCAGTGCAAGTTCATCGTGGTTGACCATATAGTTAGCTTGTATTTCCAGTTTACTTCGATGCCACGAGTCATCGGAATCCAACAACGCCAAAAACTGTCCCGAGGCCATATCCCATCCAACATTACGAGCATGGTATACGCCATGGTTGGAACCGAGCTCGGCAAGCTTAAGCAAGCCGGGTTTTAACCCGCCGCAAAAACTCTTTACCAAGGGTACGGTGCCGTCAGTGCTGCCATCATCAACGACGATGATTTCAATAGGTTGTAGAGTCTGCGCAAATACTGATGCGAGAGCTCTACAAATGCACTGTTCTGAGTTAAATGTTGGTATTAGTACGCTTATTAGCGGGTTTGAGCTCATTAGTCTCCGTCTGTCTCACTATTATGCTACCAGTTCCAACAACGACCAATTGCCGACAGCATTTTTCTCAGTTGATTAGGAATATCTTCTGAAAATAGTATGACAAGAAGTTCCTTACATACACAGCAGTCGCTCTGCAGCGCTCATAACTTCCTCCACGGAAATGAGATTCAAACAAGTAATATCGGCACATTTTGCACCATATCCTCGATAACAAGGGGTACATGGAAGTTTGGATGTGACAACTATGTGCGAGTTTCCGTAAGGCGAAGTTCGATAAGAGTTTGTTGGTCCAAAAATAGCCACAACAGGAACTCTAACTGCAGCGGCAATATGCATCAGGCTTGTATCGTTACTGATGAATATCTTGCACTTCTGAATCAGGGCCGCCGTTTGCTTCAACGAAGTTTTTCCGGCGGCATTTACAGCATTATATTTCATCCGCAATGAAATATCATCGGCCAGTTCTATCTCCTCGTTACCGCCGAATATAATTACCCTTGCATCCCATTTCTTAGTTAGTCTATCAGCTAGTTTCGCAAACTTGGCAGGATCCCAGCGCTTGTATGTCATTGGACCCGAACCCGGATGTATCCCAACGGTCAGACTATCTTCTGTTATTCCCAACGTCTTAAAAAAACGTTCCGCCACCTTCCTATCATTTCCAGACAGCCAGAGATCCAACTCCGCCTTAATTCCATCTAATTCCGGCGCAACCAATCGGACCAAGTCCAGATTTCGGTCAACCTCGTGAATTTCTCCCCTTAGTTCTAAAGATTTGGAGTAGAGAAGGCGCCAAAGGCCTTTGCCATACCCTACGGAGTATTTTCCTCCGATCAGAAAAGTGAAAATGCTACTTCTCCAACTGTCACCGCTATAGCCACTATAACCATTGACTACTAAATCATATTTCTTTTTCCGTAGTCTGACAGCAAACTCGAACATCTTCGCATAGTATTTATGTTTGCTTTCCCTCCTGTGTTGTTCGGCAGGGGTCACAATGGTCTCTTCAACATACGGATTAGCCTCCAGGACTTGCTTTGCTCCTTCAGATTCAACCAGAACCGTTAAGCGGGCCTTCGGAAAAATCCCTTTCAATGCCTGCAACATAGGCGTAGCAAGAACCACATTACCAATGCCCCCGGGCTTCTTTAGTAATATAGTCCTTATCTCGGTTATTAATCTCTTAAATTGTTCCTTGCTGTTCCTTCGCATCAGGAAAAAGACCAAATTTACTTGTCAAGTAATCTCACCTTTATCTGCTCGCCCAATACCACCGATACTGACCTACTTAATTGTATAATAGGGGTTATTTCAATGTGCTTTACATATTCTCTGAAAGACACAAATAAGCTGACCAGACTTATCTTCCTTGTGACCCCGCGATATCTCCTAGTTGACCTTGCTTCCTTACGGAGAAAATGTATTTGTCTCTGAACTTTCGGGGCTCACTGAATTCGCACTCAGGAAACTCTTTTTTATACAACCATAGCGGCCGTGAAACTTCATAATAGGTACGCCGAATTATCTTCTCACTCAACCATGAAGTGAGAACCAAGATGCCATCTTGTCTTAGGTGTGACCGAATATTCTGCATAGCAGAAGAGAACTTCCGTGGACTCACGATGTGTTGAGTGACGTCAATCATGACCACTAGGTCGAAAGTCTCACACAATTCTTGCGAGGTGATATCTAGCTTCATAAAGTCAAAACCTGGAAATTGTGCTCTTAACTTTGTAAAGAGTACATCTGTGATATCGATACCCAGATAATGTTGTCCGGTCGCTTGATGAAAAACATTAGCGTAGAATCCCGTTCCGCATCCCACATCTAACATGTGTGCACTTCGAAAGTCTACGCGCTGTTCGAGACAGAGTTCTAGAAATACAGACCTTGCTGTCGAGTACATCCACTTGTTTTCTTGATGTGAGAAGCCTTTGTGTCCGACGCCGCGGAGGTCAAATTGATATTTCCTGAGCCTATGACGCCAATATGCATGCGGCCTGTAGATGCCGGGGAGCGTGTTTAGAAAAGCTCGGCAAAAACACCCTACACGCTGACACGGCAGGCGGCACATATATTCTGCTCCACTTTGAACTCCTCGTTTTAGCTTAGCTCTCGCCGTCATGGATTTTCGCTCCATGCGCTTCATCCCACCGAAATCTAAAGTCAATTACCAAGGGCAAGTTTAATTCTTGCAGGTCTTTGTCAAAGCTAGGTTCTCTCCATAGGTCCGTGTTTCAGTTCACGCATATTTTCACTAGATTGGAAAGATAAAATCCATACCTATATCTGGCTTATCCAGGGATAGTCATAGATCGAAGCAAACCCTAACCTATTACTCATTTCCTCCCATCTATGGTCATAAGTTCTAAATCCAGGCGAAGCCTTTCTTATGCTATTGAGGGAAAACTCAGGCATTTCCAAACCCAGCAGGCCATATATTTTCTCCAAATATTTCTGAGGGAAGCGGCAAAAGAATTCGAAAGGTAAAGATGAAAAATTATCACCAAAGTAATCGCGTCCTTCCCTTTCAATTTTGTCATAACATATTTTCCAAAAATACAATAGCTTGCCATAAGCCGGCAGACTATTGAAACCATAAAAAAAAAGACCTTCATCCTTTAAATAAGTGCTGAACTTACTCTCATTGGAGTGCCCTATAATTCTTTCGTATCCCCAACTATCATAGCCTTGTTGCAAAGACCAAAAGCGGAACCTTTTGATGCTGTTTTTAATCTTAAGTACCGCTTGACTTACCTTGTGTGCTTCGGGTGCGGTGGGAAAGATATGAGAAGACACAAATGCTTGAGGCGATCTATATAGATGCACAACATATGCATGCGGACAGACTTCTTTCAGCGCTTTGAGCTTAAAACAGCACCTGGTTAAATCACAAACGACATGCTCCGAGGTATTTAGCAAAAACTCAAGGTAGCACTTTTGATCATCGAGCATATTCTCTGATATCTCTTGAGAAGGTTCTATTGGATAATACTTTTGCCAGAACGTAACAGGATCTTTTTTAACCAGCTTAATTAATTCATGATTTGTATTTTTTCCGTTTGGTTTTGGAAGGTTAATATGCGAATTACCAAACGGCTCATCATAGCAGGTCAGCTTTTGGTCCTGCCTGAACGTCCTCCATACTGTTGTTGAGCCCGAACGGCGTAAGCAAAGAATCAGGAGATTCATAATAAATAGTCATCAAATTGTAATTATGGTTGGATTTATTCCAAGCCTGCGGTGGACATAGATTAGCATTATAATATTCCATAGAGCCATTGTAAAGGCGGTTGAGATAGCGGCACCAACCA
>CAZZAX010000030.1:0-45235 GCA_964653075.1 uncultured Pirellulales bacterium
GGGGCCTGTGCTCTCGGGCCGGTTGTTGTTATAGACGGCCATTACTTCCCGCAAGTCAGAAAATCGAGAATTAGTCAATTATTAGATGATGCCCGGAATGGATTCGGAAAACTACATATAGAAAAGGATGAACGAATCTTCCCTGTTAATGTGAGTTGTCCCCATTGTAATCGTAGTCTCAAAGACGAGACCTTTGCCATTGACGGCCACCCATCAATACGTGTAAACATATCTTCTGACCACAAGCAAGGTTGGCTAAGACTTTCCTGTCTGTATGGCAGTTATAATTTTGCTTCGGAATTTGACGTCTCCACAGGCTCGGTGGTGACTTTTCTTTGTCCGCATTGTGGTGTGGAGTTTCCCAGCACCTTGGATTGCCCGGTATGTGCCGCGCCAATGGTGCCAATGCTCATAGACGGAGGCGGCATAGTACAGATTTGCTCGCGTTGTGGTTGCAAGAACCATATGTTGGATTTGGTTTAACTAAAATAATGTAAAGGGAAATCAATTGTTCGGCACTTGCTTGTGCGGGTGCAATCTCGCCTTTGTGAAAGCAGGGGCATTTCCAAGAGGCAACAAAGTGTTAAGATTATCTTCTATAAATGAGCTAAAAGAATTGCGGAGAGTGCTTTTGGATGCGAGTGATGAAAGCATTCCCTGCATAGTTATACCGACAGGAACATGCGGCCAAGCCAGTGGAGCCGGCGATCTTATCCGTGTGGCCAAACGCGAGATTCTGAAAAAAGGCCTGACCAAAAAGGTCCATCTCCGTATCACCGGATGCCATGGTTTCTGCCAAATGGAGCCCTCTGTGCTTGTCGAACCCCGCCGGATCTTTTACCCGAGGGTCGGCCTCAAGCAGATGGAACGTATTGTCGAGGCCGCAGCAAGAGACCAAGTGCTTACAGACATTCTTTTTGTGGACCCGGAAACCGGTAAACCGGTGCAGAAGCAGGATGATATACCTTTTTTCAATAAACAGGTTCGTAGGCTCCTTGCTTGTAACGAGAAGGTAGATCCTATCCGCATTTATGATTATCTTAAAATCAGTGGATATTCGCTGTTAGCAAAAGTTCTTACTAAAGGCAGCCCAGGCTGGGTGGTGGAAGAGGTCAAGCGTTCCGGATTGCGTGGACGCGGCGGGGGCGGCTTTCCAACAGGGCTGAAATGGGAGCTACTGGCAAAACAGCCAGGCAACTGCGTCAAATTCCTTGTGTGCAATGCCGATGAGGGCGACCCCGGCGCTTATATGGATCGCAGCGTGCTCGAAGGAAATCCCCACAGCATTATCGAGGGATTGCTTATCGGTGCCTATGGGACTGGTGCTACGGAAGGTATAGCCTATGTTCGCAATGAATATCCAATTGCCATTAAGCATTTGAATATCGCGCTGAATCAAGCGCGGCAGCTCGGCCTTTTGGGCGAGAATATTCTCGGGACCGGTTTTGCATTTGATATCAAGCTGGTCAAGGGGGCCGGCGCATTTGTATGCGGCGAGGAAACTGCACTCATACGCTCTATCGAAGGGAAGATGGGTGAGCCGCGCCAGCGGCCGCCGTTCCCCATACAGAAAGGTATTAACGGCAAACCTACGGCAATCAACAATGTTGAGACATGGGCGAACGTCCCGCTTATCTTCAAACTTGGAGCCAGGAAGTTTGCGAAAGTAGGTACTACGGGCAATAGCGGCACGAAGATATTCAGCCTAGTTGGCAAAATCAAAAATACAGGCCTTGTTGAAGTGCCAATGGGAATTACTATTAAGGAAATTGTCTATGATATCGGCGGGGGTTCGGCGGGCAAGGCAAGGATAAAGGCGGTCCAGACGGGTGGACCCTCCGGAGGATGCATTCCTTGCGACATGTTTGATTTGCCCGTTGATTACGAAAGCCTAACCAAGGCAGGGTCAATCATGGGCTCCGGCGGTATGATTGTTATGGATGAAAATACCTGTATGGTGGATGTCGCCAAGTATTTTATGAATTTTCTGAAGGACGAATCCTGCGGCAAGTGTTTCACATGCCGAAAAGGCACGCAGCGAATGTACGAGATTCTCGATGATATCTCAAAAGGCAAAGGGACACTTGAACACTTAGGCCTTCTAAAAGAGTTGGCGGAAGTCGTGAAGGATACGACGATGTGCGGCCTGGGGCAGACGGCCTCAAATCCTGTTCTGAGCACCCTGCGCTACTTCCGTGATGAATATCATCGACACGTGGTTGATAAAAAGTGCAATGCCTTCGTGTGCAAAGATTTGGTCGGTGCGCCCTGCCAGGCTGCTTGTCCTCTGGACACCGAGGTTTGGCGTTATGTTGCTCTAATTGAAAAAGGTAAATACGAAGAAGCCTACAAAATAATTCGTGATTCCAATCCGTTCCCATCGGTCTGCGCCCGGGTTTGCGGTCGAAAGTGTGAAAACAGGTGTAACATTGCTACAAGCGGAGGGCAGGCCATAGCTATCCGGGCGATGAAGAGATTTATAACAGACCGTGTTGACCCCTCGGTTTATAAACCTGTCAGAACCGCTCGCCGGGGCAAGGATATTCACAGGATAGCGGTTGTAGGTGCGGGTCCTGCCGGCCTCTCGGCCGCTCATTATCTTTCTCTGCTTGGCTACAAAGTAACAATCGTTAACGCAGGTGAAGAGCCGGGTGGAATGCTTATTAGTTGTATACCGGCTTATCGCCTCCCTTTGGATGTGACACGTAAGGAGATAAAAACACTCCTTGATGAAAACATCACCCTTAGGAATCGTACTGAACTGGGTCGAGACATAACCATCGACGAATTATTCAAGGATGGCTTCGAGGCTGTTTTCCTGGCAATAGGGGCGGACAAAAGCTGGAGATTGGGGCTTGAAGGGGAAGACACTGAAGGGATTTATCCATCAATGCAATTCCTTAAGGCATTTAATCTGAGAGGCGAGGAGATGGCTAAGGGGCGTGTGGGTATCGTTGGCGGTGGCAATTCCGCCGTGGATGCCGCAAGAGTGGCTATTCGCCAGAAAAAAGTCAAAAATGTAACGCTGCTTTACCGCCGTACCGCTCAGGAGATGCCGGCTTACGCTGAAGAGGTCGAAGCAGCTATAGAGGAAGGCATAAGGCTTGAAACACTTGTCTCGCCAACAAGTATACGTTACATCAAAGCAGCCGAGGCGGAGGGAGTGAAAGTTGAAACATTCGTCCAGCCGGTAAAAATAGATGCAAGGCATGGACACCTTGCCGATATCCAGTGCATCAGAAATAAACTGGGTGATGTAGATTCAAGCGGCCGACGCAGACCTGTTCCCATACCTGGTACCGAATTCACTATAGCCTTAGATACCTTGATAGTAGCTATCGGCGAACGTCCGGACAGTGACTGCCTTGCTTCTATGGGTCTGGAGCTTGATAAAGGCGGCAGATTGCGAGTTGATGTGAAAACTCTTCAAACCAATCGTAAAGGTGTATTCGCCGGAGGCGACCTGGTGACGGGGCCGAATACTGTTGTTAATGCCATTGCTGCAGGCAGAAAAGCGGCGAGAGTTATAGATCGATATCTTCACGGAAAAGAGCTTGTTGAGCCACCCGAGTTAAAGCTGCCTTCAGTTTTCATAGAACCCGCCGTGGTCAGCGATGAAGAGCTTGAAGATGCCCAAAGAGTAGAACCAGCGACACTCAACGCCAAATCGAGAAAGAAGAGCTTTGCAGAAGTGGAGAGACAATTGTCTGTTGAACAAGCGATCCACGAAGCCAGAAGATGTCTGAGGTGCGATCTGGAGTTCACTCAGCGTTCAGAAAATGAAGAAGCCGAATGTGTAGCAGTGGAGGAAAAGTCGGCATGATTACATTGAAAATAAACGGTTTAGATGTATCGGTCGAGAAAGGCAGCACCCTGCTGGAGGCCGCAAGATTCATAGGCTTTCCTGTCCCGACTCTGTGTTATATGGACGGTTTGTCACCCTATGGTGCCTGCCGTCTGTGTGTGGTGGAGATCGGAGAAGGACCAAAGGCGAAATTGGTATCCTCGTGCACCTACCCGGCCGAAGAAGGTCTAACCGTACGAACAGCATCGGAACGGGTTTTAAGGGCGCGTAAGATGATACTTGAGCTGCTGCTCGCTTCCTGTCCCCAGTCCAAGATAATCCAGGACCTTGCTTCGGCGCACGGTATTCGCCAGCAGCGCTTTAAGCAGGAATATGAAGACTGTATTCTTTGCGGCCTGTGTGTGCGAATGTGCGAAGAGCAGATGATGGCCAAAGCCATCGGATTCCGCAACAGAGGTGAGAAAAGAAGCATTGGCACTCCGTTTGATATCAAGTCGGATGTTTGCCGGTTGTGTGGCGGCTGTATGTATGTGTGCCCGGCCTGTCAGCTCCGATGCACATATACCGAGCCGGAAAAGGCAATCTGTGGAGGTTGTGCGAATCTGACCCCGCCCTGCCTTGAGAAAGAACAGTTTAATGATATGATGTGCTACATGAGCCCGTGCGTAGCTTGCGAGATAAAGAAAGACTAATAAAAGTAAAGGAGTCACATAAAATGTCACTTACGCTTTCAAAGATAAATGCTTCGGCGGCAACCCTAACGAAGAACCGGACCGAAGGTTCGGTCGTACCCGCTTCCGGTATGTGTGTTACATGTGTGGACGGCTGTATCGGTATGTGTGAGATAGGCAAGAGTGCTTACCGCGGCCACGAGGTTATTTATCCCCAACCTTTCGGTGTAGTAACTACCGCCGCTGAAAAAACCTATCCGGTGGACTATTCGCACTTCAATATAATGGGAACCGCAGTTGGCGCTCATGGAATAGAAGCCGACAGCGACAAGGCCATCTTCCCTGCTGTAAACCTGGAAGTTGCTTTTGGTCATGATAAGGGAATAAAGTTCCGCTATCCATGGAACATTCCAGGAATCGGTTCAACAAATGTTGCCAAGAACAACTGGGAAGGTCTGGCTATTGGGTCTGCTCTTGCAGGAACCGGTCTAACCATTGGTGAGAACGTTGTTGGAATGGATCCCGAATCCGTCATCAAGAACGGCCGGGTGGTCGATACAGCCGACCTTAAACACCGTGTAAAGCTCTATCAGGATCATCAGAGAGACGGTTACGGAGCTATTATTGTGCAGGCAAACGTTGAGGATACACGACTGGGAACACAGGAATATGCTATCGAGAAGCTCGGAGTTGAATGCGTGGAGCTAAAGTGGGGCCAGGGCGCCAAGGATATCGGCGGAGAAGTGAAAATCACGGATCTCAAAAAGGCCCAGCTTTTATATGAGCGAGGTTATGTGGTCCTGCCGAACCCTGCTGACCCGGTAGTCATAAAGGCTTTTGAACAAGGCGCGTTCAAAGAATTTGAGAGACACTCGAGGGTGGGAATGGTAACCGAGGAATCATTTGCCAAACGGGTGGAGGAGTTGCGAAACGCCGGTGCCAAATACATCTTTCTCAAGACAGGAGCTTATCGTCCGGCTGACCTGGCGCGGGCCATCTTGTTTTCTTCGCGGTACAAAATCGACCTTCTAACTGTCGATGGTGCGGGGGGCGGCACCGGTATGAGCCCCTGGCGGATGATGAACGAGTGGGGCATTCCTCCCGTGCACCTGCACTCACTATTATATCAATATGCAAAACACCTTGCCGACAAGGGCGAGTATCTACCTGCGCTGGCTTTAGCCGGCGGCTTTGCTCTTGAAGACCAAATCTTCAAAGGGCTTGCCCTTGGTGCACCGTTTGTGAAGCTGATTGGCATGGCTCGCGCCCCAATAGCTGCGGCGATGGTAGGTAAAACAATTGGGCGCACGATTAATGAACTCCAGATACCCGTGTATATCGAACGATTCGGCAGCTCGAAAGACGAAATATTTGTAACCGCAAGCATGCTCCGAAAGGAGCTTGGGGACAAAGAATTCGAAGAGCTCCCGACTGGTGCCTTGGGACTTTACACCTACTACGAACGCCTTGCCCAGGGTCTGCGACAGCTAATGGCTGGTAGTCGCAAGTTTGCTCTGGAACATATGGCCAGGGACGATATAGCAGCCTTGACGCGTGAGGCAAAAGAAGTCAGTGGAATTCAGTATGTGATGGATGTGGATCAAGGAAAGGTTGAAAGAATTCTTGACCGTTAAAGTTGCGTAAACTTGTGCCTTTGGACAAGAAAGCTCAGGAGATTTCTGAGCTGGAAAATGTTTTGTCGGTTTCGATGGCAGAGATTATTTTACAATATCCAGGTTTTAAGCAGGGTCCATATCCCTAACGCTAACACCAATATTCCTAAAATAAACTTTATCCTTTTCTCTGATTTAAACTTAGAGGTTAACAAAGCGCCGAGTGGAGCTCCAAGTAAAGCTCCTATACTAAGGAGCAAGACTAAGTTCCAATCGGATATTCCTTTTGTTATTAAAAAGGTTAAGAATCCAACAATGCAAATTGGCGCTTCAGCAAAAGTAGTAGCTCCGATTGAACTTTTACTATCTCTCCCAGCTATAATTTGACCACTTGTAACAACAGGGCCAAAACCACCGCCGGACATCCCTTTATTAAAAGCGCTCAACACACCTACCCCTACCATTTTCTTCCAGGAAAATTGAAATGTTAGACCCGAAACCAATATTATTCCCATAGCAAGAACCAATATTCCAATATAAATTTTAAGGACTTCCTTCGGGACACTAATAGCTATAAGTGCTGCAATAATAGTTGCTCCCATCCCCAAGCTGGCTACACAGAAAGAAACTTTAAAATCTTTGGTTGTACCTCTTTTAAATGATTCAACGAATCCAAGTTCAGATAATTTTTTTTTGATAATCCTTGGATTTATGGTTTTTAGTGTAAGATTTACATTCCTTAATCTGTGATGGAATATACTTGCTGTAAATCCTCCCAACGCTTGAGAAAGCAAGATGGATGGCACTACCAGTACTGGTTCAAAACCAGCAATAATAAAAACTGGTGAGAGAATTGTTCCATACATCATCCCCATGGAAGCGTCAATAAATTCGCAAAGAGCTGCTCCTGACACTATTAAAATGACAGTTTCTATGTTCATTTTTTTTCCTACACCAAGGTTCTTAACTTCGCATTATACAATCTGCTGTTTTGCCTCGCGGTCCCGCCCTCTTGTGAACATCCTAGAAGAAACGAGAAGCTGACAATTAGGAAACCACTTAATATCTTATCGTCTTGAGCACTTTCTTTTCTTCAGATTAAAAGCTAAATCTCAAGCCTACGGCCAATGCCACCGACATTTATCCAATCCCCTTTTCCATTCGAGTCTCAAGTATGTGATAAATAGCAAGCTCGATTTTTTGGCTGCTGTTCTGAGCAGACTGGCATAAAAAAGGTCTATCCGATAGAAAGATTCGGCCGGCTGTCATAATCAGCCCATTTAGCCTTGGGCGGAACAGGTATTAATTATGTTGAATTCTATATCGATAATCGGGTATTTTTTCAACAATTAGTGCAAGTACCGGTTATGAACCGCTGCGATCAACAGACGTTTCTTTTGGCAAGCTGTCGTTCAATCTTTTCAAAAAGAACTTGGGACTCAAAAGGCTTCTCCAGGTATTCGTCAACGGGCAAGAACTTTGAGTGTATGGGTTCGCCCGGGAAATCAAATCCTGTTTGTTCCCGCATGGAAGTCAGTATCAGAATTGGTATCTTGGCAAACCGAGGCTCTTTCCTTATTTTTCTTGCAAAAATAAATCCCTCAGCGCCTTTTCCCATCATTATGTCGAGTATAATAACATCCGGAATATGTTCATCCAGCTTAACAAATCCCTCGTCTGCATCGTAGGCGTAGCTCACATTGTATTGCTGTGTCTCGAGGATGGCCTTTGTGATCTCAACGAATTCCGGATCATCATCTATGATAAGTATGCTTGCAGCAGCCATATCTTCTCCCCTTACAACAAGAATATTACCGTATTGACGGCATAAAAAATCATAATGATTCTAAATAACTATATTGGCATTCTTGTTCTGAGCTTCCGAGCTTTGATCTACCTTGCCCTTAGCGTTTGTTGTGGCATGGAGAGCCAAGGGGCAGGAAGCTAATATCTCTTCTTGGCATTAAGTCGTTTTTTTCACCCGTAACTTCTATCCGCTTTGAATTAGTCCTTTATATCCACGTATTGTTTCTTTTCGTGCTCAAATGAAAACTGCAGAGATATTTCTTCAAGTATTGACCTCGTTACTTTTGCAATGCTTTCGCTGACCTCTTTTGACAAATCACTGCTCAGTTTAATTGTCTTTGGCTCTACGCCGATCACAACAATTTCTGACTCTGCCAAGGCAGGACATACCAACTTTATTAAGCGAAGGGCATCTACTGTTTTGACTTGATGAGCAGAACGCATTTCAATCTTAGTGTAGGCCAGTTTGCTATAGTCGAAATTGTAAATTTCACCTGGTTCTCCTCCGGCACGGATAGCATCGATGACAAGAACTCTCGCCGGCTCGTTTATATAGGCCATAAGACCCAATAAATCGCATCCACAGTCAATAATATTCACATAGGGTGGCATCGGGATTTGGGTAAGTTTATCTATGATATGTAATCCCACCCCTTCATCTCCAAGAAGTCGATTGCCGACACCAACGATAGTGATATTTCTACGAGATTTATCTGCTTTCTTCATCAACATAGTCGTGCTTACTCGAAGTTCACCTCAACTAAATGTACGGCACAGGATATGCAGGGGTCGTAAGCTCTCACTACCATCTCTAACTTAGGAGATAAGAACTCCTTTGGCTCATCCATCAGATTCCCGACCGCGACACGCAGATCCTTTTCAATGTTCGCTAAATTCTGAGCCGTGGGGGTTACGACGTCGGCTTCGGTAAGCCGGCCGGCTTCGTCAAAGCTATAGCTGTGATAGAGCGTACCGCGTGGGGCTTCAACAGCACCAATTCCTGTACCGGCCCGCACTCTGACTTCCAACGGCTTTTCTTCCCCTATCCCTGTTTTAAGCAACTCGTCAATGATTTCCATTGATCTTTCTATGGAGTAGATCATTTCAATAGCCTGGGCAGCGTTGTTATAAAGCATATTATCTGAGGCTGTATCTAAACCCAACTGTACCCTGGCTGTTTCAGCTTCGCCCGATAGTTTCTGCCCATTCAGTATCATCCTTGCCATAGCACCGACTGCAAAGGGCTTGCTTTTGAACCAGCTCTGTTTCGCGTGGGAATGTGCGACAACCTCCTCGTTACAAATTTCCTTATACGCTTTGATATCTTTAGTATCTCCAGTCGACAAAGCTATCTTGTCCCCAAACAAACTGTATCCATGTTCATTAGATGATAAGGCGGCATAGATATTAGGCGAGACGCAGAAATCGGGTATTTGCAGGCCGGAGACAAGATCGACTGTGGTCAGGCTCTGTTCCAATCCCCTATTCAGTTGTTCCTTCAAATCGAATAACATCTCCCGCGTCGGCAATCTTCCGAAACCACCAACTGTAGCGTTTACAGGGTGAATGGCCCTGCCACCTATCGCCTCTTGAATCGTATTACCCAACTTCTTCATCTCCAAACCCGCCTTTACTTGCCCGGGATAATCTGAAGCCAATGCGATAATGCTGGGATAGTCCAGGAAGTCTGGCACTGCCAAACAAAATACATGTAGGGCGTGGCTTTCAATGTTACCTCCATGTACTAAAAGCTCTCTCAATAAATGTGCCTGGGGAGTAACTTCGATACCAAAAGCATTCTCAACAGCCATCAAAGAAGCTACCGTATGAGACGCAGAACAAATCGCACATATCCGCATCAATATTGGCGCCACTTCGTCGTAGCTTCTACCAACCACCAACGGCTCGAAGAAGCGAGGACCTTCAAAGATATCCATATTTACGTCGAGAACTTTGCCGTCTTTAATTCTTACCGTTATGCCACCGTGTCCTTCAACACGACAGATGTGGTCAATGACTATCGACTTATGCATTCATACCTTCCTTAAAAGATTCTTTCTGTAAAGGATCGATTGAAGCGACAAAGGTGCGCAACCGGTTCTGGATATCGACCCATGTAAATCCCTTTTCCTTAAGCACCTCTATTTCAGAAGAGACATTTGCTTCTTCAACAGGTCCGCGGCATCCCCTGCAAGGCTGACCATAGCTTGGGCATCGAGCATTGCAGCCAGCTACTGTTATCGGCCCCAGGCAGAGTTGTCCCTTCTCAAGCAATAGGCAAGGATTCTCCGCCATCTTGCACTCGGTGCAGACTGCATAGTTAGGCATTCGAGGCAAATCCCCGTGTAATAAAGAGGCTACAGCCTGTAATAATTGCTCCTTCTCTATGGGGCAACCAGATATAGAAAGGTCAACCTTGACGAAGCTGCTTAGTGGTTGTGGAGCAATGGTCTTGAATATGTCGCCTTTGGGGCCGTACACCTTCTTTTTAACTTCTTCCTGAGAGAATTCATTCTTCATTGCTGGTACGCCGCCCCAGACAGCACAGGTACCTATAGCAACGAGTAATTTCGCCCTCTTTCTAAGACTTTTCAACATTTCCTCATCTTTTGGTTGCACCACAGTTCCATCGACGAAGACAATATCTAAAGGGCAATTGTCATCGCCACCAGACATGGCCATCGGAAAGGATTTAATGTCCAATGCCCTGACGATGTCAAGTAGTTCATCCTCACAATTTAAGATAACCAACTGGTCCCCGGCACATCCCGTTAATCCGTATATGCCTATTTTTGGCTTACTCATTACCTATCCCCTTTAGACCATTTCCGGTAAATTTATAGCATCCCAGTAAGTAAATATTGGTCCGTCAAGACACGTGTATTTGTAACCTATCATGCAGTGTCCGCACTTCCCAACCCCACAGTGCATATTCCTTTCCAGAGACATAAGTATCCTGTCCTTTGGAAAATTCCTTTTCAGGAGTTCATTGAGGACAAACTTGAACATTACCTCCGGACCGCAGATAGCGGCATACGTATTATTAGAGTCGATCTGCACAAAGTCGAATAAAGTGGTGACAACCCCGACATGGGCTTTCCATACCGCCGATTCATCTTTTTTGTCTACGGTTAGAAGACATTTCACGTCTGCCCGGTCGATAAGGCTTAAAAGTTCATACTTGAAAAGCATATCATCCGGATTCTTTGCCCCGTACATCAAGATGACATCTTTGAACTTTGACCGATTGTCCAAAGTGTACCAGAGAAGAGACCTTAATGGCGCCATGCCTAAACCGCCAGCGACGAGTAGAAGATTGTTACCTTCCAATTTTTCGACAGGGAAACCGTTTCCGTAGGGGCCTCTGATACCCACCATTGCCCTGGGAGGTAGCCTGAATAGAGCATCGGTGACGTGCCCGATTCGCCTTACGCAGAGTTCGATAATTCCCGCATGAGTTGGAGAGGACGATATCGAAAATGGAGCCTCACCAACACCGATGACACTTAGCATGACAAACTGGCCAGGTCGATAGTTAAAAACCTTTACCATCCCCTGATCTTCAAACCTTATATGTATCTGGAACAGTTTGTGGTCCGGTATCTGCGGTAGTGTCCGAATAATCGTCGCCTGATAGGGCATGTATGGATTTTGGCAATCTGAACAGTTTTTATGCTTAGACACAAGTCTGGCTCCTTAACTTGTTAACAATCTCAACGATATCAATTCCTGCTGGGCAGTAGGCTTTACACCTTCCACAGCCGACGCAGCTTGGCCTTCCGTATTGAGCTACAAAACCTCTCTGTTTGTGAAAGAATCTGTTCTTAACTCTTGAAGATCGCTCGGCTCTGAAGTTATGGCCGCCGGCCACCAGTGCGTAGTCCTTGAAAAGACACGAATCCCATCTTCTCTTGCGTTGGCCGCTACTTGCATCTAAATTGAGTTCGTCAAAAACAGCATAACAATAGCAAGTCGGGCAAACCATCGAACACATTCCGCAGCTCAAACATTTCTCTCCCATTTCGCGCCACACTTCGTTTTCGTATTCCAAATCAATGATCTCAGGTAAATCTTGAAGTTGAATTTCTGTCTGGAAGCTCTTTCTTCTCTGGAAGGATTTCATCTTGTACGCCTCCCGATCTTCTTTCTTAACCTCATGGAACAGCGTATCTGCTGCCCTTACCATATCGTCTCCCAAGCTTGTCCCCACCCGGACAAGGTATGAATTGTCAATATCAGATAAGAATAAATCAAAACCGGTATCGACGAAATCAGTTCCGGTAGACCGACAGAAGCAGAGTTCATCAGGAACGCAATCTAAGCCAATAATAGCCGCCTTATTTCTTCTGGCAAAATAGTATGTATCTACATATCTACCGCTAAAGACCAGGTCAAATATTTTCAGTCCATGGATATCACAAGGGTGAACCCCAAAAATGACATATTTCTTATCTGCTTCTTCAGTTGGTACTTCATAACCCTTCTCAGCATAAAAATTAAACATAACATCCACTGGCTTGAAGAAATATTTCTTCAGCGGCAAGATGGTCCTTGTGTAATTGAGCTCTATCTCAGACAGGTCGCTCACCGGTGCAAAGACGATGCTTTTCTCGCTCCTTTTGGTTGGAGCAAGAATTTCACCAAAAGCACGCAAATTTTCGATAAATTCGGTTAAGTTCTCTTTAGGTAGTGTTACTATTTTCATCGTGTTACCTTTATTTTGGGAAAAGTGACGTAGAAGGTAGTCCCTTTACCAGCCTTACTTGCTACTCTGACAGACCCATTATGTGCTTCGATAATCCTCTTCGTTATTGGCAGTCCCAGGCCGCTACCGTTAATCCCTTGAGTCTCTTTACTCTTTACCCTGAAAAACTCCTCGAAGATAAAATGTAAATTGTCCTCAGAAATCCCTATCCCTGTATCACAAATCTCTACGGTCAAATCATTACCTTCCTCTCCCGTGCTCACAGTCACCGTTCCGCACTCGCGATTGTAGTTTATTCCATTACTAATCAGGTTCGTAAAGGCCTGTTTTAAGCTTTCTCTATCACCTTGAATCATAGCAATGTTATCATGCAAATTCAACTCGATGGTGACTTTCCTGACATCTGCCAACGGTATCAGTAGTTGTAAGGTTTCTGAAAGAATAACAATTAAATCCACCAGTTCAAATTTCTTCGTGAGGTTACCAGTCTCGATACGAGACATGTCGAGCCAGTCATTAATAAGTTGTAGAAGAAAGTCAATATGCTTGCTTGCTCTTTCTATCATCTCCTTCTGCTTGCTGGCCACCTCACCGATAAATCCCTCCAAAATCACCACAAAAGACTGCTTAACGGAGGCAAGTGGTGACCGGAGTTGGTGTGAGACAAGGGTTACGAAGTTGTCTTTCATCATCTCCTTTTCTCGCTGTAATCGTCCCGCCTCGATGGAAAGTCTTCTTCTTTCTAAGCCCCTCTCGACGACAATTCTCAGTTGGTCCGGCGTGAATGGCTTGGGGACAAAGTCGTAGGCATTTCGCTTTATAGCCTCCACAGCTGATTCTATGGTTGCATAGCCGGTGATAACTACCGAAACGATGTTCGGATCAATATCTTCAATTTTCTCAAGGAGTTCCATTCCGCCTATACCCGGCATTTTCAGATCAATAAGCACTAAATCGGGTTTTATATCCCTTATTTTTTGCAAACCAATATCCCCATTTATGGCTGTATCTGCCCGGTATCCATCTTTGGTTAGTACCTGACAACAGGAATCCCGGATAGCTTGTTCATCATCAATAACGATAATAGTGGCCTGCTCTCGCATCCCATGCTGCTCCTCTGATGTTGTAAAGGTCTCTCTCATCTCATACTTCTACGCTTTTAAGAGCTTCTCTACACGCTTCAGAAGATTCTCCGGTTTGACCGGCTTTTCTACAAAGTCATCAGCTTGGAAATACTCACCATCCGTCCCTGGAGAAAATCTAAAGCCGATTTCCTTATTAATTGCTGATACAGCTAATACGGGAATCTTCCTCAGCTCGGGATCATGTTTTAGCTTGTAGCAGAGGTCAAAACCATCTGTTAGCCTCTCCATCATAATGTCCAGGAGAATCAAATCCGGCTTGGACTTTTCGATCTTCTCCATAGCCTCTTCTTTGTTGTAGGCAGCCTCGACCTGATAGCCTCTGCTCTCGAGCACAGGCGTCATTGCTGTGGTAAAACTCGGGTCATCGTCGATAACCAAAACCTTTAGCGATTTACATATTTCTTTCACCTTTTTGACCTTTCCAAGTTTTTTGAATACATCCTGAACTGCTTCTCTCAACTCCCCCGGGTCGAATGACTTTATATAGTAAAAGAATATATCTTGCTTCCGCACTTCGGCCTCTAATTCCATGGTATTTTCGGCTGTAGTCATAATTATCTGGACTTTCGGGTCGATCGCTTTTATAATTGGCACTGCTTCATAACCCCTCATCTCTGGCAGATCAACATCCATAATAACGCAATCAAACTTCACATCCTTGATTCTCTCTGCCGCCTCCCTGATACCTTCGCTTGTTTCTACATCATAACCTTCATCCATAAGAAGAGGCGAGAGAGCTCGAGTCGCTTTGCTGTCAGGATCCACAATCAATATTCTCTTATGTCCAACTTTCATTTGAAGCCATCATAACTTATCTTACTTCAGCCTCATGCCAGCTTTTTGGTATTGCAAATTTTATTTATTCTCCTCTTTCTTGCTCAAATTAGACTTCGTCCCCGTCGGTTACACACACCTTCCATGCCGACAGAACTAACCTCTTTTTGCAGCTTTTCTTCATGAAGAAGCAATTCAGAGTAATCATTTACTCGAAGGTAGTACCAGGTCACCGGTATACTGGCAATATGGAGCAAAGCAAACGCTCCTACTAGCTCTACGACCTTACTTCGCAATATCTGTGCCAGATAATAAAAAAAGCCACTCAGAATTAGACCTAAGTGGCTGATAATAAATAAGTTATCTATGTCTTTTTAAGTATTCTTGAACTCTACATCTGCTTCACAATAGTCCTTAATATGGAGCAATCCTCCCCAATGGTGGGGAGTATTGCTTCAATCATTCCTGTTCTATTCCGTATCTCTTCAGCTTAGCACGAAGAGTCTTGCGGTCTATTCCAAGTGCTTTTGCTGTTTTGCCTTTATGTCCGCTGAACATCTCGAGCGTCTTTGCGATATACTCTTTCTCTACATCAACAAGGCGCCGAGTCTTATTCATATCCGATCTTGAATGTGCCTCAACATTGAGTCCATAATAGAATAAATCAGATGATTTAACCACATCATTCTCGGCTAATACAACAGCTCGCTCAACGGCATTCTCCAGTTCCCTTACATTCCCCGGCCAATCGTATTCAACCAGAGCTTTCATCGCCTGATTAGAAATAGCCTTTATGTTCTTCTTACGCTTTGTATTATACTTCTTCAAGAAATAGTTGACCAGCAGAGGAATGTCATCTCTCCTTTCACGTAACGGAGGAAGAGTAATCGGAACGACGCTCAAACGGTAAAACAGATCCTCCCGAAACGTTTCTGCTTTTACAGCTTTCTGCAGATCATCGTTGGTGGCGGTAACGATTCGTACATCGACTTTGATAACCTTTGAACTCCCAACTTTCGTAATCTCCCTTTCCTGGAGCACCCGAAGTAATTTTGTCTGAATGTTTATGCTAATATTTCCAATCTCATCAAAGAAAAGTGTGCCTCCATTTGCCAGTTCAAACCGGCCGTATTTGGTTGCAGTGGCGCCGGTAAATGAGCCTTTAACATGTCCGAATAATTCACTCTCAAAAAGATTTTCCACTAAACTCCCACAGTCTACCGCCACGAATGGTTTATCCTTTCTGCTACCGTAGCGGTGTATCGCCCTGGCTACAAGTTCCTTGCCGGTACCACTCTCGCCGGAAATGAGAACGGTTGTATCAGTTGGACCGACTTTCTGTACCAACTCCTCAACCTTCTTCATTGATTTGCTTTGACCAATAATCACATCAGTTCCAAAACTTGCTTTCAATTCACTTCGCAGAAGGACATTCTCAAGGGCAAGCTCCTTTCTGTCTAACGCTCGCCTGACTATTGCTCTTAGGCTATCAGGTGTGAAAGGTTTAGGAATAAAATCGTAGGCTCCTGTTTTCATTGCTTCGACAGCAGAATCGATGGTTGCATACCCCGTAATAACAATAACCATTGCATCAGGATCATCCTCTTTTATCTTTTTCAACACTTCCATGCCGCTCAAGCCGGGCATTTTTAGGTCAAGGATAATGAGATCGAAGAATTCTCTCTCTAACATAGTGAGCCCCTCCGAGCCACTCTCAGCTACTTTTACTATGTTTCCATAACGAGAGAGCGTCTGCTGGCATGAATCTCGCATGCTTTCCTCGTCATCCATGACCAAGATATTAGCCTGACCCTTCATTTTACTCTCCTTGCATTCCTAAGGGTAATCTGACGATGAAAGTAGTTCCTTTGCCCTGTTCACTTATCACGTCTATGGTCCCTTTATGTCTGGCAATGATACCGTAGCTGACAGCCAATCCAAGCCCCGTTCCTCGCCCCACTTCTTTGGTAGTAAAGAATGGGTCGAATATCTTTTGCAGATTCTCCCGGGGTATACCACAGCCTGCATCGGTGAACTCAATTTCGACCGATTTACTGTCAGATGCCATCCTCGTTGCAATAGTCAACTCACCTTCTCCATCAACGGCCTCGGCCGCATTCAAGATGATATTGGTGAAAACCTGTTGTATCTGATTGCCATCTATCATTGCCTTTGGAAGAGAGGGAGAAAAAACTCTGGTTATGTTAACGTTTTGGAATAACGCCTGATTTTCAACCAGAGCTAACGTCCGTTCTAAGATCTCATTCGCATCCGACTGCTCGACCTTAGGCTCAGTTTGACGGGCGAAGTCGAGAAGACCCCTTACAATATCTTTACATCGTGTGACTTCTGCCACTGCTTTCTCTATGTTCTTCCGGCGAGGATCCTCTGCCTGTATTTCCTCTAAAGATAGATGAGCATACATTAATACAGCACCCAGTGGATTATTTATTTCATGGGCTACTCCGGCAGCAAGTTGTCCCAGAGTAGCCAGCCGCTCCGACTTCATTATCTGCTGTTGAGTGTATTCTTTTAACCGTTCGTCTCTCTCTCTCAATGAAGAAGCCATAAAGTTGAATGTTTCTCCCAATTCCCCGATCTCATCCTTTGATTTGAGTTTAACCTCGTATTCGAAATTACCTTTCGCTAACTGCTGTGAGGCAAATACCAAACGTTTAATTGGGCGCAATACTCCTTTAGCCAAAAAACTGGAAAAGATAAGAGCAATAGCCATCCCGGCAAGCGTTATCCCTAAAAAGATTGCAATGGCTTTATTTCGAATATCCACAAACTTTTCTTCCAGAATTCCGACATAAAGAATACCAATAATTTCCCCCTTAATGTCCCTTATGGGTTCATAGGCGGCTATATACCAGTTGTTCACTACAAACGCCCTGTGTATCCAGGGTAATCCTTTTATCAGCACCTGCCGACGAACCTCTTCAGATACCCGTGTTCCAATTGCACGGCTTCCGTCTTCTACCTTAACATTAGTTGAGATGCGCAGATCCCCCTGAAAGATAGTCGCTGTGCCAATATCCTTTCCTTTATATTTGACCCCCTGATATACTATCTCCTTGATCCCGTCAACAATCTCATAATTTCGATTAAGTAAATTGCCGCAATATAGCACACCGAGCATGCCTCCATCAGGTCCAAAAACAGGTGCAGCAGCCTTTATCATCATTCCTGAAGTCTGCTCAGTTTCTAACCTCGGTTTTGCCTTTGGGGTAGGAATGAGTTTCATATACGCTTGCTTAGCTAAGTCCGCCCCTTCTTTTATGAGTTCCTCTTTTGGCACTATCACTGTCCCGGCCATCACTTCCTTGGTCGACAATACATGGCCCACGAGTTCATCATGTGCTTGGCTGTCCCCGCTCACAGATGGATTCCTGGACCTGATGATGACCCGCCCATTTTTGTCCGTAAGGGTTAATATATCTAAAGAGTCCCTCTTCCTTATCTCCCCGAGTTCCCGCTTTAGCGTTTCTATATCGTTCTCCGAAACAGCAGCCTTTATAAAGAATCTCTGGGCAGAAAGATCCAACAGGGTCTTCATCCCTTGAATTTCATCTCGATATATGTGTCTGGCAGCATTCAGGTCGGTTCTCACTCTGTCCTGAGCCTGACCGATTATACCTGAACCGATTAGTCGTATAGCTACTAAGGTAGCGATCAGGCCACATATGATAATCACGGCCAGGAAACTGACAACTAACTTTGCCTTTAATGAGATTTTCATATACTTTCCCGAAAGCCGGCACAATTCATTCGAAATTAAGACTTTGTCGAAAAGGTAATTATTAAAATCGTTTTACTTTCCTACAACCTACAGTTTACCAAAAATGTAATCATATGCAAGTAAGCTTAAGATTAATCAAAAATGCTAAAAATATGGGTTTAAAGAAAAATGTTCTGTTGCACTGCAATAAACGGTACGATAAAGTGTAAGAGTCAAAAAATGATATAGTAATGTCGAATGTGGTGGATAATCACTTAAAAAGGTGGCATATCTATTACGAACTCTGAAGCTCGTACTCTCAAGAGAATGTCAGATTCAGTATTGTCAGTATAATTGAGGACAAGGGAATCTTGAGTAAAAAAAATATTTCAGGCCGGTTAGACCAAATTACGAGAACCAAGATACTCGGTGTCGATTACCACCATATGAACCTGCCGGGCGCAGATGATCTTTACTTGACTGAATATGGCCTGCCTTTCATTGAAAACCTGCTGCCCAAAAACTTTTGGACAGATGAGGATTGGTTTAAGAAACATTCTCAAAAACTCAAGGGTACGAGCACATTATATAAAATTACAACAAAAGAGGTTAACTGTAAAAGCAAAGACATCGTTATAAAATGGAATCGCATGGGCCAGGATATCCCCGGCTCATTGGATGTAAAAGAGTTGAATATCGAATTCAACAGTCCCTTTGAAGAGTTCGCATTAGTCACTGAGCTTAGGAATATGCGTCATGAATCAGCAGGTTATATACTTACACACAAACCTCTGGCAATCTATGTGCCACCGGCACATATCGACTTAGATAGACTCGGCAGAAAGATCTATAAGATGGAGGCCCTGATATCAAGCCATGATGATGTGAAACTTCATATGTTTAGAAACTATGCCGTTATCTATGAATGGATAAAAGGTATAGATGCTGCCGAGGCTTTCGAGCAAGGAATTCTAAAAGAACAAGATGTAGCTCAATTGACTTTAAGATCTGATAAAGAAGTCAGACAAAAAGGATTTGTACTCGGAGATCCCAAGCCGCATCATGTTATCGTAAGACCGAATAGATACGGCGAATTAGCACGAGACCGAAATGGACACTTCCTGTACGCACTGGTTGATTTTGAATTGCTTAAACGAACACACAAACATGAAGAAGAAATAAGAACTGCCAAGCGTAAAGCATATCTGTATAAACAAGCTCATAGATTCGAAGATAAAGATTTGTCGATCTTTCCATCTAATTTGAAACCAGTTACCATTTTTGGTGTCGATTATGTCTTTGGGTCTATAGAAGGAACCGGAGGGGCATTATGGATTGTTGGTAAAGATCCTACTTTATTTGATTACTTTCTCCCCGAAAAGTGGAGAGACACGCACAGAATAAGGCAGTCAGTTTTCGATCAGGTATACCGCACTACAACTAAAGATGACGTGCACCTTGTCTGGAAAATCTCAAGGGTCGGAGAGCTGCCTGATATGGACCCAATCAAGAAGGAGGAAAATAGAATACTGCAGCATGGATATAATAGTCCCTTCGAAGAGGTTGCTCTTGCACTTGAACTTACTGCTAAAGGGATTTCGACAACTTATCCGAGAGCGATATATATGGCAGCGAGCAAATCGGATATGGATGAATCCCTGCGCGATGACAGTAGATATAACTCGCACAAGAACCTCTTCACACCGAATGGTAAGCCTGTTTTAAGGAAAAATCATGACTACATAATTTTCTGGGGCTATTGGAACGGCCCGGACGAGCTGCTTGCTGAAAAAGACGAAAGTCCTTATCAGGGAGTTGATGCTCTTCTCATTTACAGGAGGGGATTATTAGATAAAAAAATGTACCAGCAGCTCTTGCAGAAAATGAAAAAGAAACTGGCAGATGCCGGAATCGAAGACCTTAATTTAAGAGGAAATCACATATTGTTGTCGGTAGACAATTCAGGACAGTTGGTAAAGGACTTACAAGGAGCGCTGGAAATCAGAATATGCAATTTTGAATTGCTCAAGAGAACTAAAGTATTAACTATGAATGATAAATAGTTTTACTGTCTAATTTCATTTTCGTTCTTTAACCCTCAGCGAAGCCAACAAATTATGTTGCTTATAATGATGAAAACGAGCCAGCTCTCTCCGCTTGCTTTTGCGCTTTACAAAACGTATTGCCCGGCCGGGATACCTGCGGTCGCAGGCTCAACGAAACCAAAATCACTTCTGATTGGTTCGCATCAACTATATTTTTTTTGAAAATTGCAAAAAATATTTTTATCTGGCAAACTTGGGCTAAAACTCCATTATTCATTGAGAAGAGGATATGGAAGAAACTAAAGCTGCTAATTCAATACGGAATCTTGAGATTGTCGGAAGAATACAAAAAACTTAGCAAAAATGTGACTTAATGGTATGATTGCGTTTTAGGTTAGAATTGTGACAAAGGATAACAAATTAAATTGATTCCAATCTTATCCAATTACTTCTACCTTCCCCTGTAATGGATGTCCATTTTACATTCATTGTCAATATCGAGGAATGATACAGAGTTACTCATCGATGAAAAGTTCAACAAATAAGCTATTGATACAACTATTTTCTCGGCATAATCCTCAACTCGATATTGTAAAGGTTTTTACCCTCCCAATTGCTTCTACTTAACCTCTACTAAGAACCCACTAGACGCCCCTTTTTGCTCACCAACCTGCCTTATTGTGTGACGATCCGACACGATAGCCAAAGTTTCGGTGCAGACCGAAAATTATAAATATGGGTCTCGCTTTTTTTAACATAGCTTCGATGGCATGCTACCCAATATTTGGGAACAGGAAAATCTACCGCTTAAAAAAACTCGGACATATATTGGAAAGACTTGCAAGATAACAAACTCTTAAACAGGGGACATTTCAAATAACATCGTATCAATTCAGACTGCAAAAAATCGTTGTTATAAAACAACAGATCTTGTGCTATGAAATGGCAAATACATCAAAAAAGGTCCCTAAATCTGAAAA
The DNA here is from genome assembly GCA_964653075.1 of uncultured Pirellulales bacterium. Classification (GTDB taxonomy): domain Bacteria; phylum Planctomycetota; class Phycisphaerae; order Sedimentisphaerales; family Anaerobacaceae; genus NIOZ-UU13. The sequence continues at coordinate 21,266 of CAZZAX010000030.1, forward strand.
AATAAATATTTTAAAGCAAAAAAAATTGCCCGACCGAACGTCGCCGGTTGGCTGACAATGCGAGCTCTATCGGGGCCAAAAATGCCTTCTCAATCATATATGACGCACCATATCTCCTTGTACCATAAAACTTTACGTCAACTTTTAGCTTGACTCATCCTCTAAATACAGGATAATCTGACGAAATAAAGGTCCTAAAAAAACAAAAAACAAACCCACATTAGAAGTTTGGGCCATTTAGCTATTGACATCCATAGGCAAATTAGGTAAAATACAAAAGTCAGATAAGACCCAAAAAAAGTTAAATTTTAGAATTTAGCTATTGACATTGATAAAGAAAAGTGGTATTTTGACAAGTTAGCAAGGAATATAAGCATGGTCGTGTAATTTATGTATATGACCGTGCTGTAAATACGGAGAGTGAAAGTGAGGAGTGTGATGATGAGGAGAGATGAAAAGACTTCGTATAATTCATTTCTTTTTCCGCACTTTCAAACCTTCCGGTGGTTATTGGCCGGAACAGGAAATGCTGCATAGCTGACAAATGACGGCATTAAAGTAACAGACGCCGAGACAGCAAAACGCAGCGCCCGTAAATCCGATGGATCGGAAAACAATTTGGTCTGCCGCTTGTCATTGGCAGCACAGAAACTGTTGTTCGAAAAGTAAGTTAATTGGGGGAGGGAAAAATGAAAAGAGTAACAAAAATTTGGTTGGTGGCGGTAATATTATTCACAATCCCCGTGATAGCACAGGCGGATGCGCCGTTTGTGAATATATCTCCTTCATCCGATAGTCTTAAGTTCGGAGAACCTGTGTTCTCGGAACCCTCTCTTATTGCACCCGGAGTGGCAATCTACCCAACCACCTTCGGCACATCTTCAGCGGCTCTAACCCTCAAGGTGGAATCCAACTGTCTGCATGGGCCGATAATGGCCTCTATAACAGGGCTGAGACACCGCTGGGGCAAAACCATAACGCCAGATCGTATTTCCATAAAAGCGCCGATTACGGATGGATTCGTCTCAATGGCAAAGCCGGTTCTGATTTCTAAGCCCTATACGGGTTCACATAATATTGATTTGAGTTTCCGTCTGGACATCAATCCCTTCGAAGCCGCCGGACGGTACGAAGGAACTCTTACATTTACTATAATGCCTTTACCTTAATGGATAAAATGGCCGGAAAAAAGATACAAGCAGAATACTGCGTAATAATAAACGAATATCAATGCCCAGGGTTTGTGGATAGAAGTTGTTCAAGTAGAACAGCCCCCTCCTTGACAAAGGTCGGGGAGAAAGGAGGTGTGAGGTAGTGAGAAGTGATGATTCGTAAGCATAAATGCTTACGAACCGCCTGAAGAATAAGGCCCATTCTTGAGGTGGAAAGTGATTTACTGCCGGGAATAAAATTCCCGCATGAAAATCGTATCCTTATGGGTCCCGACTCAGACCGGCATTAAAGCGGGCATAGTCGTCAGAGTCGGCTAAAGAAGTTTCGTCCCGCTAAACGTGTGGTTCAGGCAGCAAGCCTGGGCTAAGGAAATTTTAGTAGCTCCGAAGGTCAATAAAAATTTGGCCTTTCAGGGAGCGAGGGTTAAGAAAGGGATATGAAAATGGTAAAGAAATGTATAATTGCACTCGCAGTTGTAGCTCTGCTGGTTACCACAGTCCGTGCAGGCAACCCAACCATCAAAAGAGATGGCGACTGGCCCTGGACCTACAAAGCAATAGACCTCTGCAAGATGCCTGTGTATATGGATGTAGGTCATTACGTACAGCTTAAGGAGTGCCACAAGCGTGAGCTTAAGCTAAAACAGGTAGATTGTACTGGTGGCCGTGAGTTCCCGTGCCATTCAGGCTGTGAAGAATTCGAAGTAAGAGCCAACTTCCCGGCTGTTTTCGGCGGCGACTTAAGTAACAAACATGCTATCCTCGACAAGACAGACGTTTACTTCAAAGATGGGATTAACCAGATCAGTGGCTCAACCGGTGGCTGGGAAAAATTGACTATTTGCGTCGATACCTGGAAGACACAGCAGTGGAAGGCTGCTCAGCCCGATGATAAACTGAAGGTTGCCGATCTTACAATAACTGTAAAACCACCGGATACTGGAAGTTAATCAGCAGGACAGTCCCTAAATAGAAGTGCGGTCTTATTGACACTTCTTAAAAATACTGGGACATGTCAAAAACGATGTTAATATGGAGGGGCAGATGTGAAATCTGCCCCTTCTGTTTTTTTAAACTTTTTTGTCAACATGGGTGATTTGGGCAATTTACGCTTGACTTTCAAGCGGAAAAATGATACACTTGGTAATAGCTTAATGCGGACATAATAAGAAGGAAGATATGAGCGAGAGGGGGTTCTAACAAGAAGGTTTGCAGACTGGTAATCCCATTTTTTATAGGTCCCTTCTCAGGCTGGTATTAAAGCGGACGTAATCATAAAGAACTGTTAAGAAGTTTCATCCGGCTAAATGTGTAGTCAAGGCAGCGGGCCTGGGCTAAAGAAATTTTAGTAGCTCCGAAGGTCAAAACAATCGGCCTTTCAGGAGGCAAGAATTAAGAGGGGGGATATGAAAATGGTAAAGAAAAGTGTCATTGCACTCGCAGTTGCAGCTCTTATGGTTACTACTGTCCAGGCGGGCGATCCGGCCATTAAAAGGGACGGCGACTGGCCCTGGGAGTACAAAGCAATAGACCTCTGCAAAATACCCGTGTATATGGACGTAGGTCACTATGTACAGCTCAAGGAGTGCCACAAGCGAGAAATTAAGCTGGTACAGGTAGATTGTGTAAATATCGGCAGAGACAGCGGCGACCTCCCGTGCTACTCAGACTGCGAAGATATCGAAGTCAGAGCCAACTTCCCGGCAATCTTCGGCGCTTCGTTATCGAAGATTGGCCCCATCCTTAAAGATACAAGTGTGTACTGGAAAGATAATGATAACCAAATCAGTGGCTCAACCGGTGACTGGGAAAAATTGACTATTTGCCTCGATGCATGGAACGCAGAGATCTGGAGGGCTGCTGAACCTTCCCAAAATGCGCAGGTTGGCGAGATTACTATAAACGTAAAACCACCGGATTCTGGCAGCTAATCGGCAGGACAGTCTCAGGAGAGAACATAGGCTGTAATAGGCTCTGTATCGGACGTCCGTAATTCTCCGCTGAGATATTTAAAAAGCATGTTAATTAGGAAGGGGCAAACGTAAAATCTGCCCCTCCTGTTTTTCTGAAAACATTTTTGTCAATATGGGAGATTTGGGTAAATTATACTTGACATCCAAACTAAAAAATGATAGACTTGGTAATAAATGAATATGGGTACAGGAAGGAAGATAAGCGTGTAATTATCGAGCAAAAGAGGCTTTTACAAGGGTAGAATTACAGATTAGCGGTCACTATAGGATTTGGGAAGGATTTATAAAAAGTAAGGAATTCAAATAGCCGAAAAGGTAAAAGCCACAATATTGGTATGAAAATCCCTGAAATTAGCCGCGAAAATACAATAAAAATAGCAATAGACTCTGAGTCGTAAGCGCAAAAGCAACTTGGGATTTATCCATATTCGACTTTGCAATTATTAGTGTATTCAGTTATTGGGAGGTACAAAAGTGAGGAAGCAAAATATCGCTCAAAACCACCTGTTTTTCGCAGTAGTTATTGCGCTGAGCGTGTTTGTCTCCGGGGGGTCTGCATTGGGTCAGTTTATCGTCCAGCCGATGAGAATGGACCTTCCGCTTATGCCGAAACAACAGTTTCAAACAGCGCTTAGTCTTCAAAGTTTCGACCCGAACGAGGTCCACGATATAGATTTAACGGTCGTCGATTTGATCCAGTGGGAAGACGGCCAGTGGCGAATCATTGAGCCAAATGACAATACTTTTGACAGATCGGGGCTTTCTTCGTGCAAATCGTGGATAAGTCTGCCAAATAATTATGTACAAATCCCCCCTATGAGATCAGCTCGCGTACGGATAAATATAAAAGTGCCGATTCGTACTCGCGGTTTCTACGCTGCAGGGATTATTGCCAGCGTAAGACCCAGGCCGGGACTATTAGGTCAGTTCGGAGTGAAAGTGCGGTTTTTGATACCTGTACTAATTGAGGTACAGGGCAGGCCTATGCGACACGACATAAAACTTAAAAAAATGGAGCTCGAATCCGTTCAAGCCTTAAGGGAAAATCCGGCAACAACACATGTCATAATGAGCATTGATAATAACGGCGGGACACGGTCACACCTGAAGGGATTTGCTCAAATCAAAGGCTTTCTGGACGAGCACTGGCGGGAAATTACTACCGCGGAATTCACTGCTGCAAGCATAATCCCGGGGGCCAAATTAAAATTGAGAGCCAACATCGGAAGGACGCTGCCGCCGGCAAAATACAAGGTGGGAGGATGGCTCTATGTTGACGGCCGACGCGACCAGAGAATTACCGATGAAATAGATTTCGCCGGAGACCCGAGTATTAAAAAAGTGGCCGCCGACGCCCCTATTGACCTGCTGCCGACCAGCATTTCAATAACATCTATGCCGGGCGCTACCCGCATCGCAGCTATAAAGGTCTATAACGCCTCGGATGAGACTGTTAATGTTCAGGCGGCTATTAGGTTACCACAGAGCCTGCTCGGCGTCGCTTTCGGGGACTTAAAAGGCGACGATTTGGACTGCACCGGATGGTTAAGTATAGAGCCTCGGCAATTCAAACTTCGAAGCCACACCCAGCAGGCAATACGCATTATTTCAAAAATGCCCAACAATGTATCAGAGTTGAATCCCTGTTATTACGCCCTTCTTGGCTTTGTCAGCACCTATGCAGACGGACAGAGCGGAGGCGTAACAACTGCACCTATCAGCGTCGCAAACCGGAATATCAGTGTCGAACCTTTTGTTTACGGTATGACCCTGAGGCCTGCCCTGAAAGGTGGAAGTGAGTATTATATCGTCGCCAGATACGGCAATTTCGGCCGAATACACTTTACCCCAATCAGGTGCAGGGCAGCTATTGTAGATGGAACGGGCGCGCCTATGGCAATAGCAGCACTAATCAGCAGGAAAACAAATATGATGCTGCCCTTCGAGGCAAGAGACTACTCCGGAGTTATCGATATTTCCAGAGTTCCTGAAGGCGTTTACCGCCTCGCGGCCGAGCTGAAATACGGCCCGGACCAGGCAGAAAAAGCAGATAAACAAATTGGTATAAGAGTCATGGCCCAGGGAGGAGAAAAGGTCATAGAAGTTTTACAATTACAAGCGGAGCTTGGAGGAAAAATAGAGGTTCAATGGTAGTTCGCCGGCATAGTCATTTTTTACTAAAGAAACACGCTGGATTGCCGATACAAGGCAAAAGAGCTGTAGTTCTGCCGGTTAATGGCTACAGAAAGGGACATTGACTTATGGCAAGGAAAAATATCGGTAAATTTTTATCGGACGGCGCGGTAGTGTTCTGCGTTGTTTTGTTCTGCGCGCTGAACGTCAGCGTCCAGGCCGCAATCGAAGGGCAAATGGTAACTTACACTATTTCTGGCTCAGTAGGGCAGCCTGGAGTGACGATGAGCGGTCTGCCGAATACAGTTACCGATCAGAACGGCTACTACATTGCCGTTGTTAAATATGGCTGGGGCGGTACTGTTACCCCTGTATTGGCCGGTTTTACCTTCGAACCAAAACAAAGACCCTATCCAAAGGTTACAAGCGACCAGACCAACCAGGACTACGTCGCCACGCTCAAGACATTCAAAATCTCAGGGTTAGTCAGTATTGACGGCAAACCGATGTCAGGTGTCGCAATGGACGGCCTGCCGGGTACCCCGGTTACTGCCGGCAACGGAATCTACGAGGCGACTGTGGACTTCGGCTTTAATGGCAGTGCTGCACCAATGAAGGAAGGTTATATCTTCACACCGGGCAGTAAACCATACTCCACCGTTAACAGAGACATGCCGAACCAGAACTATACCGGTGCTCTCCTTACCTTTACTATCTCCGGCTCAACCCAGGTAGAGGGAGTAACATTGAACGGCCTGCCGGGTAATCCGAAGTCCGGCAAGAACGGCGTATACAGCGTAACAGTTCCCTTCAACTGGTCTAGTATAGTTAAGCCGGAAAAAGATGGCTACACCTTTGAGCCGGCTGAGATGCCATATACCGATGTTACTACTTCGTATCCCAATCGGGATTACTTTGCAAATCCGATTACTTTCACAATATCCGGCTCCGCAGGTCTGGATGGGGTGGAAATGACCGGACTGCCGGACCCTGCTGTCTTCACCGACGGGAACGGCTATTACACCGCCACAGTCGAATGGGGCTGGAACGGAACCGTAAAGCCGGTAAAGCCTGGTTTCAAATTTGATACCGCTACTATCAACTACACCAAACTTATGACCGACAAGACCAATCAGAATTACACTCCAAGCCCGATTATGTTAACAATTTCAGGCTCGGCGGGGATAGAAGGTGTAACGATGCAAGGCCTGCCCGGCAATCCGATAACCGGCCCGCGCGGCGCATACAGCGCCAAAGTTGACTGGAACTTCAGCAATATCGTTATACCTATGAAAGAAGGCTATGAGTTCAACCCGCCTGAAAAAACGTATGCCGCCATTACAAAAGACCAGAAAACTAACTACACTGCAAAAGAGATTACGCTTACAATCAGCGGTTCTGTCGGTGAAGGCGGTGTAACACTAAAAGGTCTGCCCGGAAGACCTGTTATGAGCAAACCAGACGGAACTTACAGCGTCGAAGTCAAGTATAAATGGACCGGAACAATTACACCTGAAAAGGCCGGCTACACATTTGAACCGGCTCAAATACAATTCCCTGAGCTTTATGGCCCTGAAGCTAATCGCGACTGTCTCGCGTTATTAGAAAAGCGTACTATTTCAGGTACCATACGCACCGACACGGGTGAGGCTGTCGAAGGTATATTTGTATTGGCAGATGCCGACGGAGGCTCCGCGACAACCAATGCCAACGGCGAGTATGAGCTGACCGTAAATTACGGCTGGCGCGGCACAGTAACTCCTACTATGTTAGGCCATAACTTCAGACCTACAAGTAAACGATACGTTGTGCCCATTACAAGAGACCAGGCCAATCAGCTTTTCACTGCAACCGTCAAGACGTTTACCATTTCCGAAACCGTGACGGTTGGCGGAACAGGTATTGAAGGCGTCAAGGTCACGGCAAATAATGGTGGCGGCTCTGCTGTCACCGATGACAAGGGCCAGTTCAGCGTCAAAGTGCCGTTTAACTGGACCGGCGAGATTGCGCTGGAAAGACCGGGCTTCGAGTTCAATAGCAAGTCGTACACCAGCAACATTACCGAAGACTGGAAGAATGATATGCCCGTTTCGCAAATTATTCCTACCAGAAGAACTACAACTACGCCTCTACCTACACCCGGAACGACACCCACGACAACACCGACACCTGATCAGACGCTGATCACAGTACCCCAGGGCGATCAATGGACCGCAGTAACGGCTGCTCCAGCTCCTACACCGACTCCTCTGCCCAGCCCTGAGCCGGACAAACCGCTCACACCTTTGGAGCAGATAAAAAAACAATTGGATGAAATTTTAAAGAAGCAAGTAACCCCCGTACCGGAACCAAACGTACTCGCTCCACAAGTACCGCTTATTAGTAATACTTTTATGGATGACCCGCTCATCGATGTGCTCCAGATGATTGCCGCAGCAGCAAACGTTACCATTATACCCGATGAAACTATCTTAGGACAGGTAACCTGTACATTACCAAACGTGCCGGTTGAAACGGCGCTTGATATTGTACTCGGCGGTACTCCTTATATCTGGAAAAAGACACCGTATTACTATCTCGTTGCCTCAGGAGAAATTGCCCCAGGAGGCCTACAAAACGCGATGTTCGCAAAAATGAGCGAAACACGCCGGTTGACAATGAACTACGTCACCGCTGAGGCGGCAGTGGGCCTTCTTTCTACTGCATTCAAGCCTTACGTACAGGCCGAAATCGGACCGCCCGGAGTCGATACCTATACGGTAGCGGTAACCGCACCGCCGGCTTTAATGGAGCGTATCGTCTCCGACCTGAAGCAAATTGACCGAATTCGTCAACAGGTCCTGCTGGATGCACGTATCGTGACGATGGAACGAGGCAATCTGCTGAACCTCGGTGTCACATGGAATTGGCCAACAATAGACGCCGGAATTTTTAGCAACGACCTGAGAAATAGAACCGGAGGCCTGGGCCTTTTGGACCTCGGCGGCAAAATAGCCACAGGTTTCCAAATCGGCTATGCTCCTGATGCATCTTTTACAAATTCACTACAGGCAACACTCAATCTTCTTGCTCAGAACGACGAGGCTACCATAATTGCCAATCCTCAGGTACTGGCCCAGGATGGCAAGCTCGCCGAAATCTCTGTTATGACCGAAGAATACTACTTTATGACCGGAAACCAAGGCCAAACCGTCGGTTTCTTCAATTACTATTCCGAGCTGGAAAAGGTTGAGTCCGGAACCAAGTTAAATATAACTCCCCACATCGGAGACAATAATGAAATTACACTGGCAATGGCCATCGAGGTCAGTAACAGTATTCCACGCGGCAGAGAAAGCGACCTTCCGGTTGTTACCCGGCGTACATCAACGAACACCGTCCGTATCAAAGACGGCGGAACCGTCGCACTGGCCGGCCTGACCGAGAACAAAACACGTACGGCAAAAAGGAGGACCCCGGGCCTCAGTAAACTGCCGATTATCGGTGGATTGTTCAAGAATACAAACGACGAGGCAGCCGGCAGAGAGATTGCTGTCTTCGTTACGGCAAACTTAATTCCAGAGCCGGGCAGAAGCATCGATTTCATTGAACCGTCCGCACCGGCGATTCAGGAGCCGGCCCGACAAGGTTCATTCGGACAAGGCCCTATCGGACAGCCCCCGATACAACAGCCTCCTATGTTACAGCCTCCGACACGACCGATGGAAGGTGATTTCAGGGCCAGCCTGCGGCGAAGTTTATCGCGTCCGATCAGATAAAGGACTGCAATAAGAGGAGATAAAAAGCTATGAAGCAAAATAGGCAGAGATTAAAAAACTTCGATGTGATTTGTATATCATTGCTGCTGACGCTTCTGGCTTTTGGCCTGGGTGGTTGTACAGGAAGCAGAGGCTTCGAGATTTTTCCACTGAATAACCAGAATGTACTTACTCTAAGCTCCGATGATATAGTAAGAGTGATGCGGCGTGCAGGCTTCTCCGATAACCAGATTCTCCAATATGGAGAAGATCTGTACCTCGCACTCGCTCAATATGGTGCGGCTCAAATAAAGATAAGAAGAAGGCTCGAGGCCGTCTTCGCAATCAACGGCGACGCCGTGTACATCAGCAGCCGAGTGACGGGCAACTCCATCTACAATACGAAAACCGGCTGGGTCGGCGGCCAATAACACCTCGACCCGCCCTAATCACACGAAAGCCACAGTTTACCCCGTGAGATTTACTCCGTAAGTAAGATAGTTATGTTTATCTCAACAAGGCTAACAAAGCTTTATCTAACCGGGGCTCAATTCTTCATTCTCAATTCCCTTCTGTCCTTATGCCCTGGAGTTTATCCCCGATGTTAGCTCATTTGCTTTTCTGTCGGGGACCTATGCTCTTTTCTCTTTTCGCCTCTAAATAATCGGTTATACTGATAAAAACAACACAGCCCTTATTCTTCCAGGCAAAGGAAAATATCATGAAAAGACGCGACTTTTTCAAAGGCATCCTTCTCAGCGGCTCTCTATCCCTGGCCGGGCCTGCCCACACAGCCCGGCCTCAGGGCTCCCAACACCCGAAGATCATTGACGCACATTGCCACGCCGGCAAGGGTATCAACTATGCCGCCGATGACCCGAAAAGCGACCCTTGGACCACCTATAACAACCCCAACTGGACTCTGCGCCGGGCACGGCAGGCCGGAATTGACAAGACAATCATCTTCCCGATCAACAATGCAACCTACCGCCGGGCCAATGAGGAGATTGCCTCTTATGTAAGGTGTTGGCCCGACAAATTCATTGGTTTCGCCAAACACGACTCCAAGACCGAAGCGGGCAAAATCAGAAAAATGCTGCTGAGGGAAGTCCGAGAGCTTGGCCTAAGAGGCCTGAAACTGCACGGCATACCAACGAAGGAAATGGTTGAAACGGCCTCCGAGTTAAAAATCCCGATCCTCTTCCACCCGCCGAATGTCAATGACAGCCTTGAGGTCGTTCAATCGTATCCGCAGGTCTCTTTCATTCTGGCTCATCTTGGAAGCTTCGCCTCGCGCAGTTGGACCGAGCACGTCCGTGCCATCGAGGCATCGAAGCGGCTGACGAACCTTTACCTGGACACATCCTCCGTAGTCTTCTTCGAGTATCTCGAACGCGCGGCAACTGAGCTCCCGCCGCAAAAGCTTATCTTTGGTTCCGACGGCCCGCTGGTAAATTCACAGGTGGAGCTCTACAAAATCCGCCTGCTCAAATTACCGAAGGAAAAGGAGCAGCTTGTCCTCGGCGGAAATATCAGCCGTCTCCTCACCAGATGACACTAAGAAAAAAAACGCAGAAATCTCAAATGATCAATAGTCAATAATCAATTGAATGGGGTCATCCCGAGCGCAGACGAGGGATCCGGCACATGAAAAATATATAGCTTCCACTCCGCCTTCTGCAACAATTGCTCTTAAAGCCCATACTCTGCTGTCAATAATAAATATTGAAGTCCTGTGGAAATCCGGCGTTTCTGTCGGATGGTCAAAATCAACTCACGTCAAGATGTGTGACACTCGGGTGAGCAGTAGTAACAGCCATTGGACTGGGCATAGTATTTCCTGGCCTCTCTGACTGCATCCTTGCAATTCAAAAAGCATCCCAAATACTGCCTATTCTCTACATCTGGCAAATATTCACAATCCGATTTGTGAACTTCGTGATCCCCGTTGTCCTGTGCATTCCTGTTTACATAATATTCCACCATGATATACCTCGCTTTCCTATATTTCGCGAACCGCTAAATCGGATCTTACAAACTATGCAAATAAAAAATCAAAGAACAGGGAAACAGACGCACCACCCGGCAACTAATCCGCAATTCTCACGAAAATAATCCATCTCTCTCTTGCCTCCTGGACTATAGTCGCACGACTATTCAAGAAGTATTTCGCCTCAAGATGCCCGCATCACGCCTTTAATCACAAGGATTAACACAAAACAACAGAAAGAACAAACAAAAAATTCTCTCAGCCACAAAAAAATCTTATGTTTTGTGAATTGACTAATTTGCTTGCACCTGCGCCCATGTTAATGCAGGTGGATTTGGGATTTGTTTCGCCCGGCATCGAGTATTAAGCATATAGGCAAATACCTGCCAAATTGGCACATACCCCCGAATCCTGAAAAACCGTAACTGCCTGTAACAGCAACAATTACAATTTCCCCTTGTTTCGGCACGCTGTTTGCACTTATAGATTCTCGAAAGACCGTCTGTAATTTAAATTACGTTCGTATAAAGAAAAAAGGTTAACGATGAAATTCGATAAATTCACATTAAAAGCCCAGGAAGCATTGGCCACCGCCCAGCAGATTGTGATGGCCAAATCCCATACTGTTATGTCGCCTTTGCATCTTCTGTCCGCTGTATGCAGCGACGATAATGGCATTGCGGTCGAGATTTTGAAAAAGATAGGCGCTAATGTACCGCGAATTAAAGAGATGACCGTCAGCGAGCTTGGCCGGCTGCCAAAAGGCAGCAGTACTAATCAGCTTATGCCCGACCCGGCCCTCAGCCAGGTTGTCCTCGATGCACAAAACCGCGCCGATGCGATGGGCGACGAATATCTCAGCGTCGAGCACCTGTTCATATCACTTGCCTCGGTACAAAGCGACGCCAAAGAAATACTAAGGCTGAACTCAATCACCACCGAACAGGTCGAAAGCGCCCTCAAGGAGATTCGCGGCCCCGAAAAAATAACCGACCAGAACCCCGAAGACAAATACAAAGCGCTCGAACGCTACGGCATCGACCTGTTGGATATGGCTAAAAAGGGAAAGCTCGACCCCGTCATCGGCAGAGACCAGGAAATCCGCCGGTGCATGCAGGTCCTCAACCGCCGAACGAAAAATAATCCCGTGCTCATCGGCGAACCGGGCGTCGGCAAAACCGCAATCGTCGAAGGACTCGCCCAGCGAATAGTGACAGGCGATGTCCCTGCAGGCCTCAAGAACAAAAGGATCATCGCTCTGGATATGGGCTCACTCATAGCCGGAACAAAATTCAGGGGCGAATTCGAGGACCGGCTAAAGGCCGTGCTAAAAGAGGTCATCGCCGCCGAAGGACAAATAATTCTTTTCATCGACGAATTGCACACAGTCGTGGGCGCCGGCAAGGCCGAAGGCGCCGTCGATGCGGGCAATTTATTAAAACCGTCCCTTGCACGGGGCGACTTGCGTTGTATAGGTGCAACTACCATCGATGAATATCGAAAGTACGTGGAAAAAGACGCCGCTCTCGAGAGACGTTTCCAACCATTTATAATTGACCCGCCGAGCGTCGAAGAAACCATAGCCATCCTCCGGGGCCTCAAAGACCGCTACGACACCCATCACGGCGTGCGGATCACCGACTCGGCCCTCGTCGCCGCCGCAACCCTCTCAAACCGCTACATTACCGACCGCTGGCTCCCCGATAAAGCGATTGATTTGATTGACGAGTCCGCCTCGAAGCTGCGTATTGAAAACGACTCTTTACCCGCCGAACTGGATACCATCCGCAGAAAATTTGTCCAGCTACAGATCGAACGCGAAGCACTGAAAAAAGAAAGTGACAAGGCAAGCAAGGAACGATTAAAAAAAGCCGAAAAGCAGTTGGCCGACCTCCAGCAGCAGGACAAAACGCTAACCGCACAGTGGGAAAATGAAAGAGGTGACATCGACCGGATAACAACCCTCAAGGAAAAACTCGAAGAGGCCCAAAACAGCTTTGAAGACGCCCAGCGAAAAGGTAACCTCGAAACCGCCGCCCGTCTGAAGTATGAAACAATCACAAACTTGAAAAAAGACCTTGAGGAAAAAGAAGCACAGCTTTCCAAATCCGACAAATCCATAATCCGTAATGAAGTTACTGCTGAGCATATCGCCGGCGTTGTTTCAAAATGGACCGGAATACCCGTCGCAAAATTACTGTCCGGCGAGCGCGAAAGGCTGATGAAAATGGAGGATGCAATTCGCCGCCGTGTAGTCGGACAGGACGAGGCCGTTGCCGCCCTCTGCAACGCCGTTCGCAGGAGCCGCTCGGGTCTGTCGGACCCCAATCAGCCCACAGGAACGTTCCTGTTCCTCGGCCCAACCGGTGTCGGCAAGACCGAGCTTTCCAAAGCTCTTGCAGACTTCCTTTTTAACGACCCGCAGGCTATGATACGAATCGATATGAGCGAGTTTATGGAACAGCACTCCGTCTCCCGGCTCATCGGTTCCCCGCCGGGCTACGTCGGATACGAAGAAGGCGGCCGACTGACCGAAGCCGTCCGGCGTAAACCATACTCGGTCGTCCTGCTGGACGAGATTGAAAAGGCACATCCCGACGTCTTTAACGTCCTCCTGCAGGTCTTCGACGCCGGCCGATTGACCGACGGAAAAGGTAAGACCGTCGATTTCAAAAACTCTGTCATCATTATGACAAGCAATATCGCCAGCCAGCAGATTCAGCAGCTAACTGAAGAATCAGGCGCCGACTGGGAAATCGAAGCCCACGTCAAAGACGCACTCAAGCTGCTCTTTAAACCCGAGTTCCTGAACCGCATCGATGAAATAATCGTCTTCCACATGCTCGACAAAGAGCACCTGCGAAAGATTGTCGATATCCAGCTCGATTACCTTACCCAGCGCCTCAAAGGCCGCCACATATCCCTCGAATTCACCGACAACGCCCGCCGGCAGATTATGGACGAAGGTTACGACCCCGCCTTCGGTGCAAGACCCTTGAAACGTACAATTCAGCAGCGACTGGAAAACCCCCTGGCCGCCGAGCTTTTGGCCGGGAAATTCTCCGACGGCGACAATATAAAAATCGACGCCGACGCACACAAATTCACCTTCGAAAAAATCTAATTAAAGAGCCGAATTTCTCTGCGAATTTTCTTAACTGCAGGCGGTAATTTATTTATCCTAATGGATAACATTTATTGCTATAGCCCGGTTAAGGATACCCGATAATGAACCGCAGGATAATATTGAAAAAACTACCTCCCTCACTCATCTTCATCGCCTTAATTTCCGGCTGCACGGCCCAAAGCCAAATGCCCAAACCGCAAACCCTGCTCTTTAGCCCAATCACACCGGAATATCTCCATGACACCGCCGCCGATTGGAAGGCCTCCGGCTTCGATGGTTTTCTCTTGGCGACTATTATGCGCAATTGGTCCGATGATATCTGGGCCGCCGACAGCAACGTCACTACCCGAAGCGATAACGACAAAACCTTTCAGCGAATAAAAGCCTGCAACGACAAATGTCGCAAACAGGGCATCACAGAGAACTTTATCAAAGTCGCATTTTACAGCCATGTACCCCTCTGGACAGATGATGCCGCCTGGCAAAAGGTTAACGAGAATTTCCGCCAGGCCGCCCTATTCGCCAAACTGTCCGGCTGCCGCGGCATAGCACTCGACATCGAATACGTCGGCGAGCAATACGACCTGGACTTCGAAGGTTACGACTACAAAGATTACACCGAAGCCGACCTTCGCATCGCCGCCGTCAAAAGAGGCCGTGACCTTACCCGGGCAATGCTCCAGAGCTATCCCGATATGGTCTTCTTAAAATTGCCCGAGGGCATCTACTTCTATGGCCCCCTGGCCACAGACCTGCTCGTCGGTATGGTCAGTGGCATGGCCGAAGCCAATGCACCCGGCGGCCTCCACCTGCTCACAGAACGCTCATATAAAATGGTAAGCACCATCGGCCTGATTCACTACGTCCATGGCCTCGAATCCGACATCATAAAAAAATCTGGACCGACCGACGGCCCGCTACTGGCGGAAAAATTGTTCCATCTGCCTTGGCGGCTGGCCGCTCGGCTACTACCGCGAAATCCGCGACGAATCCGGAAAACGCCTGGGCTATAGCGGCCGCGAAGAAAAATTCGGCGATAAAATCGTCGGCTCCTACGCCGACAAGACCAGCAACTACCCGGCCGAGGATTTCCGCAGCCAGTACGCCGGTATGCTCCTGACCGCCAAACGCTATTGCTGGATATACGGCCACGGTGCAACTTGGTGGCACTTCACGGACGCCGACGTAGCCAAATACGGCAGCGTCAGCAACTCAACCCTGCCCGCGGACGAGCAATTGGATGACTTTAAATCCATCTTGAAAGAAAAATGGACACCCTCCGGCCCTCTACTGCAAATAAGCCAAAAGGTAAAGCAGTATAACTCCGGCGACTTCCTGCAAATGCTGAACTTCGTAAAGACCTTCGAAATCATCGGCCCCTTCGGCGGCAAAGACTCCGATACCTTCAATCGACCTTTCCCACCGGAACAAAAGCTCGACTTTAATGCGTCCTATCGCGGCAGCATCGACCGGGTAAACTGGCGAACTGCCTCTGTCGATAATAAAGGTTATCTGGACTTTCTAAAATTCTTCTCACCGTCCGACTGGGTCTGCGCTTACGCCTATTGTAACCTCACCTGCCCGAAGGCCACTGCCGCCCAGCTCCGCCTCGGCACTAATGACACCGCCACCCTCTGGCTTAACGGCCAAAAGCTGCTTTCCAAAAATATCGAGCGCTCCGCCGCACCAGATAGTGACATCATCCCCGTCAACTTGAAAAAAGGCGAAAATACTATCTTGATTAAAGTCTGCAACACCGAATTCAACTGGGGCCTCTACCTGCGAATCACCGACAGCTCCGGCCAATACCTAAAAAAACTAAAATATTGGCCCTAATCAAATTTGACCCTGTCATCCTAAGCGGAGTGCAGCGTAGCCGAAGGATCTATTAAAATAGCTTGTTCTCGTATTTTTCTGCCGGGGATCATTCCGAGCGAAGTTGAGGAATCTATTTAAAATGTCATTCCCGCGTAAGCGGGAACCCAGCCGAATGTGGGCTTCACCCACAAACCATATCACGTTTTCCCCTGTGTTTGTAGAAAACGCATAACAAGACTACGTGTCACCGGACACAGATCATAAATCTCGCCTTTCTCACATAGTGAATCAAATTGTTTCAAGGTTTTCTGCGCAAATGCTCGTTTCGGCACAATAAACCGTTCAATGCACTCAAACAACTCACTTCCTACTTTCTCTTTTCCTATCACAGGTTTGGCAATTCCAGAGGGGTCAATCTTAATTTTGTCAGGATGTCTTCTCGCATTCCAAAAGAAAACATCTGGTATGAATTCTCGCGATCCAGTTCGTATTTGCTCATCAAAATCCTCCTTTTTGAAGAGTCCTATAGGAGCATTTACGATGTCGAATATGGGATAATAGCGATCTATTTCACCATCGATAAAGATGGCATCTTCCCCTATTTCGATATGAGCAATCTTATCTAATTCTATACCGTTGTCCGTGGCATTTATATTGACAAAACATCCTTCTATGTCATTAGTACCTCCGCCAATAATGCTGACGGTGAGTTTGTCAGGCCCCTCCTCAAATGAAGTCAAGGCGTCTTCTGTCTTCAAGTCTTCAAAAAAACCTCGAGGAAAGTGTCTTCGTAAATGTTCTCGTACCATATTATGATCAGGTAAATCATGATATTTCTCAAAAAAGTACTGAGTTCCCTCTCCAGGATCAATGATGATTAATTCTTCATTCAGTTCTCTCACTATCGTGTTTCTAGGATTCAATAGCTCATCTCGTGAGTCACAACCGCCATTGGCAATGTTCCAGCCAACCGGAGGAACTTCACGAAAGATAAGACAGTAGTATTGCGTCTCACCTATGGTCACGATAGGCAATGCTCCTCCACTGGCATACCGAAACGGACAACGCTCACTTTTATATTCATACTCATCCTTATCATGCGAAATCAGCACTTGATTCAAGGTATTCTGAACTTCATCGATATTCACGTCTGGATGTTTCGCAATTATAGATCCGATTTCTCGTTTACCGCCGTCTGTCCAAATTGTCAATGCATCATTGGTAAAGGTCACCTCCAAATGGACACCGGAACCTTTACGCTTTAATCGAAAATCGAACACGAGTACTTGAAGGAATCGTTGCTCAATACTCTTTAGGGGTGCAATATGTTTTAACAATGAGGTTCTATACGGATGGATAAAAATATCTCCCCATTTCGTTCCCGTAACCTGCCTTTTAAAGATTGATTTGAACAGAGTAATAATACAAACAACAATCTGTAAGATTAACATAAAAAACAATATATTTTTATGCTTTTCACTGAGTTCGCCAATTCCAAAAAACAAAGACAATAAAGACAATATTGCCGTTAACATAAATATGATCAAAAACGAGAAAAACAGAATCGTGGGAATAACTAAATAGAATTTAGTCTGCTTATCGTCTCTCATCTTTTCCTCTCTAAAATAAAAAACTACGGATACTCACCCCGCCTTGCGAGTGCCCCGGCTCGGCAGGTTATTTCTTTATAATGTTTTCCCATTTATCTCACGCTACAAAAATTAACACAAAACAACAAAAAGCACAAACAAAAAATTCCTGCTAAACAAATTTCTGCCGACTAAAATCCAGTGGATATTTACTAATCCGAATTGGTGTAAAAGCCATATAGACGCAAACATAAAAAAGCATGAATCCTAAAAATAATGAAATTATTTTAGAAGTTTGTGCATGTGTTCACATGCACAAAGTCTGTCTGTAAAAACAGTGTTTTCCTTCAATTAAAATGCCGCTTACCGCCCTGCGGAGCCCCGTGCAGCACGATCACATCTCGCGTCCGTCGTATGTTTCTCCGCTCACCGTTGCATCACGCCTTTAGGCACAGATATTAACACAAAACAATATTAAGCACAAATAAAGAAATCCCCGTCAAAAAACATTAGAAAGCTATTGTGCAGCGTTTCCGCAATTTTACTTTTGATTTTTTTACTTTGTTTCGTTTTTCGTCCATCCTCTATCTTCTGTCTTCTGATTTCTGTCTCCTCTCATCTGCTCATCTTACCCGAGAAAGTAACTATGCTCAGGGGTGTCATCTCAAATGCGGCCTTATCGTCAATGACCCCAGCTTCACCCACCTCCTTCATGCTCTCCGATGCCGATGTACGATAAACCTTCAGCAAGGTCAATCCCTTAAGGTTCCTGAAATTCAAACTCAGTCTTTCCGCCTGCTCGTTTGGATTGATGGCCACCATGGTGACATTGCCGTCCTTCTCATGCAGAAAAGCGCCCACCTGTACACTGCCGAAACCGGGCCTGGCCTCGATACGCCGGGCGCCGGGCCGGATAAATCTACTGTAATGCATCGACGTATAAGTCTTCGGCGTGTACGTGCTCATCAGCATAATACCATGCGTGTTCTTTCTTCTCTCTGTAATCTGCCAGGGAAAAAAGGCCGAGCAGTCACCCGCCACCAGTGCATTATGAAGGGCATTACCGATACCCTCTCGAATAGGCTCCGGCCAGTCGTGCCCCCCTGTCCCGCCCTCGGTTATCCAGAACGGCTTGCCCGTACCTTCGATAAGGTCCCGGAACTTGCCCGACGAAGTGGCAGACATCTCCGCCTTGACACCGTCCTCATAGCCGTGTGTGGCAAATACGTCCAGCGCCTCCAAAGCCTTCGCATTGTCCTTTATAGCCTTGATATATGAACCCGTACCGCCCTGGTAAAGATGGCTGGTCATCGTCTCCGGCCCGAAAATCTTCGCATCGCGATAGCCCTCTGCATCCAGCATCTCGCGAAGCATAATTATAATGCTCACATAGTCCTTCCCGTCCCACACACAACTCTCGAAAGACTGGGTAAACTGCACCTCGTTGCCGACACTCACGGCATAAAATGGCACACCCAGCTTCTCATGCATCTTCACGTACTCTGCCATCCACTTACAGAAGTGCCTGTAATACTTCGGATCGACACGGTTATTAATTCTCCTGTAATCCCCTGCCCGAATGGCGCCGGACTTTTTATCGGTAATGGACTTATTAACCTTCATCCACGCCGGAGGACTCCAGACCGTCCCGATGATTTTAATCTCCGGATTTATCTTCAGGATCCCCCTGCCAAAATCGACGAATATCCGGGCCCGCCCGCCATCGACATCCATATCGAAGTCCTCACACCGGATTTGCCTCCAGTCTTCCGTCTGCCTCTCGAACGTCGGCCCCCACATATTCACGCGAAGCATATTGCATCCGACTCCCTCGACATATATCCTCTGAAACTCCTCCGTGCGGTAAAGCTCGCGGAACCTCCCCGACCATGCAATAAGACACGTCCCGAAACCCTCTATAGTCTGATATCGCCGGGCCCCGTCCACCACAACATCCTCCGCCCGGACTGCTCCGGCCGTAACAAAATTGGCCAAAATAAACAAAATCCCTGCCGCCCATATAATTCCGTCGCGCATCCTCATCTCCTTTCCAGAACATTTCATTTGTTGACTGTGCCAGCTTGAAAAATAACCTCAGGTATACATATTATCTCGAAAATTAATTGGCATTTCATCCCATATTTCACCGTCTAACAGTCTGCCGGCTTTCTTCTTGTTAAAACCGCCCCATTGCTTTTAATATTTTTTTATCTTTTCTTCAAAATTTAGTTAAAAACAAAACCACCTTGCCTTCTCATATTCTCAAGAATTACATCATTGTTTATCGCCGACACCCCCAAATCCGCTATATCTTTCACTGCATCAACCGCAGCTGAAATGAGGGATTTTTTAGCCCAATTCATCACAAATTTCGGCAAGCCACTTCCTGCCTTTAGTAATATCTTTCGCCAAAACTCATTTTTACTTTGTTCCATCTTAGCCTTGCACTCGTCTAAAGCAGGTCTTACACATGTGTCTATTACGTACTTGGCCTCTCGATAGACATCACTTACTGACACGCCTTCATCTAGGTATTTCCTAATTTGTGGTGCAAGTCCCAACATAGATCTCCGAAATGGAATCAATTCTTCTTCCAATTCCTCTCTTAGCCTTAATATATCTTCGTCCTCTAATCCAATAACTGGAGGCAACACCATCTCTATACACGCAATCGCTCCGGCAACTGCTTGAAGCTTTGCATTTTTTTCAATATCAAAATTACTTAGTATGAGTGCCGGGACTCGAAAATCTTTATTGTCTGTCACTGGAACAAAAGATGCATCCTGGGATTTTCTAATTGCCATCCCAGCGATTTGAAGCTCCACATACCTGTTAAAGTCCTTTGGCCATATCCCATCCATTGGCCAATCTTCGACCAGTTCATCTACTTCATCGAGCAAGTATTCCTCTTCCAGTTCTATTACCCCAGCCTTAAATAATAGATTCTCGCCGAACAAATCTTCAGACATGCCATGCCCACCTCCACAAGCCATATGTGAGACTGGGAAATGGCAAGTTATTTTATCGAAAAGTAGACCGAGAAGTGTCAATGAGCGTTTATTCTTAATAAACTCTTTAGGATAATAAATCCCTTTCCATAACTCACCTTTGTTGTTCTTCATAAAAGTCCCATCATCAGAGCAAAAATCGGAGGAAATTAGGGTCAATCACCAACTTTTCCATGATATTTTCCCGTTCATCTCACGCCACGGAGATTAACACAAAACAACACAAACCACAAACTAAAAATTTTTCTCGGGTAAAAGAATTCGGGCTTCAGCCTCCACAGAAGGCTGAAGCCCTTTTCCCGGTTAACCGCTATCCGCCAAACACACAATGTGCTGAGCGGCTCTCCTCAAATATCGTTAACCAATTGTAACTAATAAATCATCAAAAGTCAATGATCATTCATTAATTTATCCCCAAGGATTATCATCAATCATTTAACGAACCGCTGCCTGTGCCGCCGCCAGACGTGCAATCGGCACTCTAAAGGGCGAGCAGGATACGTAATTCATCCCGACCCGGTGACAGAAATCGATACTGGTCGGCTCACCGCCGTGCTCACCGCAGATACCCACCTTCAGTTTCTTTCTGGTCTTTCTGCCGAGATTCGTGCCCATTTCAACCAGCTTACCTACACCGACCTGGTCGAGCTGCTGGAACGGGTCCGCTGCATAAATGCCCTTTTTGACGTATTCACCTAAGAACTTACCGGCATCGTCCCGCGAAAAGCCCATCGTCATCTGCGTCAGGTCATTCGTGCCGAAGCTGAAGAACTCCGCCTCCGTCGCTATTTCGTCGGCCGTCAAAGCCGCCCTCGGCACCTCAATCATCGTCCCGATCATGTACTTGATCTTGGCCTTCTTCTCCTTAAAGACCATATTGATTTCGTCGATGATTTCATCCTTGACCAGCTTCAGTTCCGCAACTGCCCCGGCCAGTGGAATCATAATCTCAGGAAGAACCACCTTGCCGGCTTTTTTCACCTTCAAAGCCGCCTCGATTATTGCCCTTGCCTGCATCCGGTATATAGCCGGATATGTGATCGATAAGCGGCACCCGCGATGGCCGAGCATGGGATTAAACTCATGCAACTGGTCAACCTTCGCCTTAACTACAGCCGGCTTGATTCCAAGCTGCAGCGCCATCTCCGCCTGGTTCCATTTTTCCTGCGGCAGGAACTCATGCAGCGGCGGATCAAGCAGACGAATCGTAACCGGCAGCCCCGCCATCGCTTTAAAAATACCCTCGAAATCGCTGCGCTGATAAGGCAGCAGCTTACTTAAGGCACCTTCGAACTGCTTTTTTGCAACGGCATTTTCCTTTTCAATTGCTTTTTTCTCTTTGGCGGTCTCGGCCGCTGCAATCTTCTCAAGCATCAGGGCATAATCATCGGCAGCTAAAATTATCTGCCGCACGGGCCATATCCGCTCGCCCTCGAAGAACATATGCTCGGTCCTGCAAAGCCCGATGCCCTCTGCGCCAAAGTCTCTCGCCCTCTTTGCATCGCCCGGTGTATCGGCGTTCGTGCGAACTCCGAGTTTGCGCACATCGTCACAAATCTTCATAAACTTACCGAAGTCCCCGCTCATCGTCGGCGCCACTGTGGCCAACTGGCCCGTCATAAGCTCACCCGTCGAGCCGTCTAAACTGATCCAGTCGCCTTCTTTGATGGTCAGTTTACCGATGGCAAGTTTATTGGTTTTATAGTTGATATTCAAAGCGCCGACGCCCGCCACGCAGCATTTTCCCATACCGCGTGCGACGACCGCCGCATGACTTGTCATGCCGCCGAAGGCCGTCAGAATACCTTCGGCCGCATCCATTCCACCGATGTCCTCCGGGCTGGTCTCTTTCCTGACGAGAACGACCTTTTTGCCTTTATCTCTCCAGACCTCGGCGCGGTCGGCCGTAAATACAACCTGCCCGACCGCCGCCCCGGGCGATGCCGGAAGACCCTTTGCGATTACGTTGCGCCTGGCCTTCGGGTCGAAGTGCGGATGAAGCAGCCTGTCCAATTGCTCCGGCTCTACGCGGTTAACAGCCACTTTTTTCGATATGAGTTTCTCGCTGACCATATCTACGGCTATCTTGACCGCGGCCTCGGCCGTCCGCTTGCCCGTTCGCGTCTGAAGAATATACAGTACCTTGTTCTGGATGGTGAACTCCATGTCCTGCATGTCTTTGTAATGCTTCTCCAGACGGCTCATAAGCCCCGTAAGCTGCTTGTAAGCCTTCGGCAGCTTCTTGTTCAATTTCTTCAATTCCATCGGGGTCCTGATCCCGGCCACCACGTCCTCACCCTGTGCGTTCATCAAAAACTCACCGTAGAATTCCTTCTTACCTGTACTCGGATTCCGCGTAAAGCAAACGCCCGTCCCGCAGTCGTCGCCCATATTACCGAACACCATCGCCTGAACGTTCACCGCCGTCCCCAGCAAGCCGGTAATATTATTAAGCTCGCGATACCTCACTGCTCTTGGTATCATCCACGAGCCGAACACCGCGTCGATGGCATGCCTTAGCTGGACTCTGCCGTCCTGTGGGAACAATTCGCCGACGTGTTTTTTATAGACACTCTTGTACTTATCGACAACCTCTTTCAATTGCTCCGCGCTTAGCTCGTTATCGAGTTCGACCCTGGCCTTCTTTTTCGCTGCGTGAATTACCTCTTCGAAGTGCTCATGGTCGCAGCCCATCACAACATCGCCGAACATATCGATAAACCGGCGATAAATGTCGTATGCGAACCGCGGGTTCCTGGTCTTTTTAATAATGCCCTCAATAACTTCGTCGTTCAGCCCTAAATTAAGAACGGTATCCATCATGCCGGGCATCGATACGGCGGCTCCGCTTCGGACGCTGACCAGCAGCGGGTTTTTGGGATCGCTGAGCCTGGCGTTCATTGCCTTTTCGAGCTTGGCCAGATTCTTATCGACTTCGGCCTGAAGTCCGGTCGGCCATTTGCCCCCCGATTTATAATACTCCCTGCATACCTTCGTACCGATCGTAAAGCCGGGCGGGACCGGCACTCCTATCCTTGTCATCTCCGCGAGATTGGCGCCCTTGCCGCCCAGGAATTCCTTCATCTTAGCGTTGCCGTCGGCCTTGCCGCCACCGAAAAAATACACCCTTTTTTCTGCCATTATAAAATTCTCCTTCTAACTACAGTTTCGCATTAAAATAATCCACAAATACACGGGATTATATCCAATATTTCTGTATCAGCCCGGCGACTTCGCAGAGCAGGTAGTAAACATTTCAAAAAGCAGCAACTCCACAGGGAAAAATAAGATTAACTAATATATTCGCCTGGGCCGATTCTGTCAACCCCATAAGAAATTTCTTTGCCGTTCGCCAATTAGAACCGGCCGCTAACCCAAGTTCGCCAGTTATGAGGTGATTTTTCACTTATGGGCCTGGTAAAG
>CAZZAX010000031.1:0-44454 GCA_964653075.1 uncultured Pirellulales bacterium
GGAATAAAAAAAATTTTGGAAAAATTGAAATTTGTCGGAAATTACCAGCGTTTTTTGTCGAAAATGCCTCGATTTATCGAGGAGAAGATTAGTGAATTAGAGATTGGAGATTGGAAAGAAAAAGGTCATAAGAACATTTCTACCTGAGGCCAGCATGAGCATCGTACAGTATCACGCAGGAATAAAATTCCGGAGTGATTAAAACAGGCGCGAACCGAAGGTAGAAATGTAATGGTTCAGCGTGAATTAAACATACACGATTTCTGGTTTAGCAACATCCTTGTATCGTAGGAAGCATTTTCTTTCGGCCCTCATTTTCTTGCGAAGGGCCGAAAGAAAACTTGTTCGGCACATAAGCATTTTTATCTCTGATCGTCTTGCCAGACGTTAACGCAGACTGGGTAATTTTAAGCTTACCAGGTGTTAATGACATATCTTTCGAGGGAGGGAGATTGCTTTTTCTGTCAATAGAGGGCATGGCCGGAAAGGGGCTGATCAAATCTGCCGCCAAATAAAAGACGATTTGTTAGCAGCTTTGAAGCAGAAGAAAGAATACGGGAGGCCGGCTCCCCCCACCGACCCCCGGCAGGAAAGCAAGAAAGCACACACTCCCATGTTGCACGTCAAGTTAGCAGCACTCGGGGATAAGCCCCTAAGGGGCAAGCTCTGTGTAAACTCAAAAGCAAGTGGGCAAAATCGAGGGTAAATTCCGGAGTGATTTAAACTGGCGCGAACCGAAGGTAGAAATTAGTTTTTCCCATCCACTTCACTCACTAAAGTTCGCTCCATGGGTACCTCCTGCCGGATTATTATTGAAATTGAGATGAAATCTTTGTATTATAGGACTTGTAGCGAACAGGAGTGTTTCAGTGAAGTGTATATGGGAAATCCCAGTGAAGACAAATAGTGCTTTTGTGTATAGCTGAAACATTGAAGGTTTTATAACTTTTTTGAATTCCGCCCGTCGTCCGCAGGATGCCTTGCGGCAAAAACGGGACGTGGTAAAGGAGGATTATTATGTCTAAGAAATTGGTTTATTTGGTTTTAGTCTTATCTTTTTGCCTGGTATCGTCGGTGCACGCCGCCACAATCGTCTGGGTGTCGGACAACAAGACCCCTACAGACGGAGTCCCGGCTGACCAGCCCTGGGTGGAACTGCTTGAGGCCCAGGGGTACACCGTCAACCTTGATTTCCGTAATCAGGAAGGTCGCAGCCTCGATGCGGCGGAGATTGATGTTCTTAACGCTGCTGACCTTATCATTATCAGTCGCGACACCAATAGCGGCGATTACACTGGTACCATAGCCGCATGGAACTCCATCGAGACGCCTATCATAATGCAAGTTGCACATATTGCCAGGAGTAACCGATGGCTGTGGATAAATACAGACGCCTATAATGACAGTCTTCCTCCTGCGATGGAAGCGATGGATATCAGCCATCCTGTGTTCAATGGTGTAAACCTTGACAACAACAATCAGGTTCCGGTCATCACGGAGGCAAGCTCCTTTCCAAGCATTACAGATGCGGGCAACGGTACGCTGCTCGCCAAGCGAGCAGACAACGACGAACTCTGGATAGTTGAGTGGGAAGCAGAGCAGGAATTCTACGCTGGGTCGGGCCAGATTGCTGGTGGTCGGCGTATGTTATTTATCTCCGGCACGAACAGCGGCGTCGATGGTCGATACAACCTCACCGCCGACGGTGAAATAATGTTTCTCAACGCGGTCAGTTATATGCTTGGTGCCTCGAAACGCGTAAATGCTTATAAACCAGTCCCGGATGATGATGTCATCTATGAGGATACGTGGGTGAGCCTTGGCTGGTCGCCGGGAGATAATGCCGTCTCACACGATGTATATTTCGGCGACAATTTTGACGACGTGAGTGCCGGCGCTGAGAGCACGTTCCAGGGCAATCAGACCCCGACATTTCTTGTTGTCGGCTTTCCCGGATTTCCTTTTCCGGACGGCCTTGTTCCGGGCACGACATATTACTGGCGGATTGACGAGGTCAATGACACCGAGCCGAATAGTCCATGGAAAGGCGATGTCTGGAGCTTTATGATTGCTGCCAGAACCGCCTATAACCCCGACCCGGCTGATAGTGCCGAGCAGGTAGACCCGGATGCAAACCTTAGCTGGACGGCAGGTTTTGGTTCTAAATTGCACACAGTATATTTCGGCGACAATTTTGGCGAAGTCAACAATGCCGCTGGTGGACTCCCACAGGGAACTGCAACCCATACTCCCGGTACACTTGAATTGGCTAAGACTTACTACTGGCGAGTCGATGAGTTTGATGCCGTCGCCACGTATAAAGGTAACGTCTGGAGCTTTACTACTCAGGGCGCCGTCGGAAGCCCGGACCCGGCTAATGGCGCTGTGGATGTAAAGCAGACGCAGATTATTACCTGGTCACCGAGTGTCTTTGCTGCTTCGCATGAGTTATACTTTGGCACAGATAAAGATGCCGTGAAAAATGCCGATACAGGCTCGCCGGAGTATAAAGGTACCAGAGACCTCGGTTCTGAAAGCTATGACCCAGGAAAACTCCTGTGGGACAGCACTTACTACTGGAGGATTGACGAGGCCAACAGCGCTAACGCTGACAGCCCGTGGACTGGTCCGCTCTGGAGCTTCACTACGGCAAACTTCCTAATCATTGACGATATGGAATCGTACAATGACCTTGATCCCGCTGATCCCAATAGCAACAGGATATTTAACGCCTGGATAGACGGATATGACGATCCAACAAATGGTGCTCTCATAGGTTATGACCAACCTCCATTTGCAGAGCAAACTATCGTTAATAGCGGTAATCAGTCGATGCCAATGTCTTACGACAATAGTGTTGGAAAATCCGAGGCGACTTATGTCTTGACTTCCAATCGTGACTGGACAGTCAATGGTGTCGATACCCTGACAATTTGGTATCGAGGTAGTTCAGCCAACGCAGCAGAGACTTTGTACGTTGCTCTCAACGGCACTGCAAGGGTAGATAACGATAACCCAGACGCAGCAACGATAACGAGATGGACGCAATGGAATATCCCATTACAGGCGTTTGCCGACCAGGGTGTTAACCTTACTAATGTCAATTCGATTACTATTGGTCTTAGCTCCGTTACCGGCGGTACAGGTACAATGTACTTCGATGACATTCGTCTTTATCCACCGGAAGCGTAAGTGACAAATTAGTAATAGTAAGAGCAGCCAAAGTATTGGTATTTTACTTTTTTAAGGAGAACTACTATGTGTAGAAAATTGTTTTTTCTGGTTTATTTTGTTTTGTTGCTGAGCATTGTGGGCAATGCCTCAGCGGCCCTGGTAGCACACCTTCCCTTTGACGAGGGCTCCGGCACGTTTGCTCAGGATGCCACAGGTAATGGGCATGACGGCACCTTAACTGAAGAAGGTGTAGTATGGGCAGAGGGAAAGCTCGGCAGCTGTGTTGAGCTTGACGGTGCCGGCTACATAGATGTTGCCGTTCCGGAGGGGATTGAAATGGGCGGTGCGGATGTTACGATAGCCCTATGGCTCAAATCGTCGGCGACCGGAGTTTTTGCTATGAGTGCTATAGGTAAACTGGATCCTACGGCACACTCAGAAAACGACAGAGTATTCGGTATAAATTCTGCGGGCCAATGGGATATGTACCAGGGCTGGGTTGGCGCTCTGACGAGTCCGACCTTCATAAGGGACGGTGAGTGGCACCATGTAGTATTTTCACAAGAGCATGACTATAAAGATTCCTATGACTTATGGAATTTCTATGTGGATGCGGAGCTGATGGCCACCAGGGGTGATTTCGACTCCGGCGACGATGCGGATGGACATATAATACGTATTGGCCAGGGTGTTGGACCCGTCGGGGGCAGTTTCATAGGCTCTATTGACGATATTCGAATTTACAACCATACTCTGACACAAGACGAGATAAGGGAGCTGATACCGTTAGAGTTATACGCGACGATTCCTGACCCGCGTAATGGGGCTAAAGACGTGCCGGACAATCCAGCTCTGACGTGGAGAAGTGGTATTTATGGAGCCCAGCATGAACTGTACATTGGCACAAGTCCTTCCGAGGTAATGTCCGCTGAGGTAACCAGTCCAGACATTTATCAAGGCCGGCAGGCCGTTGGAAGCTATACATTTCCTGAACCTCTTGAATGGGGTGAGACTTACTATTGGCGTATCGACGAGGTCAATGATGCCCAGCCCGGTAGTCCGTGGAAAGGCGATGTGTGGGGCTTTACCGTTGCTAACTTTATTATCGTGGATGACTTCGAGTCCTACAACGATATTGTGGCAGAGGAAGAGGGCAGCAATCTTGTATATTATACCTGGTTAGATGGATTGGACAATCCTTCAACAAACGGCTCAACAATGGGCTATTTTACAGGCTGGTCTCTTGAGTCTACTGTCGTTCATGGCGGCGGGAAGTCAGCACCGTTTATGTACAACAACATCGTAGCGGGTATATCAGAGGTCCGGCGTGAGTGGGAGACGCCACAAGACTGGACGGCGAATAATCTTAAATCGTTAACCGTATGGTTCGAAGGTGACCCGGGTAACTCGGATGAGCCATTGTACATTTTGATCGGAGACAGCACAGGTGCGGAAAAGGTCTTCACTCACGAGGACCCGGCCGCTGTTCAATTAGACGGCTGGCAGGAGTGGAACATTTTACTGAGTGAGATAAGCGATGCGGGACTAAATCCGGCCGCTATCAAGAAGATGTGCATCGGTGTGGGCGACAAGGAAAATCCTCAGACCGGAGGTACCGGCACTTTGTACCTTGATGATATCCGAGTGTATATACCCAGATGCAGGCCTGAAATTGGACAGCCCAAGTGCGATTTCAATGACGACTGCGTTGTTGACGAGTTAGACCTTGCGATATTGGAAAGCGAGCTGGGCAGTAAATCAGTACGTCCTGAAGATGTTGTCGCAGTTTTTCGTGAAGTAGAGTCAGCCGATACAATAGGCGAGCCTATGATGTTATGGGACGACCCTGAAGCCTCCGGCGGACAGTATATGGAGTGTCGGCCCGGCAGCAGCGGCGGTCCCAACGAAAACCAGGCCGCCACTTATGATATCTATGTCTCGGGTGGTGTATATCAGATCCTTGGCCGGACACTCTGCCCCGACGGCAAGGACGATTCCTTCTGGCTCCGAATTCAGGGGGCTACCACCAACAGGAGTAACGACACCGGCTGGGTAAGATGGGGCGTGGTGAATAGCAGTAGCTGGATGTGGACTCCTGTCCGGAGCATGGACGACGCCGATAAAACAGTGCTGTTCACGATGGAAGCCGGGAACTATACAGTGGAAATCACCTACAGGGAAGATGGAGCTAAGATAGACGCTTTCCTGCTTACTGATGACATGGAATTTGATATATCGGTCTTCAACCCTCTGCGTACCGACCTGAACGAGGATGGAGTAGTTGACGCTGGGGACCGTGCCATCTTGATGGAGTCGTGGCTTGATGAGGATCTATGGCCATAGCCTCAGTCAAGATTTGATACCCAATGTCAGGACTGAACAAAGCTGCCACCCGGCAAATGATTATTTATTATTTTCTATCGCTTTGAGATAAATTGATTATAGATTATTGACTATCCCTTGGGGGTAAATTGACCCCTAAGGGGTGAATTATTAGGGATTGAGCCCTTCGTCTCCGCACCTTGGGCACAAGCTTAGGATGAAGGATTGAATTTAGAATTTAGAATGTAGAATTGAGAGTTTAGAATTAGTTGTTAGTGAATATTATCCTTCGATTATACACATTAGGCACTTACTGGAAATCGAGGAGGAGTTTTTTAGCCTGGCCATCCTGCAAGAGGTCGATTATCATAATCGGCTCTTTCCTTGCTTTTTTGAAGATATCATAAGCATCCCTCTTGCTGCTTAAAGTTTGTCCGTTTACTGCAAGAATTATATCGCCGCTCTTAAGGAGAAGGGCCTTTGCCTGCGATATTTTGTCCAGACCGTTTATTTTGAGTCCTTCTGTTTGACCGTTGACGCAATAGGGTTCAATAACCGCGTTCCTTAATATCGTCTCTACACATTTTATTTTAGTTCGTATCTTGGTCAGCTCCTGCTGAGCATCCTTTTTCTCTTCTTCTTCGCTGCCAACCTTCTCGGTGTTCTGCTGCTCATTTCCGAAGGCAACGTTATACAACATCAAGTTAGACTCTTCACCGCCCCAGTGAATTAGGCCGGTAGTTCTGTTTTGCCTTTGTTCCTCCTCATCCAAAGGTTTCGGCTGATTCAGGCTCTCAGGTATCCTGGAATATTCGCCGTATTCGCTGCCGCCGGCCGATGCCGGTTTAAAAATTCGCTTCGTATGCCGTGCGATCATTGTTGTCCCGAGAGTATAAAACATGATCACAGCAATAAGAGCCCACTGGCTTGTGAACCTAACCGGATCCTTACGCATTACATCACCATCCTTTCCTCCTCAAAACATGCGGAATCCGTTTTAAGTTTTCCGCATTCACCTGCATACCATCATTAGAGACGGCTTTCGAGCAAGTTGTTATCACCGTCAGTCGAAAAACCCGCTCGAACAAATCCCGGACCGATCTGGCCGTGGCCGACAAGAGCAGCAGGCCATCTCGGTCCAGGATGAAACTACGAAAGCAGTACTCCGGCAACGCTACATTTGCTGATTATAATGCTGCGGCTGCTGCTGCTGTTCGACTGCTTTTCTCTTCTGAAACAGAAAGAGAATGACACCCAAAGCGACCAGGCCAACGAGGCCATTTTCGCCCAGAGTGCTGATCAATCCGGTGAGATTAGTTACGATCCCGCTAAAAACAGGAACTTTGCTGCCAAACAGAACCTCTACTGAGACGCCAAGGGCAATCAGCAGCAAAGAAATTTCTGTTATCTCACCAATCCATTTTTTAATCTGTCCAAAATAATTCATTTTTCAACCTCCCCATCCAAAATAATAAAGTCTTTGATAATCCAAACAGTTTACTTTCATAGTTCTCTCAATAATTACCCGACAATTAAAATATAAGAAACAGATAAGAGAATGCAAAACCACAAGATTTAATTGCTATGAGGCCATTATTTTATAGGACATCAATCCGCGGGTAAGTTTCTCACAGTTGCCGCCCACAAGAGAATAACTTCCTATACGATATTTAGGGAATCTCTAATATTCAGAGGTCTCATAATAGATACAATTTGCTCGTATTTTTAATATAAACGGTATATACTTCTGGCAAAGAAGAGTACCAACGGAAAACCATGGAGAGACCGTTTTGATTGAGTTCACAAGACGACATTTCCTGAGGATGATTGGAACAAGCACAGCCGTTTTAATGACATCCCGGCTGACAAAGGCTTCGGACAGAGACAGGCAAACAAACATCGTAATTATTATTGGCGACG
This sequence comes from uncultured Pirellulales bacterium, assembly GCA_964653075.1. Lineage (GTDB taxonomy): Bacteria > Planctomycetota > Phycisphaerae > Sedimentisphaerales > Anaerobacaceae > NIOZ-UU13. Next base: position 7,417 of record CAZZAX010000031.1, read on the forward strand.
ACATCGGGTACTCTGATTTCGGCTGCTACGGCGGTGAGATTCGAACGCCGCATATCGACAGAATCGCTGCCAGCGGCATTCGCTTTACCCAGTTCCATTGCGAAAGTATGTGCGCTCCTACGCGGGCCGCCCTGCTTACGGGTCAGTACCATATTCGCGGATACAACAGCGGCAGGAACGTTACAATCGCCGAGGTACTTTCAAAGGCCGGCTACCGAAGCTGTGCTGTGGGCAAGTGGCACAATGTAGATGAACCCATACTAAACAGAAATGCTCCGCTCGAACGTGGTTTTGATAATTTCTTCGGGACTCCCCAGGGATGCGGCAGTTTCTTCGCTCCACTGACCCTGAGCCGTGACGGCAAGCCGGCTGAAGATGAATGGAAAAAGAATAAAGACTTCTACTATACCGACGCCATCAGTGATAACGCAGTGAGATACATCAAGGAGACACCGAAAGCAATCCCGCTTTTTCTCTACACGGCGTACACAGCGGCACATTGGCCGCTGCATGCTTTACCCGCAGAAATCGAAAAACATAAAGGCCGGTACGCCATGGGCTGGGACAGACTCCGCCAGCAGCGCCTCGAACGTATGAAGAAGTCAGGTATAGTCAAACAAGATACACCGCTTTCGCCGCGGCATCCTAATGTGCCCGCATGGAAAGACGAAAAACACAAACAATGGCAGCAGCGGCGAATGGAGGTGTACGCGGCTCAAATAACCCGTATGGACAAAGGGATAGGACGGATTCTCAAGGCCCTGGAGGAAACGAACCGGCTGGAGAACACGCTGATTATGATACTTGTCGATAACGGCGGATGCCACGTGGAGTACAAGGAGTCGCGCACCGGGCCTTTCCTGAACAAACAGACTCGTGACGGCCGAGAAATCAAAACCGGCAACCGCCCGGATGTAATGCCCGGCCCGGAAGACACCTGGCAGAGCTATGGATACGGCTGGGCCAACGCAAGTAATACACCGTTTCGCATGTTTAAGCAGTACGACCACGAAGGCGGTATCTGTGTGCCGCTGATAGTCCAGTGGCCGGAAGTTATCAGCAAAGGCAGACAAATTAACCGCCAGGTATGTCACGTTATAGATATTCTACCAACGGTCCTTGAGGCCGGAGGTATCGGGTACCCCGGGACCTTTGATGGCCGGCAGGTTGATCCGGCCGATGGAAAAAGTATGGTGCCAATCCTCCGGGGACAAAAGCGTCAAAAGCACGAAGCTCTGTTCTGGAAATTCGCACACGGCTGCGCCGTGCGGCAGGGAAAATGGAAGCTTGTAAGGATGGACAAAAAGCCATGGGAGCTTTATGACATAGAAGCCGACCCTGTCGAACTTACAAATCTGAGCAGGAAGTATCCGGAAAAAGCTGCTCAGCTCGCAGCTCTGTGGGAGAAGTGGTATAAAAGCTCTGCAGGCAAGAAGCCCGGCAAAAAGAAGAGTAGAAAATGAATGTTCCGGGCATATCCCACGAAAAGCGGCCCTGACTATTCGAGAAACCAATCGTAACCCGGCTCAGGAGAACCATAAACTTCAGTAAAGGGCCTGCCCAACTCTTCACAAAGCGACTTTAGCCCTTTCATTCGCTCGTATGCGGCACTCTTTAGAAAATTGTTTCGCGCAGCAACGTCTAATGTCACCGCCTCTTTCCAGACAGCGCGGCCCGCCATTATACCGCTGGCCCCAGCCTGGCAGGCAACGCGCACCTGCTTTAAAAAAGTATCGTAAGAAACACCCGCCGACAATAATACCCACGGAACCTCACTTACACTCGTCAATTCTTCACAGGCCTCGCGCCAGATATTTTCATCCGGTTCGGCATTCACATCCACAGGAAATTCAGCTTTGAGAATATCAACACCCAACGGAACCAGGCGCCGTGCAGTCTCAATTACAACATTACGCCTTTGCTCGGGCGGTAAGGGCTTGTTCTGGTCGTCGGAAGCATAAGATAAAGGTTCGAGGAAAAAAGGTATGTCATATTGCGCACAATCCCGGGCCACCTTCCGGACAAGGCTCTCCCGTTCGCGGGCCTCGGGGGCCTGGGGATTATAGTAAAGCAGCATTTTCACGCCTGAGGCCCCCATACGAACAGTTTTTTCAACCGACCAGTTATCAATAAGGCCTGTCGTACGATTTAACGGATCGCCGGTCGAGCCGGTATCCAAAGCGACAATCAAGCCGGTGTTACCCGGGATTGAGCCATCCGCCACACACTGGGCGGCTGAAGTTTCCGGATCCAGCAGAACCGCAGATGTTGCGGGAGCCAAATGCCGCACAATATCTCTTTTAAGGGCGGTCAACGCTTCATTCGTTTTGCCCTGAGGTGATTCGGCTTGAAGCGAACGGCGAAGCGGGCCCCGGTGGTCAATCGCCGCTATGTAAAAAGTGCCCTTCGGACCGGCTGTTTGCTGCAACCTGCGCCACTTACCGATGGTCATTGCCATGGTTGAAAACCTCCCTTATTAAACACCCAGCGAGCGCAGGTATTGGCGGTTGCGGCGTGCACTTTCTTTAGGCGAGCCCATTCCCGGCAGAACATCCTGCTCAACTACAATCCAGCCATCGTAATTCTGCTTTTTTAAGCAGCGAAGCACGGACGGAAAATCAACACAGCCCTGTCCAAGCTCACAGAACACCCCTTTTCGAACCGCTTCGAAATAATCCCAGTCTTCATGGCGTGCCGTGTCGGCGATTTGCGGATGACAATCCTTAAAATGAATATACCAGATACGCCCGGTAAAAAGTTCGAGGGCTTCAAGCACAGCTTTTGGGTCGTTTTTTCCGGAACCATAGGTATAGTGGCCGGTGTCGAGTACAAGGCCTAATAAATCCCCATCGGTCATTTCAAGTAACCGGGCAACCTCGTCAGGCCTTTCAACAAATCCGGCGCAATGATGATGAAATACCGTGCGCAGGCCGGTTTGGGACTTCACCGCCCGGGCAATATCCCCGGCTCCGCGGGCAAACACCTTCCACTGCTCATCAGTCAGGCCCATTTGGGGATTTGTTCGGCCGGCATTTTTGGTCCGAACCGCATCTGTCCCATTATCGTCGGCAAGCGCCAGAAACGGTAAATGATCATAGCCGCCCTTTTCGGCAACATCAGCCAGCAAGCGGGCGATCTTCAATGATTCATCAAGTCCGGCTTTATGAGCATCAGCATCCTTCAATGCTACGGGCACAAAGGCACCAAGCATTACCAATTCCCGCCTGGCCAGTTCTGCATGTAACTGATCAGGATCTGTAGGCATATAATCCCAGTCGCCTAATTCAGTTCCTTCGTAGCCCGTTTCCTTCAGCTCATCGAGCATTTGCCCATAAGGTACCGCTTGGCCATCAAGGCCTTCAAATTCCAAAGAGCCCCAGGAGCATGGAGCATTGGCAATACGAATTTTTGACACGCAAGACCTCCCCTGCAAATCTCGAATATTTATCAGGCCAATCTGTTAGTTTGAGTTAAAAGTAAAATCGCTCCTGCTTACTGCTTTGCTCCCATTCTTTGCGAGCTTTTTTAACGCTGTCCATCTCGCTAACTTCCGCCACGGGTACATCCCACCAGCTTTCATAACCGGGCACACCCACATACCGGTCGTTTTGAATATAAATCACCGTAGTCCTATCGGTTTTCTTTGATTCCTTGAAGGCATTAACAAAATCATCATACGTCCTGCACTCAATAACATGGGCACCCAGACCACGTGCATTCATGGCAAGGTCCACAGGGAGCACTTCGACCCGGCCTGATGCATCATCAGGGAGCTTGTTATCGCTCGGAAAAGCATAACGCGTGCCGAATCCTTCCTGTCCCAGGGAACGGCTTAGTCCGCCGATACTGTTAAAGCCCTGGTTGTCCATTATAACGATAGTTAGTTTACATCCTTCCTGTATGGAAGTAACAATTTCATTGCACAGCATAAGGTAGCTGCCGTCGCCGACCATAACGACCACTTCCCGCTCGGGAGCGGCCATTTTGATTCCCAGCCCGCCGGCAATTTCATAGCCCATACAACTGTAGCCATATTCAAGATGGAAATTCTTGGAATGGCGCGTACGCCACAATTTATGCAGGTCGCCGGGCATACTGCCTGCGGCGTTTATCATTACGGCATCAGGCTCGCTCAGCTCGTTGACTGCGCCGATTAATTCACCCTGACTCGGCAAGGGCTTATTACGAATAGCGTAAATTCGGTCCACCTCTTCCTGCCATTCCGTATGCAGTTGCTGCGCCTTTTGCTGATGGTCTTTCTCAACATGATAACCTTCCAAGAGTTTCATTAGTTCCTCAAGAGTTACCCGTGCATCAGCCAATAACGGCAGCGCAGAATGCTTAAACGCATCGAATTCAGCAACGTTAATATTTACGAAACGAACATTCGGGTTTTGAAAAGCCGTCTTGCTTGCAGTTGTAAAATCGCTGTAACGTGTTCCAATCCCAATAACAAGGTCTGCCTGGCGTGCTATACGATTTGCGGCAAAGTTACCCGTTACACCTATTGCCCCAAGATTCAGCTTATTATTATAAAGCAGGCTGCCCTTACCGGCCATCGTTACACCTACGGGAATACCCGTCTTTTCAACAAACTGTTTGAGAGCATCATCAGCACCGCTGTAAATAACTCCGCCTCCGGCTATTATCAACGGACATTTGGAATCGCGTATCCACCGGGCAGCTTCTTTGAGAGCCTTGCTGTCCGCCCGATTACGCGGAATGCTCCAAATGCGTTTATTAAAAAATTCTACCGGATAATCATGGGCTTCTGTCTGGGTATCCTGAGGAAGCGAGAGAGTCACTGCTCCGGTATCAGCAGGGCTGGTAAGCACACGCATGGCCTCGGGCAAGGCCGTTAATATCTGGTCCGCCCGATTGATGCGGTCCCAGTAACGACTTACGGGCTTAAAACAATCGCTTACCGATATATCCTGGCTAATTTCAGATTCCAACTGCTGCAGGACCGGCGCCACATTGCGACGTGCGAATATATCGCCCGGTAAAAGCAATACGGGAAGATGATTTGTCGTCGCCACGGCCGCTCCGGTTATCATATTTGTCGCCCCCGGGCCGATCGATGAAAGACAGGCAAATGTCCCCATTCGATTTTTCATCTTGGCATAAGCGGCCGAGGCATGTACCATCGCCTGCTCATTACGGGTCTGGTAATAGCGAAACTCCGGATACTGCTGCAAAGCCTGTCCTATACCGGAGACACAACCATGACCGAAAATACCAAAGCACCCTGCAAAAAAAGCCTGCTCCTTGCCATCACGCTCCACATACTGTTTGGTGAGATACTTGATTAATGCCTGCGCCATTGTTAAACGAATAGTTTTAACACTCATGAGAAAAACCTCCAAAAGCTATGCCTTATAAAATTCTCTCAAACTTAGTATCCAACTTTTCGGATTATATGCGTATCAACACGGTGGTTCAATGTAAGTTTATCCACGAATATATTATCGCTATTCAAGTCCCCCATAATTGGCGACAAAGACCTTCACCTCTTCATAGGTGGGCATAAAATTGGCACAGCCATGCCTGGTGACAACAATCGCCCCACACGCATTTCCCATACGTGCGGACTTGTACCACCCCCAATCTTTGACATATCCATAAAGAAATCCCGCGGCAAAGGCATCTCCGGCCCCCAGAATATTCGTCACTTCGACGGGGAATCCAGGCGCATCGATTTTTTCTATTTTACCCTGCTTATCCAGCAGATGAACACAAACACCCTGACTGCCTTTTTTTTGCAGCAGCGCCTGGGGCCCCATCGAGAGCATTTTACGAATCGCCTGGTCCACATCGCCCTTGACCTGGGTATCGGAAACCGAATCCGTCAGCTCTATATGACTGACATCGGTTAACATTGCTGCATTAATCTCGTCTTCGGTTCCAATAACTATGTCCGCAAGACGCAGAGCCGTACGGAGAACCACGCCAAAGGCCCTCGGGTCATGCCACTGGTCGGGACGAAAATCTATATCGAGAACAACTTTTGTCCCCGCCTGACGGGCAAGCTCGGCGGCAAATAGTGTCGCACTGCGAGACGGCTCCAGGGACAAATTCGTGCCGGCGAACTGAAATACTTTGCTGTCGGAAACCGGGGCTTCAAGAACATCATCTATCGTCAATGCAATATCAGCACAGTTATCACGATAATAAACCAGAGGAAAATTATCCGGCGGCTCAATACCCAGAACCACCGCGCTGGAGCGGTTGCCGGGCTTACGGCAGATAAATTTTGTCTCCACGCCCTCATCCTGCAGAAATTTCAGGATAAAATCCCCCACCGGGTCCTGTCCGAGGCCTGTCAACAAAGCTGTCTTTAGTCCCAGCCTTCGCCCTCCTACGCTGATATTCGTCGGTGAACCTCCTACATAAGCAGCAAAACTCTTAATATCCACAAACGCTGAACCAATATCATTACTGTAAAGATCGATTGACGAGCGCCCCATGTGAAGCGTGTCGTATTTCGTTTCAGTCTCACTCATATAATACTCCTGTACAAAACGACTGCGTGCTTAACCCGGAGCAAACAAGAAGCTGTTTCAAAACTCAATTTCCGCTACGAACGGCTGCAATTTCCTCTCGCGGCGTTGTCGGCACAAAATTCGTCCTCGACGTAGCTTTGGCTACGCCTGCGGCGATTTTGAACCTCCGCCTTGCGAGAGTAAATTTCGCTTGTTCTCGCGACGAAAGCAGTTTTGAAACCACTTCTAATATAACGGAAGCCGGTTGTCTTTTTGTTTGTAAGTATCTTTAACCCAGGTGTATCTCGGGTCATCCTGATTAGCAAGCGTCTGGGCGCTGCCGGCCAATACATTCAAGTAGTACGTTGTATATCCGGGCGCACTGACCACGGGATGATAACCTTCCGGGACCAGCACGGCACAGTTATTCTCCGCCCGAACCAAGGCGTCAATAGAACAACCAGCTTTATGAAGCGGAGAGGTTTGGCCCGTATATACCCGCTGACAGGCATAACCGTCAGGCCTGTCGATTTTATAAAAATACACTTCCTCAAGGTCGGCTTCGAGCAGATTACCCTGGTCATCTTCCAGATGGACATCGTGCTTGTGAGGCGGATAGCTGCTCCAGTTGCCGCTGGGAGTATAAACCTCAACCAATACAAGACGATGCACCGGCGAGCCCGAAGGCAGCAAATCATTAATCTGGCGACTGACGTTATCACCCCCCCGGACAGAAATATCCACATCCTCAGGCTTAATCAGCCATGGCTCATGGTCCTCATCGGTCGGCACCCAGGCCACAGCATATTCACCGGCCTGCTCAGCCGTAATAGTAAACTCGGTGCGGCGGGGCAGATACAACGCATGAGCGGCTCCGTCAAAAACATCTTTGCGCGCGCCTATGCCGGACCACCGGCCCCGATTCGAACTAACGCTGTAGCGACCGCTTAAATTTACTATAGCCAGCTCATTCTCACCGCTCTGGAATGACCAGCTCTGATTGGCCGCAAGCCGTCTGGCCTGAAAGCTGATATATTCCCAACCAGCCTGCTGCGGCGTGATGGATAAAATCAAATCCGGATCATCAGGGAAAACGCCTGGTTTAACTAAAATATTTTCCGGTGTATATTGCATTTATCAAACTCCCTGAATTAACATTGCCGGGCCAAGAATTATCTTCCGATGCAGGGGAAATTCCTTTATCGGTGTATCATTATACGAAACAATCCCCCATACGCCACAAAAACTCATAAGAGTTATTCAGACCTGCGTTTTTTGGGCAGACAACAATGTTACACTTTCCGTCTGCGATGTTTTTTGCTAAAATTCATACACACATCCCTGGTTATACATAAGGAGATGATATGATAAAGAGTCAGGAGTATAAGCCATGAAAAAAGCTATAGGTATAATTGCTCTTGTTGGGATAGCGGCTGTTTTTATAATAATCGGAATCATCCGCAAAGGAAGCAGCGAGGATGAACGACGTATTGCAGTGATTCCCAAAGGAACATCATCGGTATTCTGGGAGTCAGTGCGCTTAGGGGCACAAAAAGCAGGCGAGGAACTGGACTACGAAATTTCCTGGAACGGCCCGGAACTCGAGAGCGACAGGGAAAGGCAAATACAAATAGTTGAAGATTTTATTGCCCTGAAAGTCGCGGGTGTCGTCCTTGCGCCCAATGGCAGTAACGCCCTTGTTCCCAAGGTAGAAGAAATGTTCGCCAAAAACATACCCTGCGTAATTATCGACTCGGAAATAGATACCGACAAGTATGTCTCGTTCGCTGCTACCAATAACTATCAGGGCGGTGTGATTGCAGCCCGGCGGATGGGAAAGATTCTAAATGGAAAAGGCAAGGTTATTGTTACAAAGTTTATGCCCGGTTCAGGCTCGACTACCAATCGGGAAAACGGCTTTATCGATACTATCGAGAAGGAATTTCCCGATATAGAAATCGTTGATACAAAATACGGAATGGCCACTGTGGAGACGGCACTACAGGCCGCCGAAGACCTACTGACCAAACATGCCCAACTCGATGGTCTCTATGCCAGTAACGCCAGCACTTCCGTCGGCTCGGCGCAGGCACTGCAGAGCCAGGGCCGAACCGATAAAATAAAAATGGTCGGTTTCGATGCGGAAGAAACGCTCATCGATAAGCTCAGATCGGGAGTGGTTGATTCATTGGTGGTACAGGACCCATACAAAATGGGTTATACAGGAGTTAAGACTCTCGTTGATAAAATCAACGGTAAAGAAGTCCCCAAATTAATAGATACAGGTGTCGAACTGGTCACTTTAGAACGCTTGGATGAACCGAAGATCAAGGCTTTGCTTAATTTGAAATGATAGCAACCACCATTAACAATCGGCTGTCAGGTACGGAAATTCCATTGCGTATGAGGGGAATTTCCAAACAGTTCGGACCTGTCCATGCCCTTTCTGATGTTAGCTTTACTGTCCGCCGGGGTACAGTTCATGCCCTCGTGGGTGAAAACGGGGCAGGAAAATCAACGTTAATGAAAATCCTGGCAGGTGTATATCAGCCCGACAGCGGAACTATCGAAATCAACGGGAAGGTGCAAAGACTCTCTAAACCGTTTGAAGCCCTTGCGGCCGGGATATCGATGATCTATCAGGAACTGGACCTGGCGGAACATTTAACAGTAGCGGAAAATGTTTTCCTCGGAATGGAACTGCCGGGACGTTTGCCTTTCATAATGGACCACAAAAAGATGATAGAGCAAACGGATGAAACAGCGCAGCGCTTTAACTTTAAGATTGACCCAAGGGCCACCGTAGAGGAACTGGCCATGGGGGACTGCCAGATTGTGGAGATACTCAAAGCCCTGATGCGTAATGCCTCGATAATTGTTATGGATGAGCCGACATCGTCTCTGTCTGAAATCGAAACGGCAATGCTGTTCGAACTGGTAAAAGCTCTGCGCCGGCAGGGGCTTTCCATTATCTACATTTCCCATCGGCTGGAAGAAATTGTCGGACTGGCCGATGATGTAAGTGTTCTGCGGGACGGAAGAATGGTCCATTCCGGGTCAATGGCGAATCTGGATATTCCAAAAATCGTACATTATATGGTTGGAAGAGAATTGAAGGATTTCTTCCCCGCCCGAAGTGTCAATATCGGCGAAACTCGCGTTAAAGTCAGGAACCTCTCTTCTAAAAATGGAGTAGAGGACATTTCTTTCGATATTCGAAAAGGTGAAATTGTTGGAATGGCTGGATTAGTCGGTGCCGGACGCACCCAGGTCGCTCAGGCACTATTTGGCATCGACAGGAAAACATCCGGTACTATCGAGCTTGATGAACGCCGCCTGGAGATTAGCTCGCCGACTGACGCTATAGCCAACCATATTGCATTTTTAACCGAAGACCGCAAGCGCACCGGATTATGTCTTGAGCTTCCCTGCAGTTGGAATGTGACCCTGCCGAACCTGGTGGCAATAGGCATGAAGAACATCATCAAACCCGGCCGGGAAAGCAAAATCGTTACAGATATCGCAAGCCGTATTTCCATCAAATGGCTGGGACCTCAAGCACCTGTGGATTCCCTTTCCGGCGGGAACCAACAGAAAATTCTTATCGCCCGCTGGTTACTGGCCGAGTCAAAGTTCATGATTTTCGACGAGCCGACGCGAGGTATAGACGTCGGGGCGAAAAAGGAAGTATATTCCCTTCTCAATGAACTGGCAGAGGAAGGCAAGGCGATACTGTTTATATCATCTGAATTGCCGGAGTTGTTCGGAATAGCCGACAGAATACTGGTAATGCGAAGGGGACGATTAGTGGGAGACTTAAATCCCAAAGAAACCACCCAGGAAGAAGTTATGCATTTGGCAGCAGTGGAGGTCGCTCAATGAGTAAACTGGCAAGACAGTTACTGCCTTTCGGCAGCCTGATGTTAATAATCTGTTTACTCTCAGCTTTGAAACCCGATACGTTCCTGACTACGGATAATTTCCTGAACGTACTGCGCCGCTCAAGTGTGAACGGCATTATAGCGGTCGGAATGACGGCAATTATAATTTCCGCCGGAATCGACCTTTCAGTTGGTTCAATGATGGCTCTGAGCGGAATGGTGGGCGCCTGGGTGATGATTCTAATCGGCGGGACAAATCCACAGGGAGCGGCCCTTGTTCTCGGCACCTTTGTCGGTATCGTCACCGGATTTATCTGCGGGTCGCTGAACGGCCTGTTAGTTACCAAGCTAAATCTCCCCCCCTTTATAGTAACCCTGGGCACTATGAGCACTTTTCGCGGGATTTCTTACGTAATGAATGCCGGGAAACCTTATAATATTCCCCACTACAAGTACCTTAATGAGGGAGTTGTTCTCGGTATTCCCATTTCCGTTTTGATATTTGCCGTCATTATCGCCCTTGCCGGTTTTTTTCTAAAGTACAGCCGGCTGGGACGCTATACTTACGCTATCGGCTCAAATAGAGAAGCGGCCTTTCACGCCGGTGTGAATGTGGATTCCTGTTTGATACGCATCTATGCCCTAACCGGCCTGGTTGTGGGTATAGCCGCAATGATTACCACCAGCCGGGCCGTCTCAGCGCAGCCGACGGCAGGTGTCACCCTCGAGCTTGATATAATCGCCGCAGTAGTAATCGGCGGCGCCAGTCTGTCCGGCGGCAGAGGAACAATAATAGGCACATTAATTGGAACACTTTTAATAAGCTTTTTGCGGAACGGATGTACGCTGTTAGACATATCCACCAACGTTCAGTTGATAGTTATCGGGGCGATTATTATTATAGCGGTTGCGGTTGACCAATTAGCACGCTCCAAAGCAGCGGCCGGACAATTTGAATAAATACCTACACCTTTTCTGCTTTATTTATCATCCGGCTTAAGTGCTGATTCGAAATACACTCATCGAATTATAAGAAAAACCTCTGACTTGCTGAACAAACGGAGTAGAAAATCCAAGTATAAAGGCCGCTTCTTTATCTATTACTCAATTCATTTCAGTGCAACAGTAGTGCCGCTTTCATGCGATTTCAGAGCAGCGGTGAAAAGCCGGTGCCACAAAGTTGTCTCATCAGGTATAACGCAGCCGGAAAACCTGGTAAAAGGTTTGCCATTGTCGAACTCATATACAAAACCGGCCCACATCTGAAGAATCGCATCGGACATCCCAAATTGAGAGATGTTATGCGTGATAGATTTGAATGGAACTTCCTGACCCATATCAATCTTCTGCCATAACTGCTCTGAGCCTTTGTATTCGAGCACTTCAAGTGTGTTAGCGTTCTTAGTACTAAACTTAGCGCAAGCTTTTGTGCCTAAAATTTCGATGTACCAATTATTCTTCTGGCCGGGTGAGATTCGTTGTGTCTTGAGCGAAAACGGGAAGACATCTCCTGAGTTAGAATCTTTAGCCTGACAAAGAAGTGTAGCGTTGTCCCATGTCCGGCAAGGCATCAAACCGCCCTTGCCGTCCGGACGCTCGTGTATTATATTAGAGAGCACAGCCCGCACATTCAAAGGAATCCAGCCCGCCCGAAAAGGAACTGAACAGATATGCGGCCCCAAATCTCCCATACAGCCATATTCACCATTGGCCTCGACCGTTCGCTTCCAGTTGATGGGCTTGACAGGATTAAGATCGCTGCAATGCAGGAAGCCGACATTGACCTCAATAATTTTGCCGAAGGCATCGGCCTCAATCATCCGTCCGATTTTCTGCACGGCAGGGAAGAACAGAAACTGTGACGAACATCTGACAAAACAATCGGGGTGCTTCCTAACGGACGCCATTATTGCGTCATTCGCCTGCTTGTCTATGCCAAACGGTTTTTCTCCCATTAAATGCTTGCCTGCTTTCAGAGCGGCACAGTAGAACTTTTGGTGCAGGTTATGCGGAACCGAGATATAAACCGCTTCAACGTTATGATTGCCAAGAAGCTCACGATAGTCATTGGTAGCCTGCCTGATAGTTGGTATGTTGTCAGTAAACCAACTGATATTCTCATCCGAAATATTACGACGACAAATTGCCACTATTTCAGGCCGTATGTTCATCTCAGGCAGATGAAGCCAACGGGCAGCGGCACTGGCAAATTCACGCCCCATCATGCCGCATCCAATTATTCCAAAGCGAAGAGTCTTCATTCAGGACACCAATTTGTCAAACTCATAATCCACAGAGCTGACACAACTAAAACCTGCTTCACACATTTTCAGGCTCAGGATGGACCCATGGCCGGCGGTACGGCCGGCGCAGAAGGCGGTTCGCCTCATTATCGTCCACGACCCGGCCTCTTTCAGGGTCCCAGACAAGCGTCCGGCCAAGCCGGCACGCGATGTTGGCCAGTATGCACGAGGCAGCGGTGATATAACCCTGCTCTATATCAGACACTGGTTTGCTGCGAGTCTCAACCGCCACCAGGAAGTTCTTCCAGTGCCGCCTTATTGCGGAGGCCACGTGACGTTCCAGGTCTTTCTCGGTCTTGTCTTCGGGGTATTCGTCATATTCGTAGAGTGCATCGCCGTGCGCCTTTTCGCCTTTGCCGCGAGGAATGAAATCGTACTTATGGACACCCGCCTTAAGCGTCCCTTTATCGCCATAGATGAAGGCCGCCCAGGGATAATCCGGATCGGGCGCATTGCCCCAGGTGCGATGTGTCCAGACCACAGGCATCTCGCCGTAATCAAACGTTGCAATCTGAGTGTCGGAAATATTTGCTTTACTGTCCTTGTCCATCAGGATGCCGCCGGACGAGCTGATGCGCTTCGGCCAGCCTAAATCCAGCAACCATCGCACCATGTCAAGCATGTGCACGCACATGTCACCGATAATACCGTTACCGTATTCCATGAAAGCCCGCCAGCGCCGCGGGTGCACCAATGAATTATACGGCCGCTTTGGGGCAGGTCCGGTCCACATATCATAATTGAAATGTTCGGGGGCAGCCGTATCGGGCGGATTTCCCCGGGCACGCATATGATAGTAGCAGCAAATCTCGACATGGCCGACCTTGCCGAGCCTGCCCTCTTTTATGATTCTCTCGCGAGCTTCGAGAAGATGCGGGGTACTTCGCCTTTGCATGTTTACCTGTACAACCCGTTTGTACTTTCGGGCAGCGGCAAGCATGGCCTGCCCCTCAACGACATCCACACTGATGGGTTTCTCGACATAGACATCGGCCCCGGCCTTAACGGCAGCTATCATCGCCAGTGCATGCCAATGGTCGGGCGTGGCGACATGAACGATATCGAGCTGCTCGTGCTTTAGCATTTCGCGGTAGTCCCCGTAAGTTCGAGGCTTTTTCTTCGACCTCTGACGGAGTGCCACCATATCGGCGGCCTCTGCCAGCATTTTACTGTCCACATCACATAGTGACACCACCTCAACAGGAGCAATCTGCAGCAGTCGGAACAGAGCGCTCTTGCCGTACCAGCCACAGCCAATCAATCCTATCCTTTTGGAACTCCGGCCGGCAAACCCCGTGGCATAGTCGCCAACAGCCGACAAGGCCAGCCCGGCCGCCCCGGCTTTAAGAAAATCACGACGATCCATGGTATTCCTCCAAAAAATAATCTAAAGACAAACACAAAAAACCATCGGATTATACCTGCCCTCAGAATGGTTTGCAAGTGCTTACTCACAAGGTCTTGATGATATCCACCGATTACTGCATCGATTTTAGACGGCAGCGGAAACAGCAGTAATTTTTCAACAGCTTTAATAAAAGCACTGAATAGGACACTATTATGTGTTAGCTCTTGAAAGATCAGCGAATTACTGGTAAAGTTTTCTTGTTCCTATATTACTTACGATGGTGTCGAAACAAACGATGCCGTCATGTTCGGTAATGTCATCCGTCAAGCTACCGAGGTAAAGGGTTAACATCGGAGAGAAAGGAATTGCAAACTTATGACCAACGGTTTCAGACAAATCTGGTTTGGTGCTGCCTTAACGATAGCGATAACGTATCCAATTGTGTCATCGGCAAAAGATGAAGCAGTTGTCATTGAAGATGCGCGACATTTGAAGGTATTTTACGAGGAGGGCCGGTTTGCAGGATGGCCGGCCAACAACGGCATCTGGCAGTGGGGAAACGAAATCCTTGTAGGTTTCAACCTGGGCTACCTGGCGCGGCCGGAGGAAAAAGGGCTGCATCAGATCGATCCTGTCCGCCCGCGGAGCAACATGCTTGCACGAAGCCTGGATGGCGGTGAGACGTGGTCGGTCTCCAAAGCCGGATATCCCAACGGTGAACTGCGGCCGTTTCCCACGGACATCGTGTTCGATGCGTCGGGTTTTGCTCTGAACGCCCGCGGCGACAGGGCCTTCATTTCACTCGACAGAGGCAGGACCTGGAAAGGGCCTTTGCGCCTGCCCTTTGCCGACTTACACCTGCGTGCACGTACTGATTATCAAGTGCTCGGGTCAAAAGACCTGATGCTCTTTCTGACCGCGCAAAAAACAAATGATCGAGAGGGCCGTCCGTTTTGCGCCCGTACGCAAACCGGCGGCAAATACTGGAACCAATTTGCATGGATCGGATCGGAGCCGCGCAGCGGCTACTCGATTATGCCGTCTTCGATTCGTTTGCCCAACGGTGATTTTCTTGCGGCCCTGCGCCGCCGCGACAACAATCCCGTGCAGCACAATTTCATCGAGCTGTTCCGCTCACGAGACGGCGGCCTGAGCTGGCAATGGCTGTCCAATCCCGTTAAAGAAAACGGCGAATACAGCGGCAACCCTCCCTCAATGGTCCGCGTCGCGGATGGAATACTTTGCATCACCTATGCCAATCGCAACAAACCGCGTACAATCCGCGCAGTGTTCAGCAGCGATGACGGTATGACCTGGGGCCCGGAATATATTCTGCGCCGCGGTGCGGGCGAACCGGACATCGGCTATACGCGAACAGTGCAACGGCCGGACGGCAAACTGGTCACAGTCTATTACTGGCTGGATGAGCCGCGCTCCGAGCGTTATATCGCCGCGACTATCTGGTCGGCGCCTAAAGTCGATTTTCGATAAGGAACAGCCACACACATGCACGAAATCTATAGCCCTCATCTTAAAAAATTTAACCATGAGCAACACTACATTGGCATCAACTACTATCACTATCCTGCGCAGCTATAGTCACAGATTGACTGGAGAAAAATTCATGGAATCGAACAAGAAATATCGTTTCAGAAATGCCCAATTTCCCTTTTCCTCTCTTTGTACGATAATCCTAATGCTATTTAATTCCGGCGTTCTTGTGGCGGAGGGATCCCAGGATAGGCGTCCCTTTGTCAGCATCAGCCCTCGCGATAAACGCTATTTTGAGTTGACCGATGGTCGCCCGTTCATTCCTATTGGTTTGAACATGATTGCTCCCCGAGGCAGGAGCGAGCAGGAGGCACTGGAGTGTATTGAAAAGTGGATAAAGAGTCTTTCCGAAAATGGCGGCAATTATATACGGATATGGCTAAGCCATAACTTCTTCGATGTCGAGCACGAACTCAGCGGAGAATATGACGAAGCAAAGGCCAAACGCATCGATACCGTGCTGAATACGGCGCGCCGTTATGATGTCCGTATCAAAATGACCATAGAGCATTTTCGTCATTTCTTCGGCGACCGTCAGAAATGGGCGGCAAAACCCATCCACCACATCTCAAAAGGCGGGCCGGCAAAGAGCATTGATGATTTTTTCCAGGGAGAGCGAAGTCGGGAGCAATTCCGGAAAAAGCTCGATTGGTACGCCAATCGCTATGGGGGCGATCCAATCATCTTTGCCTGGGAATTATGGAACGAGATGGACACGGTCCGGGGCAAGGGATATATGGAGTGGACAGAGCTTATGCTGGGTGAGCTTAGAAAACGGTTTCCAAAGAATATGGTAACCCAAAGCCTCGGGAGCTTCGATCACAACAGCAAGCGAGAGAGATACCAACGAATTTGTCTTATGCAAGCCAACGATTTCGGAAACGTACACCGATACCTGGATTTGGGAGCTGCTTTAGAAGTATGCAAGGGGCCGGTGGACATTCTTGCTGCCGATGCAGTGCGTGAACTACTGGCTTTCGAATCTGAGAAACCAATTCTTCTGGCAGAAAGCGGGGCAGTTGAGCCACGTCATACCGGCCCGTTCAAGCTGTATAAGAAAGACAAATCAGGTATTATTCTTCATGATGTTACCTTTGCCCCTTTCTTTGCCGGAGCGGCCGGTACCGGCCAAATATGGCACTGGGACCAATATGTTGCCGCGAATAATCTGTGGTTTCAGTTCGGCCGATTTGCTGAGGCAATAAGAGGGGTCAATCCATCGGCGGAAGCTTTCGAGCCTATTGAGCTGAAGCATCCACGGTTACGTGTTTATGCTCTGCAAGGCAAACATATTTTTTTAGCCTGGTGCAGAGATAAGCAAAATACGTGGCAGAGTGAGTTAGCCGAAGGAAGACAACCTACTATACTAAGGGACGCATCTATTCAGTTGCCATATCCTGGCAGAAAGTTAAGTGGAGCAAGTGTGCATTTCTATAATCCCTGGGCCAATAGCTGGACCAGTGGAAATCTGAAGGACAATCAGATTCATCTACCTGAGTTCATTCGTTCTTTGGTAGTGAAGATAGAATATTAATCTCAATTCAGAAACTAAGAGGACGGACCGTACATATGCACACCGCGACGTGCAGCCTCAATGGCTTCCGGTGTATCCTGCGGAGCACCCGGATCACCCTGCGTATGCATCCAGCGATCGAGTTCGGCACTAAGACGGTTCTTTATGGCAGAGGTTGCCGGATCGTCGGCGAGGTTAGTCATTTCATAAGGGTCTTTAGCGGTGTGATACAACTGCTCGGCAGGTCGGCTCATATATCGTTTGACCAGGTTATAGGTGTGCCGATTGGTCCATGCTTGCCTTACCCAGGTCGCCCAGTAAGGATTGTTTAGTCTGCCTTCCCCTGACCAGCCCATCAAGTGTTTTTCGATATAGATTTCATCCGGCCGGAGGTTGCGGATATAGTGGTACTGCCCGTCGCTGATAGTTCGAATCGGGTAGGCGGGACCTTCAGGAATGTTATTGTGCATGCCATAAACGAACTTGCGATGAGCGGATTTCTTTCCCAGCAGCACAGTCAGGAAACTTGTCCCATCGTAAGCGTGCCTGGATACGTCACCACCGGCCGCATCAAGAAGTGTTGGTAAAACATCAGCGTATTGAACCAGAGCGTTGGTGCGCTGTCCCGGTGTGATCTTTCCCGGCCAACGGGCAATCAATGCTGTATGTAAGCCAGTGTCCCAATTGGTCCACTTGCAACCGGGAAACTGGCTTCCCTGCTCCGAGGTAAAGAGGACAAGCGTATTGTCAACTTTATCGGTCTGGTCCAATGCCTTGAGAATATCGCCGACCTGTCGGTCCATGTACGTAATCTCGGCCAGGTAGTGCGAGAAGTCTTGGCGCGTGCGGGGCGTGTCGGCGATGTTCGGCGGCAGATCCAGCTTTTTGGGAGGGTACTTTGACGCATCGCCCATAACCCAGGGTACATGCGGCTCGACTAATGCAATGACAAGACAGAAAGGCCGGCCTTCATCATCACTCATAAACCGACGGACATCCCGTGTATCATGAGGCTTGGTTGGATAGCGAACGCAACTTGCATCAAAACCTCCAACCTTCTCGAAGGGAAACGCCCTGGGCGGTTGAACGTGTACTTTACCTGCAAGACCAACACGATAACCGAAAGACTTCAGATGATGAGGCATGCTGGTGATATTTGGCCGGCTGGCCGAATGGTTCCATGCACAGCCGTTTCGCATTGGGTAGAGTCCCGTGTACAACTCGGCCCGACAGGGTTGACACATCGCGGAACCAAGATATGCTTTGTCGAAGACAAGCCCTTCAGAAGCCAGCCGATCGATGTTTGGTGTTACTGCGTTTTTTCCGCCATAGACCGGCAGGTCGTTGTACGTACAGTCGTCAGCCATGATCACAAGGATGTTTGGTTTTGTCTTCTTTCCAGAATTCGTAGATGCTGCAACTCCGCGGCCTGCCACGATAGATGCTGTCGCCAGTCCTGCATATCTTAAGAATTGTCGTCTGCTTAACATTTTTGTTACCCTGAATAAATATTGTTCGTACTTACTAATACCCGAGTAGGATACCGCCTCATATACTTTATCAAATTTTTCAGAAAAAGAAAGGGGCTCCGAGGTCTATACATAGGAATTTCATCCGGAAGTTTGTTGTATGTACACATTGAGCACATTGGCTTATGATATCGGTCTAAGTAATTTCAGTGAGAAGAAAGAAAAGAAATAGATCGACCCCTGTAAAGTCATCAGGTCGGAAACCTGTGGAGTTTCCATTTGTAGAAAAAAATTGAAAATATAGTTCAAACGAATTAGAATCAATAATAATGTGTTGTTTTGTGAATAATCCCAGTATTGAAAGTCTATAACAATGCAGAACTTATTTACTATTACAATAATAACTTTGTTTCTGCTCTTTGCATTAAGCGGGTGTGATAACTTGAACGTAAATCAGAGTGGTTTGGATGATTTATCAAATCCTGAGCTTTCCGCCGAGAATTCTTTTACACAAGAGGCGCCATTGAATCTGTCATATAATAATCCTACAGCAGATCTGGTGATTCGGAACGCTAAAGTTGTTACTATAGACAAAGACAATCCTCGCGCCCAGGCAATAGCTTTCAAGGGTCAGAGAATTATAGCTGTAACCTCAAATAAAGCTATCGAGAAATATATTAGAGAGGGCTGTTCGGAAATAATTGATGCGCAGGGCAGGCTTGTAGTTCCCGGTTTCAACGATGCACATATTCATTTCAATTTAGTTGATCCCGACTATATCGATCTTCGTTATATTACAGATCCAACAATAATTACCAACAGGGTAAAAGAGGCCGTCGCCAAAGCCAAGCCCGGCGAATTGATTCGCGGCGGTCATTGGGAACACGAAATGTTCTACAATAAGCAGTGGCCCACTAAAGAGCTTATTGATCCGGTGGCACCGAACAATCCGGTTGTATTATCCCGCGCTGACGGACATTCGGTCCTGGTCAACAGCTATATAATTAACAATTCGGGAATTACTAAAGATACTCCCGATCCTTTTGGTGGTGAAATACAACGTGATTCGGTTAGCGGAGAACCTACCGGCATCTTTAAGGAGAAGGCTAAAGCATTGTTAAAATATGGTGAGATACCTGTTCATCGAACCACCAAAGAGCAGCAAGAGCGACGTATGCGCGGATGGCAGGCCGCGTTTGATATGGCTATGAAAAATGGCGTCACATCGATACAACTGCCACCGGGGGGAGAGTTCGATATATATCAAAAGTTTAAAGACTCGGGCAAACTTACGCTGCGTTTATATATCGGCGGGTCTTTAACTGCTGACAAACAAAGGCTTAGCCGCTACGCTGAACTGCAAAAAAAATACCCAGGAGACGGTAACTGGATACGATTTGGCTATCTCAAGGGATTTATCGACGGCACACTCGGTTCGGGAACAGCCCTATTCTTCGATCCCTATATCGATGCTCCCGAAAAGACCGGTTTGCCTCAAATGCCGTATGAAGAGATGGAGAAGCTGGTGGTAACTGTGGACAAAGCGGGTTTTCAGATCGGCATTCATGCTATCGGTGATAAGGCCAACCATTGGGTTCTGAACGCCTACGAAAAAGCACAACAGCTCAACGGCAGGCGGGACAGCCGTCATCGAATTGAACATGCCCAGGTGCTTTGCGATGACGACATCCACAGGTTCGCCACATTGGGAGTAACAGCATCAATGCAGCCTACGCATTGTATAACCGATAAGCGGTTTGCCGAAAAACGAATCGGTATAGAACGTTGCCAGGGGGCTTATGCCTGGCGGTTTCTATTGGATGCAAAAGCAGCAGTAGCATTTGGTACTGATTATCCCGTTGAGCCAATTAATCCGCTGGAGGGTTTGTATGCTGCGGTCACTCGAAAAGACAGAGCTGGTGAATCCGGCAACGGATGGTTTCCCGGTCAAAAATTAAGCATGGAGGAAGCCATAGAGTTATACACTCTCGGTTCGGCATATGTGGAATTCATGGAAGACCGCAAAGGTATGATCAAAGAAGATTATCTGGGTGACGTAGTTATATTCAATAACGACCTGATGACTATACCGCATAATCAGATTATGCTTACAAAGGTGGACTATACTATTGTGGGTGGAAAAGTTGTGTACAAACGAAAAGGGGCAAATTGATGTCCAAACATAACCAACCACTACCCCGATACGAAACGATCATTGTCAAGTCATCATCTCCGAAAGTGTAATTTTCTTTCAAGTGTAAGTAAACAAATGATAAAAACAAGAGGAATCGTGAACTTCCCAGGAATTGTCTGTTGGTGGAGTTACTTTTATATATTGTAAAGTAAGATAATTTTACTATCGTATTATTGAAGGTCGCTGAAGATGAACAGAGATCAACTGGAAACAAGGATACTTGCCCGCGGGAGGGAGTTTTTTGTTGCACTTGGTAATGAAACCCCTTCTATATTCAAGAAGAATTTCTGGACAGGCAAGGTATTGGATTGGAGCATGAGCCATGAGGATTTCAAAGTCCAGCTTTTCCGTTTTATAGATGTACTGCCTTGCCTTACTACCGAAGAGATGCTCAAACATCATATCCAAGAGTACTTTTCCCAGGACGAGAACGTACCTGCCGTGCTTAGATTTGGAGCAAAGAGCACCGGTATCGGTGGTCGTCTGGGCACAAAGGTTTTGGGCAAGGCCATCCGAACAAACCTCGAGAATATGGCCCTTCAGTTCATAATTGGTAACACGATATCCAAAACAGTTAAGAACCTCAACAGGCTCCGGCGAAAGAATTTTGCTTTCACCCTGGATATTCTCGGTGAGACCACTGTCAGTGAGAAAGAAGCTGACTCGTATGCCGAAAACTACATACGTCTGCTTGAAGGGCTCCAGCAGGCCCAATGGGATTGGACGGCTCTGGGCACAGCCAATTCCACCCAGGACTGGGGCCATGCCCCTAAGGTCAATATTTCAATCAAACCATCAGCTCTATACTCACAAATTAATCCTGTCGATGTTGAAGGCTCAGTGGGACACATTTTAGATCGACTAAAACCTGTTTACAGAAAAATCGTCGAAATGAATGGCTTTATGTGCATTGACACTGAAATGCGAAAGTATAAGGAAATCACTTTTGAACTTTACCGCCGTCTGCGCAGCAATTCCGAATTCAGAGACTACTGTCATTTAGGCCTGGCGATGCAGGTCTATATGAAAAGTAGTGACCGGGATATTGATCTTATGCTCGAGTGGGCTCGTCAGCAGCGTTTACCGATTTCCATTCGGCTGGTCAAGGGCGCCTACTGGGACTACGAAGTCATTGTCGCCCGCCAGAACGGCTGGCCGATACCCGTATATACCAGAAAAGCTGAAACGGATGCCGCATTTGAACGCTCTGCAGAGAAAATCCTTCGCAATCACGATTTTTGCCATCTTGCCTGTGCATCGCATAATGTACGCTCTGTATGCTCGGTAATAGAACTGGCCCGCTTTTTAGAAGTGCCCGACGACCGCTACGAATTCCAGGTTCTGTACGGAATGGCTGAACCGTTCCGCAATGCCCTTATGAAGATGACCGGCCGCGTTCGGCTGTATTGCCCGCAGGGCGAACTGCTCCCTGGTATGGCTTATTTGATAAGAAGGCTCATGGAAAACACTTCCAACGAGTCATTCCTGCGCCAGACTTTTGTGGAAGAACGTGAGCTTGAAGAGCTCTTGAGGGCACCCCATCTATCCATCAGCGAAGCGGTCAGAAAGACCTCAGAAGAACAGCCGGACAGGTCAGAATCACAGTCTGAGCTGGGCTTATTTAATAATGAATCCTTAGCGGATTTTTCTGTCCCGGAGGTTAGAGATGCCTTCGGCGCTACTATTACCGAGGTCAGGAAAAAGCTGGGAAGAACCTACCCACTTTTCATCGGTGGCAGGGAAATAACTACTCACAATAAAGTAGATTCAGTAAATCCTGCCCGTCCAAACGAGGTCATAGGCAGGGTTTGCCAGGCCGATAAAAAGGAGATAGCCGACGCCATAAATGCTGCGCAGGAAACCTTTCAAACGTGGCGCAATACTCAGCCTCACAAACGAGCCGATTTTCTTGTCAAAGCAGCTCAAATCGCCCGAGAACGAATTTATGAGCTGTCCGCCTGGCAGGTACTTGAAGCAGGTAAACAGTGGAAACAGGCATATAACGATGTAGTCGAGGCAATTGACTTCCTTGAGTACTATGCCCGCGAGATGATTCGCCTGGCCAGAACCCGATACCTGGGCCATGCACCCGGCGAGGTTAACGAGTACTTTTATCAACCCAAAGGTATTGCGGCAGTAATTGCACCATGGAATTTCCCTCTGGCTATTAGCTGTGGTATGTGTGCTGCTGCTCTGGTTACTGGTAATACTGTTCTCTACAAGCCTTCCAATCAAACGCCCGTTGTCGGACACACACTATTGCAAATGCTTCAAAAAGCGGAGCTGCCGCCCGGTGTTTTCAATTATATCCCTGGCGCTGGATCGGTCATAGGTGATTTTCTCATTGATCATCCGCAGGTTAGTCTGATAGCCTTCACTGGCTCGATGGAAGTTGGTTTAAGAATCATCGAAAGAGCTGGTCGTACCTCTGAAAATCAACGATCAGTAAAGAAAGTAATCGCGGAAATGGGCGGAAAGAATGCCATAATCATTGATGATGATGCTGACCTCGATGAGGCGGTCCCACAGGTGATTGATTCAGCTTTCGCATATCAGGGCCAGAAGTGCTCAGCTTGCTCCCGTGTTATTGTGCTTGAAACAATCTATGACCGTTTCTTAGAACGCCTGATTGAAGCGGCTCGTTCAGTAAAAATCGGCCCGGCCGAAAATCCCGCTAATTTTATGGGGCCGGTCATCAACCAATCCGCACAGAAGACCATTATGCAATACGTTGAGCTTGCGCGAAAAGAGGGAACCATTCTTTATTCAAGTTATGTACCTGATGATGGTTATTATGTTCCGATTACAATTGTTGAAGGTATAACTCCTGAACATCGCTTAGCTCAGAAGGAAGTGTTTGGACCGGTGCTGGCGATTATGAGGGTCAAAAATTTCAACAAGGCCGTTGATTGGGCCAACTCTACCCGATTCGCTTTGACCGGAGCAGTGTTCAGCCGAAGCCCCAAACACCTGGAGCAATGTCGCAAGGAATTTCGAGTGGGCAACCTCTATTTTAACCGCGGCTGCACAGGTGCCATAGTGGAAAGACAACCTTTCGGGGGATTCAAGATGTCGGGCATTGGCTCTAAAGCCGGAGGTCATGATTACTTGCTCCAATTTATGGAACCCCGAACTATAACTGAAAATACTATGCGTCGCGGTTTTGTTCCCCTTCGCAGCAAAGATAAGCGGATTGAGCAAAAGCAGAATTTGATGTATGCAAGAGACCTCTTGATTCCAAACACGTTAATTAAAGAAAATCATCAGAAAAGCAGCCAGCGTAATTGCAGTATCAAGCCCGACGTAGTAAGATAACGTAGATAAGATTAGCAACAATTATCCTTTCTCCGCCAACCGACATATAACGACTATTGTCAAATCAGAGGTTATGGGATCGTGTGTTTATGGGCAAAGTAAGAGGTAAGAGCAACTTTCAGTAGTCTTTAAATCTTCTCATCCATTGGGGCCAATCAGATGGCTGGACAAGGCCGACTTTCGTCCAAGAACCTGCTTTGTTGAATTGACGGTGAAATTTGAGGACCCATAGTTCTTTAAGTCCGACCCTTCTGACAGACCAATCCATGATTTATATGCTCCTCAAGTCGATTGATGCAAACCAGCTTATATCGCCATCATAGGCTGGGGGATTATCTGAATCGTGAAGATAAACATCAAACCAGATACAATCCGCAAGAAGCAGTATTCTGTTACCCTCAATGTTTTTATTACTCCCTTTACAAAAAAACATTTTTTTGGCATTATTGGAAGGTAATTATTAAGGAATTAAAGGAAATTAATAATAGATGGAATTCCCTCGTGATAAATTTCTTCTCTCATTAAATTCTTAAGTAAAGGTGATCGTGATGATAAAATCTTATAACACAACCAATCGCAGACAGTTTCTCAAATCACTGGGCCTTGCTGCAACTGCATTTCCATTTGCTTTCGGTTGTGCTTTTGCCCGCCGTTCATTCAATGCACGTAAAAAAACCCGAAATGTTATCTTCATCCTCAGTGACGACCACCGTTACGATTTCATGGGCTTTCTTAATAAGCCCGAATTTCTTAAGACCACAAACATGGATCGTATGGCTCGGGAAGGTGCTTATATCAAATATGCCACCGTTTCAACGGCTCTATGCTCGCCCAGTCGCGCCAGCATCCTTACCGGCCAATTTGCCCATAGACACGGTGTCGTTGACAATAATACACGAGTACCGGCAGGCACCCGCTTCTTTCCCCAGGACCTGCAGAAAGCCGGCTGGCAAACCGCATTCATGGGTAAATGGCACATGGGTCACGCCAGCGATGAACCGCGACCCGGCTTTAACAAATGGATCAGCTTTAAAGGCCAGGGTGTCTATTTCAATCCTACCTTCAACATCGATGGTAAACAAGTAAAACGCCAGGGCCACGTCTCCGATCTACTCACCGACTACGCTCTCGACTGGCTCAAGAGCGGTCGAGACCGGGACAGGCCTTTCTTTCTTTATCTTTCCCATAAAGCCGTTCATGCAATGTTCGAACCCGCCCAACGACACCATGGCAAATACGATGATGTCAAACTCGAATATCCCAGGAGCATGGCATATATGGAAGAAAACTATAAAGGCAAACCGCAGTGGGTCAAAGAACAACGCAACAGTTGGCACGGTGTGGACCACATGTATCACGGCCAGATGGACTTCGATACCTTTTACCGTCGTTATTGTGAAACTCTGCTTAGCGTCGATGAAAGCATAGGCCGGGTTATCAAGTACCTCGAAAACAACAATCTCGCTGAAGAAACCCTCGTAATGTATATGGGCGACAACGGCTTCGTTTTCGGCGAACACGGGCTTATCGACAAACGTCACATGTATGAAGAATCGATGCGCGTACCATTTTTAGCCTGGTGCCCCGGGATGATCGAACCCGGTTCGGTCATCGAAGAGCTTATCCAAAACATCGACATCGCCCCAACAGTTATGGACATAGCCGGCCTCAGAACCCCCGAACGTATGGATGGATACTCATTCCTGCCCATCCTGCAGGGCAAAAAAATTCCCTGGCGTGACGCCGTCTTCTACGAGTACTACTGGGAACGTAACTTTCCCCATACTCCAACCACCCACGGCGTCCGCACCAATCGCTACAAATACATACACTATCACGGCATCTGGGATATTGACGAACTCTATGATTTGAAAAACGACCCGGAAGAAATGACCAATCTCATCGACAGCCCGGAACATCAGGACCTGATTAAACAACTCAACAACCGCATGTTCGAATGGCTTGAGAAAAGCGATGGTATGCTTATCCCACTACGCCGTGACCAGGGCTTCCGAGCAATCGAACGTAATCCTGAAAAAATCAGAAAATAACTTAAGAGCAGCGAGACATTAATATAAAAATGATATTTATCGGGTAGGATTTGCACTCTGGCCGTTGTTTGGCACCCTGGTCAAATAGAGAAAGAATGTTGTTAAGTTAAAGCGGGAGGGTTTTATTTTTTGAGGAACAATTCACTACATTCGTATCGTATCTGAATACATAGCAGTTACTTCGCCCCCTTCGGCTCATTGGTATATGCGTTGTTAAAAACCTTAGTCTTACCGGACGAGCGCACGGCCTGTAAAGGTTCGCTATGTTTCACAAACCAGTTACGGTAAACTTCACACTTTTCCTGCGGTACACCACGAATCACAACAGGAGTCTGCCGGGCCCGGAAGGTATTGTTATATATCTCGATCGATGTTCCGGCGATGTCCGTACCGTCCTTGCGATCACGTCCCCCGTGCATGTCAAAACAATGGCTCAGCGATATCCCGAGCTCGACGTTATGCCGGGCCACGTAACTGTTTCCTGGCCGGCCCGTGCCTGCAATCGAGTGCCGATTCCAATTGAACAGATTGTGTTCGATCAATGACGATGCCGTGTTATGACATACACCATATCCCAGACCCTGATATTGACAATGGTGGATATAGTTGTGGTGGATATGATGTCCCCCGGCTGTCATTAAGTAAACACCAGCGTGGGAGAAACCGGATATCTCACAGTTATCCACTTCAAGACGGGGGTACTTCGTTGTTATCCCATTCGAGGTTGGTAATTTGTAGTAGTATTTATGTCCTCCACCACCTTCGCCGAATGAGCGGCGATGATGTTGCAGGTATCGCTTGGGATTAGGCCCCTGAATACGTAAGCCCGTGATGCGCACGTCCGGGCCACTTGCACGTATCATGACCGGTGTCTTAAGCGCATCACTTGCCAGGAGCGCACCTTCGGAGCCGCCATGTCCGCGATCACCAGCCAAGGTGACGCCTTCGGGGACATCGAGCACAAGCTCATCAATATAGATGCGGGCAGTCAGACCGATCACTGTATCTGCGGGGATGAAGACAGTCTGCCCTGCTTTTGCTTTTGACAGCGCTTCCAGCAATTCGTCCAGGTCTTTCACAGTGCAGTCACCCTTGACAATGATGTTCGTGTAGCCATTTCCACCACCAATCGGCCCCCTATCGTCAGATTTAGCTCCATATACAGTGTTGTCAATCTCAACCCATGTCGGCTGCCCGGCAGCTACACAAGGCAGTACGATACAAAACATTATCAGTAATGTTGAGAGATGTTTCATCCTGTCTATAACCTCCTATTTGACAGCGTCTATCGCTCGTGCGACTATTTGCTTGATCTCATTGTCTATATTTGTGGTAAACGGAGCAGGGAGAAAGTAGGCATGTTGTGAGGTAAGGCCTTCATAGCCGCCTTCCCAGACGATTCTTTTGTCCGGGATATACGAACTCGTACTATTCGCATAACCAACCACCATAGCATATTCGGTAGGAGCCATCGCACGAAGCATTGGTCCCCACGGGCTGCAGATCTCGCCTTCCATACCAAATATCATCAGCCGATTGCCGAGTTTCCAGACTTGTACATCGTAGCGGAAATTCTGACTATAATCGGGCAGCGCCAACGATTGCCGAGCCGCCCAGGTCAGCCAGGTGCTCTTTCGTCCACTCTTTTTCGGTTCCGGATACGCTCGCCGCTCGATTTCCTCCCGCGACCAACGTTCGCCATAGCTGATCTGCCCTGTGGCCAGTGAGCAGGCCAACTTCCCCTCAAGCGAGACCATATGCCCTTTTCCAAGGTTTGTCAGTACAGCTTTCGCAAGCTTTTCACCTGCGGCTTTAGCACGTTCCGGATTGGCAGAGAAAACCAGTTTTCCAGTATCGGGTTCTTTGTGTACAATCTTGGCGTCTCCGCCGCATCCCTGAACGAACACTGCTTTCGTATCCGGTATTTTAGAAGAGAGGTAATCACGCATAGCACCGGGATAGTCGGGACTCCACTTCTGGATGGGGCCGGAACTGGTCGGGTGGCAGGCATGACCGACCACTAATAATTGTTGCGGCCTCACAGCACGCTTTATGCGCAGGATCGGCGTATGGCCGTCAAACGAGCCATCCTTATACGGCCCCCACGTAATCTTCCCGTCCACAGGAAGCCGCCGGTTGCAGCCTATCCCACGGAAATCAATCCAGCCATAATCGATAGTAGCAGGAGACAGGTCCTGAAATGCCGCATCGACGCTATTGATGATCTTTTCCTCCAACTTTCCCATATACCACACATTCGGAGCCCCAAGACTGAAGCTCATACGAAACCGGACCGCCGGACCCCAATGAGTGTGCGATACAGCAAGCATGATGTTCTCCGGTGAGATATTGTGCTTATGTCTGATAGTACGGCGAATAGCTTCAACCATAACTCGATCGACATCGAGAATGTCAGCCATAATGAGCACTCCGGTGTTATTTTCTCCGTCGCGCAAGACTACAACCTGGGTCAAAAGCGGCGCCAGCGCCCCGTTAGCATATCGCTCACGGCCAAAACCGGACATCTGGACTTGCCTTGGTTCTGGTGTAATATCTGCTTCGGAATAACCAACAGACCACGGTTGTTCGCCCGCCTCGTCTCCAAGTGCGATAGGGTTTAGCAAAACAACAAACACTATTACCACCATGCTTATGAATGACACTTTTCTCATAGCTCTTCTCTCCTAAATCGAGGGCATCTACCGATAGCTATACTTCATAGTGCTGCTCCAGATATTGTTATCTTCCTGTGACTTTATACCAGATAAGAAGTCTTAAGTCATCATAATCCTTACTAAACCCAGGTAAAAAGCCTTCAGTAGAATTTCCACTATTTCAAGAAGTATGTTCCATCAGGCGACAGTTCTTGTTATAATGCCATGAAATGTGCTTGCAAAATACTCACGTCAAGAAGGAGAAGTTATTGAAAGAAAACATGCGAAAGGAAAATTAAAATGAGAACAATTTTTATAATGAAAATCAGAGTGGGAATTGTTTTTTTACTGCTGTTGAGCTCTTCGATATCTTTAGCCGCTGATATACCGTTTAGTCATGTGGTTTTGGATAGCAAAGGACCGAAAGATCCCTGGGCAAAGATAATCGGTGATATTAACGGTGACGGATTGTTAGATGTAATTATCGGAGGTCGCAGCGGTCCTCTTGTATGGTATTGTTACCCCCATTGGACTAAAACAACCATAGCGAAAGGCGGATATAAGACCGTAGATGGTGAAGCAGGCGATGTCGATGGCGATGGCGATTTAGATATCGTTATGGGTGGTTTGATATGGTATGAAAATCCACGGCCTCATGATGACCCTGCAAAGAATATTTGGAAAGCCCATAAAGTTGCGAATCATCCCACCCACGATATAGAGCTCGGTGATCTGGACAAAGACGGAGATATGGACATTGTTACGCGAGACCAGTCCGAGTTCGGCCATAAAGCAGGTAATAAAATCCATATATGGCGCCAGAATGGAGCCGGGTCGTGGACCGAGAGGGTTATTGATTGTCCGCATGGAGAGGGCATCGAGCTGGGAGATATCGATAAGGATGGTGACCTTGATATAGTCATCGGCGGCATCTGGTTCGAAAATACCCGTGATATAATAAAAGGGCAATGGAATGCACACCGATTTGCAAGTTGGCATCCTAGTGCGACCATACAAATAGCCGATATCAACGGTGATTCCCTGCCGGACATCGTTCTTTCACCATCGGAACTTAAAGGAAGTTTTTACAAAATATCCTGGTTCGAAGCACCTTCCAACCCTAAGAAAGGAGATTGGCCCGAACATATTATCGCCAAATCTATAGAATGTGTTATTCATGGATTAGTAACTGCAGATATCAACGGTGACGGCGCAATAGATGTGGTGTCATCGGAAATGCACCAGAGTGCTGATCCTGATGAAGTGGCCGTCTATGTAAATCAGAGCAGCGGTTTATCATGGAGCAAGCAAATCATATCCACCAAAGGCTCTCATTTCATCCAGGCCGGAGATATCGGAAATGACGGAGATATCGACATCATAGGTGCAAACTGGAGCGGCAGCTATCAACCAATCGAGATGTGGGAAAATAAAAGCAAGACCCGGACGCTTCTTTCGAGTATGAAAGCAGATTAACCAAAACCGGATATTGGGCAAGAGGACGATGTCACGACAGTAAGATTATGAACGATAAAATTAGAGTCAGCATTGTCGGAATACAGCAGCTTCGGCATGAATTACGGAGATATAAAACCATGAAAAATCAAGAACGACAAAAAATGATTTCATTTTCGATAAATAACCGGACCAGACAACCATTTCTTTTGGTCTGTTTAACGTTAGGACTATTCGCATTTTGTCAAAGTACCCAGGCCAGGATTCGATGGGAACGTAAGACTCTGCCCGGCCCCAACAGCGGCAACCAGCAAACAGCCTGTGTCATAGCAGACCTTGATAAGGACGGTATTGACGACTTTGTCGTGACTGAGCGTACTCAAACACCCTCTGTGGTTTGGTATAAGTACAACGGAAAAAGCTGGGATATGAAGATAATCGACAACACCCACCTTAAGCCGGAAGCCGGTGGAGATACATGCGATATTGACCGAGACGGTGATTTGGACGTTATCTTCGGACAGGATGCCAGCGGAAACAAGATTTGGTGGTGGGAAAATCCTTATCCGGTTTTCTCAATGCCATGGACCCGTCACATCATCAAAAATGCTAACGGTAATAAACATCACGACCAGACTTTTGGAGATTTCGACGGTGACGGGAAGCTGGAGTTCGTCTCATGGCACCAAAGAGCCAGAAAACTTCTGCATTACGAGATACCATCGAATCCCAAACAAACCGGACCCTGGTCATCAACCACTATCTATTCCTGGAGTTCAGGACGCGAACGTGAAGGTTTTCCTTCAATTCCCATGGACATCGACCTGGACGGCAAGGTGGATATTGTTGGAGGCGGCCGCTGGTTCAAACATAAAGGCGGCACCCGGTATGATGAATATATCATTGATGAGAAGATGGCCTTTACTCAATGTGCTGTGGGTCAATTGGTCAAAGGTGGCCGACCGGAAGTTGTCTTCAGTCCCGGCGATATGAATGGTGACGCAAAATGGTACCAGTGGAATGGCCAAACCTGGATCGCTCAGACGCTGCGATATGTCATCCACGGACATACCTGTGAGATAAGGGATATAGATAAGGACGGAAATCCGGATGTATTTATCGGTGAGATGGGCAGGCCCGGGGCTGGTGACAATGCCAAAACATATATATGGTACGGCAACGGCAAGGGCAGTTTCATTGAGACAATCGCCTCTCACGGTCAGGGCATCCACGAAGGCAAACTGGCTGACCTGGATGGTGACGGCGACCTGGATATCCTTATGAAACCGTACAATCACAATTCGCCTCGTGTAGATGTGCTGCTGAACAAAGGTGTGAAAAAAGTCTCCCTGGACAGGTGGCAGCGCCACTTAATCGACGACCTGCCGCAAAGGGCTGTGTTCGTGCAAGGTGCTGATGTCGATTGCGACGGATACAAGGATTTGGTGGCCGGTGGCTGGTGGTGGAAAAATCCCGGAAGACTGTCCGGCACATGGAAACAAAGAACCATCGGTAAACCCCTCATGAATATGGCCATTGTACATGACTTCGATGGTGACGGCGATCCGGATATCCTTGGCACGGAAGGTGTGGGCGCCGGCAAGAACACCACGTTCGTATGGGCCCAAAACAATGGTAAGGGCGATTTTTCCATTCTGAAGAATATTTATTACAGCGGTGGCGGTGATTTTCTCCAGGGCTGTACTATAGGACGACCGGGCAATGGCTTGCAGGTTGCGCTCTCGTGGCATCGCGATGGTGGTGGCATCCAGGCCCTGAATGTCCCTTCTGACCCTGTGAAGACAAAATGGAAATCGACGCTGCTTAGCACGACCGTAAGCAGTCCGCCACAGGGAGAAGACCTGGATTACGGCGACATTGACAAGGATGGGGACCTGGATCTTCTGCTGGGTGATGTATGGCTGCGCAACGACGGTGTCGGGTGGACTACGTTTCGCATAGGAAAGATTACCGAGGGTGAACCCGACCGCGTGGACCTGGCAGATGTTAATGGAGACGGCCGTTTAGATGCCGTGGTCTCTTTGGAGAATGGTATTGATGTATGGTGGTTCGAAGCGCCGGAGGATCCCACGGATAAGTGGACACGCCACAAGATAGATGTCATTGACGGCCAGGGTTTCAGTATGGACACTGCCGATTTCGATGGAGATGGAGACCCGGATGTGGTGATTGGTGAACATCGGGGCCGGAAGGAAAACCGCGTAGTTCTATTTGAGAATGTAAGAGCAGGAAACAGATGGAAACAGCACGTGATCGATAAAAGCCCTAAAAACACTATTGACCATCACGATGGAACCCAGGCTGTGGATCTCGATGGCGATGGCGATTTGGATATCATCTCCATCGGCTGGTACAATCCGAAAATTTGGGTATATGAGAACCTGTGACTTCAATGAACCTGAGTAGGGAACCACAAAACTTATAATCAGGGATAACAGGTGAGGATTTTCCTTGACGGCAGAGTGGTTGATTTGATATAAATAATGTTAGTATAGTCTGCACTCAGACAATAATGTATCTGTGGACTTTTATTTCCCTATGGGTGCAGCTACGGCAGTTTTCCAATAGAGGAGGAATTATTGTGTACTATGCAAGGCACAGAGTCGCAAGAGAGACTCAGTTCTTTGCGATGATGATATTTTTACATCTCACTTAATAACCTACATTTTTAAGGAGGGCTATTATGTCTAAGAAATTGGCGTATTTAGTTTATTTTGTTTTATTTCTCTTTCTGATTAGAACAACTGTAGCCGAAGACGTTGATTCAAGCCTTGTAAGCTGGTGGAAATTTGATGAGGGTTTCGGTGACGTTGCTATGGATTCCAGCGGCAACAACAACGAGATGACGCTTCTCGGCGACCCCACCTGGGGTACGGATCCTGAGCATAGGGGCATCCTGGTATTTGACGGAGATGACGACCACGCCTACATCGACGGCACTCCCTTCGAGCTGCCAACATATACCATAGCGTTGTGGTTTCGCATAGACGGAGGCTCCGGTGACAGAGACATCTTGTCGGCGAAGGGACCTTCAGGAGTAAATGGCGTTCTTTTGGAGATCGAGCCGGACGGCACCCTGCGCAATTTGCACCGGTTTCCTTTTGCCAGCGGAGGCGGCTCCAATATTTACACCGAAGCCACTTACGACGACGGTGCATGGCATCACGCAGCGGCCCTCAAAACCGCCACCGAAATGGTGCTGTACGTCGATGGGCAGCAAGTCGGCTCAGAACCGGACAGCAGTCAGTTCGAGGGGCCTCTTGGTGAAATCTGGCTGGGCACACTTGATCAGAGAATGATCCGAATGCTGCCCGGCGCGTTCGACGATGTACGCATTTATAACCGGGTGCTGAGCGAGCAGGAAATTCAGACTATTATGGAAGGGCAGGCAGAGCCGCTCGCATACGCGCCGCAACCGGCCAATGGTGTAACATTAGAACAGACATGGGCCAACCTTAGTTGGGGGCCGGGAGACTATGCGGTCTCTCACAATCTGTACTTCGGCACCAGCTTCGATGACGTCAACGATGGTACTGGGGACACGTTTGTTGGTAATACTGTGTCCACCTTCCAGGTGGTCGGCTTCCCGGGTTTCCCTGCCCCGGACGGCCTTCAGTTCGGAACGACCTATTACTGGCGTATCGATGAGGTGAACGAGCTGCACCCGGACAGTCCGTGGAAGGGTAATGTCTGGAGCTTTATGGTTCCTGCTCAAAAAGCCTATTCCCCCGAACCACCCGATGGCGCCAGGTTTTTAGATACGGATCTGACACTTGGCTGGATGCCTGCATTCGGTACAAAATTAAACTCTATATATTTTGGTGACAATTTTGATGATGTGAACAATGCCGCAGGCGGTGCTTCCCAGGTTGCTACAACATATGAAACCGGGCCGCTTGAATTGGAGAAGACTTACTACTGGCGGGTTGATGAATTTGATGGCGTCTCAACGTATAGAGGTGACGTATGGAGCTTCACAACAACATCTCTTGGAGGCGGCATCAGGGGCGAGTACTACAACAATTCAACCCTCAGCGGTGAGCCTGTACTGATCCGCTCCGACCCGGGAATTGACTTTACATGGAGTACGGCTTCTCCGGAGCCGAACATCGTAAATGACGACAACTTCTCGATGAGCTGGCGAGGTGAGGTGGAAATTGCATTCTCTGAAACCTATCGGTTCTATGTTGTCACAGAGGACGGTGTGAAGCTGTGGATCAACGACAAGCTGATGATTGATAGATGGGACGTATTTAGGCTGAACGAGTATCGAACGAATCCCATCGATCTACAGGCAGGCCAGAAGTACGCTATCGAGATGTGGTCATATAACGATGACGCCGGCGCTACGGCACAGCTTCTTTGGGAAAGTGAGCATCAATCCAAGGATATTATCCCGGCTGCAGCGTTCTCCCCACCGGTGCGGGCGGGTTCACCGAATCCGACGAATGGAGCTATAAATGTAAGACAGACAACTATCCTCAAGTGGACTACCGGTGAAGATACAGCCAGGCACGACATATATTTCGGCTCCGATGAAGATACAATACGCAACGCCGATACAAGCTCACCAGAATATAAAGACACCAGGGACCTGGGTTCCGAGAGCTATGACCCAGGAAAGCTCCCGTGGGATACTACTTACTACTGGAGGATTGATGAGGTCAATGACCTCAACCCTGATAGTCCCTGGACAGGTCCTGTATGGAACTTTACGACAGCTAATTTCCTTATTGTTGACGATTTTGAGTCATACAATGACTTTAATCCTGACGACCCCGAAAGCAACAGGATATTTAATGCCTGGATAGACGGATTCGACAATCCGGCAATAAACGGCTCTATTGTTGGTTATGCCAATCCTCCATTCGCCGAGCGAAATATCGTTCATGGCGGCAACCAGTCGATGCCGTTCTCTTACGACAACGGTGTTGGTAAATCTGAGGCGACTTTGACATTGACTTACCCGCGCGACTGGACCGAGAATGACGTCAGCACTCTGGTAATTTGGTACATAGGTGATCCGGCCAATGCTCCTGAGACAATGTATGTTGTCCTCAATGGCACCGCTGGTGCCGATAATGATAATCCCAATGCGGCACTGGCTGATGAATGGACTGAATGGTCTATCGACCTGACGCGCTTTGCCGGTCAGGGCGTGAATCTTACTAACGTTAATACTATTACTCTTGGCTTTGGCAACAGGAGCAATCCTGTGGCTGGTGGATCAGGCATGGTATTTTTTGATGATATCCGTCTGTATCGACCGGCACCATAAGTGGCAATTTATACCGTAAGTGACAATTTATACCGTAAGTGACAATTTATTGCGCAGTTGATATCAAATTATAAAAATTTGATATTTAGCTTGCGCTACTGGGTAGAATAGCAACGTAGCAAAAGATGTTTGTTGATAACAACAAGTATCTTCGTGTGCGTCCAAAGTATGTTTATTTAAACTTTTGTAAAGGAGGACCATTATGTTTAGGCGGTTGATTTGTTTACTCTCTCTTGCTCTGTTACTAAGTGTGGCAGGCATTGCCTCAGCCGATCTGGTGGATCACTGGAGGTTTGATGAAGCTTCCGGGACTACGGCCTTCAACAGCGTCGCCGGTGGTACCAACGGCACAATAGACGGTGCAACATGGACCAACGATCCGCCTCACGGCGTGGTACTGAGCTTTGACGGGGTAGATGACGTCGTTACCATGGTCGGCTACAAGGGGATCACTGGCGGTGCGTCACGCTCCATGTGCCTGTGGTTCAAGACC
Organism: uncultured Pirellulales bacterium; assembly: GCA_964653075.1. Taxonomy (GTDB): domain Bacteria; phylum Planctomycetota; class Phycisphaerae; order Sedimentisphaerales; family Anaerobacaceae; genus NIOZ-UU13. Next base: position 43,425 of record CAZZAX010000031.1, read on the forward strand.
GATGGCGGAGGCACGGGTCCCAATGGTAGGGGCTTGCTTGGATGGGGAACTCCTCAAGGCTCTGGAGTACGCTGGGAGTTGGCAATCAACATGCAAGGCGACCCGAGAATCCCCGGTGCGCTCCGGATTAACGCATCCAGTGGAACTCGCACCTGCCAGACCGTCGTTACGGACTCGGAGTGGCACCATGTTGCGGTCACGCTGAATGACGATGGCAGCCCCACCTCAGAGGAAATGTACGTGTACCTCGATGGCATTGAAGAATCCTATTCGCAGACAAACGCCGGCGTAGCTATCAACACAGGCAGCGATGCCGACGTGCGAGTCGGTAATGGTGTCAGGGAGGACCAGAACGGCTTTTTCGCCGGCATGATTGACGATGTTCGCATCTATGACCATGCTCTAACGGAAGCTGAAATACTGGCCGCTATGGCTGGGAGTACGGGAAGATACCCGTTTGCTCTATCTCCTAAGCCGACTGACGGGGAGATTCACGAGGATACATGGATCAACCTTAGCTGGCAACCCGGAGATTATGCGGTATCCCACGATGTCTATCTGGGCGACAATTTCGACGATGTCAACAATAGTACCGGCGACACATTCCAGGGCAACCAGACCACAACGCTTGTTACAGTTGGCTTTCCGGGGTTTGCTTTTCCGGACGGTCTTGTTCCGGGTACGACATATTACTGGCGGATCGATGAGGTCAATGACACAGAGCCGAACAGTCCCTGGAAAGGTAATGTCTGGAGCTTTAGTATTCCCCCCAAGACCGCCTATGCACCTGACCCGGCTGATGAAGCCGAGTCTGTAGAGACGGATGTTACTCTTAGTTGGACGGGAGGGTTCGGGGCGATATTGCACACAGTCTATCTTGGCGACGATTTTGATGATGTGAACAACGCTTTTGGTGGACTCCCACAGGGTTCTGCAACATATACACCCGGCCCGCTTACAATGGCCAAGACTTACTACTGGCGTGTCGATGAATTTGATGCAGTCAACACGTATAAGGGCGAAGTCTGGA
>CAZZAX010000032.1:0-44432 GCA_964653075.1 uncultured Pirellulales bacterium
CCTTTCCAGGGGCTGTTCGGCTCGGTATCATTGACCTCATCTATTCGCCAGTAGTAGGTTGTGCCCGGAACAAGACCATCCGGAAAAGCAAATCCCGGAAAACCGACAACCATAAAATCCAAGGTCTGATTGCCCTGGAACGTACTTTCAGCTCCCGCTTCCACATCGTTAAAATTATCGCCGAAATAAATATCGTGTGATACCGCAGTAGGACCCGGTATCCAGCTAATATTGGCCCATGTATCCGGATATATTGAACCGTTTGCCGGTTTTGGTCCCCCCGCCCTGTTACCGGCTACAAGCTGGGCCGTCGCCCACATGCTTGGAGTTTGCCAACCGTTTTCTTCCGTTCCGTACCAGCCAATCTGCGAGTCTCCATCGCCGCCGTCGTCATCATCGTTGATAAATACTTCGATACCAATCTCCTGGCCCGCCGTTGGCCCCGTACCCATGATGCTCGTCCACGGTATCCTGACTTCGTAAATATAACCGTTGCCGGTTGTCACGATGGCATATTCGAATCCCACCAGACTCGGCTCTCCATTGTGGTATGCACTGGGTGTCTCCAATTCGGCGTTATTCCACCTGCACGTGTACTGGTGGTCATTCTCGTCACAGGTACTACCTTTGCTGTTGTCCCCATCTACGTAGAACTCGACACTATCATCGTTCCATTTACTGTCGGTGCCCGAGTCGTTATTCAGAACCTCATCTCTGACCACGACCAGCGCGTATATATATTCCCAGTCCCAGAGGGCGCGCCATTTCCCGGAGCAATCCGCCGGCCCGCTCGGCGCACTTCCTGAAGTGGTGTTGAGAATGTCCTGTTCTGTAGCAATCGACCATCCATCGTCCACGACGCCGTCGATTACCGGCATCGCCAGGTCCGGGCTTCGAACTAGTATGTCAACTTCCTGAGCCGAAACCATACCAACCAGACTCAACACCAAAACAAAAGAAAACAAATAAATCAATTTTTTAGACATAATAATCCTCCTTCAAAAAACAGAACGTTTGTTTTTGCCTGGGATGCAAGCTTCATTAATATTATCTATATCAAATCATAGACCTTTCTGTCAAGGAAAATCTCTTAAATAAGAGGGTAATGTTCTTGAATATCTCTTCGATTAAGCGTTGACACCTCTGCTACATTGAATTATCTGCTGGTAAGGTACTATGCCGAGGCTGGTCGGTTTCGCGAAGCAGTTTCATTCGAAGAAAAAGCCTTAACGCCCGCTAACGCTATCGGAGATGCCAAGTTTGCTCAGGAAATCAAAAAATGGCTCGATATCTATAAACATCTGGGCAGTTCTACCGGAGAAGACAATAACGAGCCAGACTAATTGTGTTAGAGCACATATCGAGGTACAATTTCTATCGATGAGACAACAACTCCGAGTGGTTGTATATTTTCCTAATCTTCTGAGGTTTGTCCCAAGTCAATTTAAAAAGGGTCCGGGGGCACTATTTATGAGCGCCCCCAAACCCAAAAATTCAACTAAACTATACTAAACGTCTTAAGCTGGTATTATTTCCAGCTTACCTTGATATAGTCAACATCAAATGCAGTAGCAACTCTTCCAGCAAGGTCTGGAGAACCGACGGTAATGTATTTACCATCCTCAACAACACCTGTGCCAGCAGTAACATTAAACGTCTTTACGTCTCCATCGTTGGCTGAGGCTTTCAATACATGCGTACCCGAACCACCTGCAGTAATTTCAATCTTGTAGGTGTTCCACTGGGTAGCGTCATCTACAGAAACCTTATTGCCGCTTTTGCCAACGGTAAGTCCGCTGGTTGTCAGGGCGAAGGAAATAACGCCTTGTCCCTTTTCGGCAATACCAATATTACCTCTTCCATAATCTTCATGGGTGCCGGTTTCAATGCTGCCGCCAAGACCACCGGCCGGCCAGTCGAACAGACCTGTACTGGCCATTCCGCCACCGTCTTTACGCCAGGCGTCCAGTGTTCCCGTAGTCGCAATGCGTGCCCGGAACTCAATTATTGCCCCGTCAAGAGCAAAATCGGTCGGCTGGGTAAGATAGAGACTGTAGTTAGTCTTACCGGTCGGAATAGTATCACCGTAATCCCGAGGATCACCGGTATCCTGGATGCGCAGGTATGTCGTGTCATCTTCGGCAAGCGCTACTAAGCCACCGGGATTACCTTCGCCAGGAGCCGAACCGTCCCATTTGTCGACTTTGTTGTCATGGTCCCATCCGTCGAGGGTGCCGTCAAACATATCGACATCCGGAACAAGCTGGATATCGTCGATGTCAAGCTGGCCTGAACCATTAGGATACGCAGAGCAAACGACTGAGTCATCGCAAACAGCCGGTTCCACGCCGATAGTCAACCTGGCAACGTCAGCCAGGTCAATGTCGAACTCGGTCAAATCAATGGTCCAGTTCGCCCACTCGTCGTTCACCAGAGCATCCGGGTCGGAATGTCTGGCCACTGAAATGCCACCGGCAGAGTCCTCAAGCGCGGCGTACAGCGTTGCCGGTGCCTGGGAAGTTGTTAAACCTATCTCCATCGATGTCAATGGTAAGCCGCCAACACCACCCTCGAACTCGAGATTCGATAAAGTGGCCGTTGCATAAGTCTCAGCACCTGAATGTGATGTCAGTGCCAGACCGATGAACACGTTGGGATCCATTGGGAGTACCTGTGGATTCCAGCCCATTGCAATCCACTCCAGTTCCGGTTCTGGTTCATTCGGATCGACCGGTACAGCGTTAGGATCATTCGGATCGACCGGCTCCGGCTCGGGAAGCGGCAGAGCGTAGTAGGCATTGAACTCATCCCCTATTCTTTCTAACTTGAGCCAGACCGGTTCAGTCTGTGCCTTGGCCTCGTCCGTTGCAACGGCGTCGTCGGCAGTAGATTCAGCATCTGTTTCCGGTCTTGACTGGAATCTAATACCATTAGCCGGGGTTGTTACGTACACTGAGGCGTGCTTCGAACCTGCATCCAGAGTCTCGCGAATCATAATGCCGGCCTTTGACCAGTTGTCCGTTTCAGCAAGATCTTCAATCCTTACGATCATTAAGCCGTCACCTGAGAGCGGCAGGTATGCGTATTGGAACTCATCCGAGCTGCCCCAAATATCAGCTCCGCGACCAACCATTGTAATTACGCCGGTTTCTTCGTCATAGCTGGTGCTGCCTGGATCCAAGTCCGGCTTTCTGCCTCGGAATGAGATATCAAGTGCTGTTGATCCGCCAACACCGCTGCCCCAGTACGTTAGCGAGGGTTTTAATGCAAGTGTAGCCTCAGAAACAGCAACCGGCTCAGCGTTGTTAGGATCGTCGTCCGGCATCACAGGAGTGTTGTCATAGGTCATTGGCATGGCCTGAAGGCCGCCATTGACATTGGTCAAGTTGACGTATGGAGCTTCCTCGTTACCGACTATGGCACCACCGGCAGCAATCCAGGCATCGAAGACCAGGTTATCAATGTCATTATAGGCTTCAATGTCATCAATTACGACATTATTAGAGACTGTGAAACTCCAGACCAAACCCTCAACAACTGCGCCATCGGCATCGACTTCATCGACGCGCCAATAGTAAGTGGTGCCAAGATCAAGGGTTCCGGGGTCTAAAGCTGCAACATCAACACTTACAGCATCACCTAAGGCATCCGCATCAGTGCTTATGTAAACATCATGCTGAACAGCAAAATCAGAAGGATTCCAGCTAAGCATAGTCGTGTTGCTTACGTTTGCAGCACCGTTGGCTGGAACCGGACTGGTTGCAACCGTCGGCGGCATTAAGGCGCCTGAGGGAATGATCTGCTTGGGTACAATATCGCTGCTCCAGCGGAGCTCAGCGCCAGCGCCGCCGCTGTTCTCGTATTGTTCCAGGGTTACCAGATACTTTTGGCCGGCAACGAGGTCGAGTGGCGGAGTGTCGTACTCGGTCATTCCCTGGTCAACCCAGGCATCAATGAGGAGCTCATTATCCAGGTAAACGCGAATACCATCATCTGCAGTCCCATGGAGCGTATAGGTACCATCGATCGCCACCTGGAAATCGGCATTAAACCTGACAGAGAAGTTATTAGCCGGCACGTTAGGATCAGGTGCAAAATCATCTCCCCAGTTGAAATCGATGGTTTTATCTACGCGGGTCACTATGGGCTTTCCGGCCAGAGTCATACCAAGGTAGAATTCGGCTTCGACTCCGCCAACGTCCGGATCGGTTGCTGTGAAGCTCCAGACCGGACCAGGATTAGATACGCCGATAGCAAACTCATCAACTTTCCAGTAGTAGATCGTACCCGGCTCGAGTGGACCCGGATCAAGCGAGGTGTCCATCAGTTTGCCCATGTATGTATTCGGGTCGGCAGCCGCTACGAGTGCCTCGTTAACATCAAGGTACACATCGTGCATAATTGCGTCGAGACCGGCTGTCCAGCTAAGCTGAGCGTCAAGAGGTATCCACTTAGCACCGTCATACGGGCTTGGGAAGTGGGCTTCAAGGCCCAATGTCGAGAAGCTCCAAACATTACCCGCAATTACGACTTCGACGTCATTGGCATCGTTGACATCTTCGATAGCATCAACGATCTCATCAACCCGCCAATAGTAGGTTGTCCCCGGTTCCAGGGCTGCAGCGACTAATGCCAAATCAGTTTCAGCAATCATCAGGTTTGGATCATCAAAAGTCGGCTCGGTATTCAGATATACACGATGGGATAAAGCCCCGTATCCAGCTATCCACTCTAACGTCGCCGTTACTACATCAATAGCACCATCTTCCGGATTCGGTCTCCAGGCGGGCGAATTGGGGATTTCGCCGGCTGTGAGAAACCAGTTGTTAATCCATTCACTTATCACTTCACCGCGCGGGTCATCGTCTTGACTTGCTGTCTGGTAGAAAATGCCTAAGCGACCACCCGTAGCTGTATTAACAACGATAACGGGGTCCGCTCTTGTTCCAGCATCGTTTTGAGCAAGAATCAATTCCGGTACCCAATCGCCTTCAAGCTCATCAAGATGGAATGGGCGGTCCGTTTGGAAATCTTGTAAAGATGGCGCGACCGCCTGACCTTCGACTGTAACAACACAAGGAGTATTGTCGTCCCACATTGAAATACCGGCAATGTCCATCATTGTCTCTAATCCACCGGTGGCGTTTGTTCCACCACCATTTACGACGTAGAACATGTAGTCGCCTGTGTTAACAATGGCATTACCATCATCTAAGAATAATTCGGCTAATGAGTCATCAGCCTGTACATTGCCAGGTGCATAAATAGTGTCTGGGAACTGTCCGCAAAGAATTAAAAGGTCTGATTCTCCATCACCTGTGTGGTCTGCTACCCAAACTGCAAGGGCATCTTGTTCATCTGCTGTGAATCGTTCAACAGAAACAGTCGTTACGTTGTCAACAATTTCTTGCATTTCGGCGTCGGCCGCTTCTTGCGAAAACCAGCCTGCTTGTGTTGAAATCGCTATGTCAGCTGACGCGCTGCCCACCAGAGCACAAACCAAAAGAAAAGAAGTTAAAAAAATCAATTTCCTACACATAATAGTTCTCCTCCAAACATAAATGTATTTTGCATTATGTTTTGGCCACACACCAAAACATCCGATGCCTTCAACAAACGTATTTTGAATATTCGAATTTCGATTTTCAATTGGAGATAAGATGCGGAAAAATCGAAAATCGCTCTTGCTTGTTTAAGACACCTGTGCCTGCAAATCGAAGAATGCAGGCAACTTCCAACAAAACGACCGATAATTATTTTATTTCAGACTCTCTACATCACCTGCCCAGGATGATTTTAGTACGACTTGAATTAACCTCCTTCCTTCTATTGACCAGTACATGGTGCTAAACTAACAATGCAAAGATTACCAATATGAAGAACGAATTCCTACTTACAATACTACTCCTTTAGAATTATAGACTATCTGCCCAGAAAATCAACAAAAAAATAGAGTCTGGGGGCACTATTTATTAGCGCCCCCAAACCCGAGAATTTAACTAAATTATGCTAAATATCTTAGCTAAAGATCTTAACCTGGCTTTATTACCAACTGAGCTTGATATAGTCAACATCAAATGCAGTTGCAACTCTTCCAGCAAGGTCGGGAGAACCGACGGTGATATATTTTCCACTGCCGACAACACCTGAGCCCGCAGTAACATCAAACGTCTTTGCTTCTCCACCGTTGGCTGAGACTTTCACTACATGCGTACCCGAACCACCGGCTGAAATTTCAACCTTGAAGGTGTTCCACTGGGTAGCGTCATCTACAGAGACCTTATTGCCGCTTTTGCCTACCATAAGTCCACTGGTAGAAAGGGAGAAGGAAATAACGCCCTGGCCCTTTTCGGCGATACCAATATTGCCTCTGCCGTAATTGTCAAAGCTTCCGCCAAGACCACCAGCCGGCCAGTCGAACAGGCCTGTACTGGCCATTCCGCCACCGTCTTTACGCCAGGCGTCCAATGTTCCGGTAGTCGCAATGCGTGCACGGAACTCAATTATTGCCCCGTCCAGAGCAAAATCAGTCGGTTGGGTAAGATAGAGGCTGAAGTTGGTCTTTAGAGTCGGGATAGTAGAACCGTAATCACGCGGATCGCCGGTGTCCTGGAGTCGAAGGAAAGTCACATCGTCTTCAGTAAGCGCTGCTAAGCCACCGGGATTACCTTCGCCGGGAGCCGAACCATCCCACATATCAATACTGTTATCATGGTCCCATCCGTCCAGAGTGCCGTCATACATAGCAACGTCCGGTATCAGAAGCACATCGTCGATGTCGACTTTGCCCGTATCGTCGAACACGGAGCAAACGAACGGATCATCGCAAGCTGCCGGTTCCACACCGATGGTCAACCCGGCAACATCGCTTATGTCTATGTCGAACTCGCTCAAATCAATGGTCCAGTTTACCCACTCATTGTTTATCATAGCGTCTGGGTCGGGGTGTTTGGCAACCGAGATGCCACCGGCAGAGTCCTCAATCGCGGCATACAGTGTTGCCGGTGATTGAGTCGTTGTTAAACCTATCTCTGTCGATGTCAATGGTAAGCCGCCAACACCACCCTCGAACTCGAGATTCGATAAAGTGGCCGTTGCATAAGTCTCAGCACCTGAATGTGATGTCAGTGCCAGACCGATGAACACGTTGGGATCCATTGGGAGTACCTGTGGATTCCAGCCCATTGCAATCCACTCCAGTTCCGGCTCGGGTTCCGGTTCTGCATTAGGATCAACAGGCTCTGCGTTAGGATCGACCGGTGCATTCGGGTCGACCGGCTCCGGCTCGGGAAGCGGCAGAGCGTAGTAGGCATTGAACTCATCCCCTATTCTTTCTAACTTGAGCCAGACCGGTTCAGTCTGTGCCTTGGCCTCGTCCGTTGCAACGGCGTCGTCGGCAGTAGATTCAGCATCTGTTTCCGGTCTTGACTGGAATCTAATACCATTAGCCGGGGTTGTTACGTACACTGAGGCGTGCTTCGAACCTGCATCCAGAGTCTCGCGAATCATAATGCCGGCCTTTGACCAGTTGTCCGTTTCAGCAAGATCTTCAATCCTTACGATCATTAAGCCGTCACCTGAGAGCGGCAGGTATGCGTATTGGAACTCATCCGAGCTGCCCCAAATATCAGCTCCGCGACCAACCATTGTAATTACGCCGGTTTCTTCGTCATAGCTGGTGCTTCCGGGATCCATATCCGGCAGCCTGCCTCGGAACGAAAGCGTGAGTGCTTCGACTCCATCAACGCCAGTGGCCCAGTTCTGTGCGGGGTCTAATGTAAGTGTAGCCTCAGAAACAGGAGCGAGCGGCTCAGCGTTAGGATCGTCCGGCACCACAGGGGTGTTGTCAAAGAACAGAGGCATGGCTTGAATATCGGCATTAACAAAATGCGGTACCATGTACGGCGCCTCAACGTTACCAACTGTGGCGCCACCGGCGGCAACCCAGGCATCGAAGACCAGGTTGTCGACGTCGTTGTAGTGCTCAAAATCATCAACCGTGATATTTTCGGCGACTGTGAAACTCCAGACATCACCGATGTGTACCGTCGCACCGTCGGCCTCGACCTCATCGACCCGCCAGTAGTAAGTTTTGCGTACGACAAGTTCGGGAACAAAGCTGGCAACCTCCGTATTGCCCTGGAATGTGCTCTCGGCACCGGCATTGACATCCTCAAAACTCTGGCCGATATACACATCATGCGAGGCGGCAGTTTCACCAGCCACCCAACTAAGCATCGGACGTGTGGAAACACCCTCGGCCCCATCAACAGGTCTCGGTACCTTAGCAATGGTTTTCGCTTTTGGATTCAGCACGGTATAGGCGCCATCGGTGACGATACTATATACGCCTTCGGCCACGATCAAGCCCATGTCGATAGCTCCCTGCATGTCGGCTTCGGAAACGCTGGCACTATTGATCCGGAACTCACCGCCGGTGTAAATCATCTGAGTGTCGGTAATCATGATATCGTCTAATTCCTCGGCTTGAAGCACACCGCCGTTCATGAATATCCTCACCTGGCCTGTGTCCTCGCCGCCGTCTTTACCCAGTCTGAGCCGGTCGCCGGTAATCATCTCACCACCGTTCATCGTCAGATGTGCGGTACCGTCGAGGTTATCGCTCAGATTCAAATAGTCAGCGGAGTAGAAGCTTCCGCCGTTCATGATAAATTCGGCCGTTCCGGGATTGTCGTCGTTGAACGTGGTGTATCCATCCACTGTGACCGTGCCGCCGTCCATTATCACCTGGCTGTAAGCCGGGTCACCTTCGTCGTCGTTCATGTAGAATTTGCCGGTTGCGTGGATCGTAGGGTTACCGCTGATTTGAAGGTATCCCGTGAGACCTCCGTTGTTGGCGACGATCAGATCAGTGGAAGTTACCGATGCGTTTCCGCTTATGGTCATGTGACTCTCAAATACTCCGTCTGCAGAATTGTGGCCGACGTATATATCGTCCGCAACGGTGACGGCTGCGTTCTCGCTGATATTACAGATACCGGGGCCGTCGTCGCCGACGTTAAGATCGTCGCCGATATTAACCGCAGCGTTGCCGCTAATGTTCATCTCACCCTCAGAGCCGGCATTGTTGGCGATTTCCAACTCGTCTGGAATATCGAGGGTTGCGTCGCCGCTGATATTGACAGTACCCTTACCTTTGTGACCGGCTCTAAAATCGTCGACGGTAGTGAACGCAGCGGTTCCGCTTATGTCCAGTGTGCCTACGCCAGTTTCGGTATTAGCAATAGTAAGATCGTCAACGGTTACGATCGAGCTGCCGCTGATATTGATGTAGCCCTCACCCTGGTCGACAATGAGATCGTCGAAGATATCAACAGTAGAATCAATGATGTTAACCGTACCTACGGTGTCCGTGTCATCGGCAAGATAAAGGTCATTACCGTTGGGACCGTCCAAAATGGTCAAAGTACTTCCGCCCAGAATGTCTAACTGACCGCTAACTGGCATATCATCCGGAGCAGTTCCAATTGACAATCTGCCGTTTACGGTAAGCGAGCTGACATTGTTCAGGGTAAGCACGGCGGTCGTCAACTCGTCGGGACCTTTAATGCGCAGAGTATCCGCACGGTCAACCACGCCGCCATCGATGATGTCGATCCCGAGGACGTCGCTGTTGACGTACGCCGCTAAGTTGGGGTCGGCGGCATTCTCTTCGTTGGGCCAGGTCCACACTGAATCGGTTACGGTCCAGTTGAGGGCCGTCTCCCAGAGACCGTCGCCCGCGCTGCCGTTCCAAACGTACAGCCCTGCGTGAGCAGTGCTGCTCAGCGCGAAAACAAACGTCATTACATAAATCAATTTCCTACACATAATAATTCTCCTCCAAACAAAAATGTATTTTGTGTTATATTTTGGCAACACACCAAAACATCCGATGCCTTCAACAAACATCATTGAGAATAATCGAATTTCGATTGTCAATTGAAGATAAGATGCGGAAAATCGAAAATCGATCTTTCTTGTTTCAAACACCTATGCCTGCGAATTGAAAAATGCAGGCAACTTCCAATAAAACGACCGATAATTATTTTATTTCGAACTTTTTTACATCACCTGCCCAGGATGATTTTAGTACGACCTGAATTAACCTCCTTCCTTCTATTGATCGAAACAGGGTGCTAATCAAAAAATGCACAGATTATCAATATGAAGAACAAATCCCTACTTATTAACTTACAATACAACTCCTTTAGAATTATAGACTACCTGACCAGTAAAATCAACAAAAAAACAAAATATTTCGCCCATTAAGCCTAAATTTCCCAGATTTACAGCTTTTTATAGAAAATCTCCACTATCTCCATTTATAGCATGAGGTCACTTTACCTCAATGATTAATCATCCCAGTATTTTTGGTATTTCTTAATATAAATAGTCCCATAATATAAGCGATTATTTGCTTTTCTATTATATTTAATTACAAACTAAGCTTCTTTTGTATTTATTCTATTGTAAATTAAAAACTTATATTATTTTTCAGTAAATAAATGACGGAAAATCTAAGCTCCTAAACATCTATTCATACTCATAGCATTGAAAAACCCCCTTTTTTTTCTATAAAAAATTGACACTCAATTTATAAACTCTTGTCAATAAATAAGATATGACAAGACCATCAAAATTGCAAGGTTTCCAATAGTCCCTATATTGCTTATTTTAACTAAAGTTTTTTTTGGCCACCCACCGATACTTATATTGCCCATATTAACATTTTGGGCATTTAGAGCTCTTTTATATGGAAATATAGGTAAAGCAAATAAGATAGCAAGAATTTAAATGGAGATTAGACAATGATAAAGGAAAACCTTTTAGCCAGATATTTGGAACCACTTTTGCAGGGAGACAGAAAAGCATGCCGTGCGGTTATTGAAGAAGCGCTTCAAAGTGGGATACCTGCAAATTCGGTATATTTGAACATAATATGGCCAATTATGGTTGAAATCGAAAAGCTTCTGCGAGATGACAAAATAACACCTATACAGGAGCATTTGGCAACTCGTGTTAATCGAAATATAGTTGATCAGCTACAAAATAAGCTGCCGCGGCGACCAAAAAAGAATAAAAAAATAGTAGTTTGCTGTGCCCCAGAGGAATTACAGGAGCTGGGTGCTCAAATTATAACAGATCTGTTTGAAAGTAATGGCTGGGACATTCGATTTCTTGGTGGCGGTCTAACAAACGATGATATACTTACTTTTACAAACGAATATGGTCCCGACATACTGTTAATTTATGGTACAGGTCCTAAACAGGCGCCTGGAGTTCGCCGGCTGATTGATACCATCAAATCAGTAAATGCATGGCCGGATATGTTGATTATGGTATCAGGTGGACTATTCAACCGGGCCGAAGGACTCTGGCAGGAAATGGAGGCTGACTTATATGCTGAAACAGCCCTTGAAGCACTACAGGTCGCTTCAGGAAACAAGCCGACAGCAAACTGCGAGAAAAGGACGATAAACTGTCGCAAAAAAAGGCGCCAGACAATACCGAAAGATTTGACGGTACGAATTTAGTAAATTTTAAGAATTGAGGAGAGAACAAATATACTGAGTTCTTAGTATTACTGTTTAACGGTGGTATCTACCAATATTTTAGCGTTTGCATTTTAGGTTTGAATATAGTCGAATGGTATGATGCTAATATTAGCAAAAAAACAGATATACAAAGAATTTATAATTGTATTTCTTTGCCTTTCGATAGTTGGCAATATAGCACATTGGAAAGTTCTGTGTTTTGGTGCCGATGGCCATATTGAGCTTGAATCTGCTTTTCATGATCGCTGTGATGATCCGGACCATTCCTCTGCTCCGGATCAAAACGTGCTTTCCTCTAAAGCAGCTCATGAGATATGCAGACATTGTGGACCCTGCATAGATATACCGGTTTCCAATGACCTGGTACAGATTTCTAATACACTTCAAAAGTTAAATTCAAAGTTTCCGGTCTCAAGTACATACATGCTTATAGATACTGATAAGCTTAATTCTTCCGTATATAAATTTGCTTCAAATACTTTTACTGCCACTTCTTACTTTGATCCTCTACGTACTGTAATCCTGCTGGTGTGATCTGCTGATTCAACATTTCTTTTATTCAAGATTTACACGACATTTACTGTAAGTGATTGGACAGAAGCGTTTTTGTCTTCCTGTGATACTCTATGAATTAGAGCATTTCATAGGAGACTTAAAACCAGGTTTATGAATTAGGATTACCGTAATGTATGTTAGATATTTATTTTTATTTATTTTATTTGCTCTTGGTGTTTCAGGCTGTATGGAGGAAAGCAGCGATGTTGCATTGCCTCAAAGACGTTCGTTGGGAAAAGAATTCAGGATTTTTAAACCTCCAGAAAAACCGGCGGAAACACAAGAGACTTCTGAAATAAGCGAGCCAAACGGTCCTATTACTTTACCTGAAGCTTTGGCTTTAGCGTTACTGCACAATCCTGAGCTTAAGGCTTTTTCCTGGGATGTTCGAGTTTCGGAAGCTAAGCGATTACAGGCAACTCTTTTGCCAAATCCGGAATTTGAGGTCGAAGTTGAGGAAGCTGGCGGGCCGGGTCAGCGCAGCGATTTTGATGGCGCAGAAACTGCCATACAGTTAAGCCAGTTGATAGAACTCGGGGGTAAACGCAGTAAGCGAACAAAACTGGCTTCGTTGGAAAAAGAATTGGCAGGATGGGATTATGAAGCAAAACGGCTGGATGTGTTTACCGGAGCTGCCAAAGCCTTTAATGAGGTGCTGGCCGCACAGCAGGGGCTTAAATTAACTCAAGAACTTTTGCAGGTCTCCGAAGAATTAGTAAATACAGTTACTCAAAGAGTTGATGCAGGTAAAGATTCGCCATTGGAAAAGACCAAAGCCGCCGTAGCTCTTTCGAATGTTAAGATACAGCATCAAAAGGCTATTCAGTATCTCCAGTTCACTCGTAAACAACTGGCAGCCACCTGGGCAGGTAATAGCCCGAAGTTTGAAAGTGTTATAGGCCAACTTGATTCTTTATCACCCATACCGTTTATTGAAGATTTGACCGATTTGATTAAGCGGAATCCTGATCTTGCTCGCTGGTCTCTGGAGATTGATAAGGGTAAAGCTGCTTTGGAGCTTGAAAAAGCCAAAGCTATTTCAGATATCACACTTAGCGGAGGTCTTCAGAGATTCAATGAAACAGATGATAATGCAATAGTGTTCGGTATTTCTATTCCGTTGCCGATCTCAGACAAAAACCAGGCGGGTAAACTCCAGGCGGGATATGAGCTTGCCAGGGCCAGAGAGGAGCAAAGAGCGGCCTATAACAGAGTACGAATGAAATTAGTCAAATCTTACCAAGCACTTTCAAACGCATATACAGAGGCCACTGAACTGGACAAGAACGTATTGCGGGGAGCAGAAGATGTTTTTGAAGCTTCGAAAACAGGTTACACGCAGGGCAAGCTGGATTATCTGAATGTGCTGGATGCACAGCGAACTTTATTTGAAGCGAAAGCACGATATATAGATGCTCTTGCTTCTTACCATATTGCTAAAGCTGATGTCGAACGTTTAACAGGACGGCCGATAGACAGCGAAACTGTTTCAAAAAGGGAGGACTCAAAATGAAGTATAAAAAAATATTAATATCAGCAGTAGTTCTTTCGGTTGGCGTACTTGCTGTTATTATTTCAAGGCTCGACTTAGAGCAAGCCGGCGGTGTTCCAAAAGAGCTTGTCCGAACCGAAGCTCTTGACGAGCATGAGGATGAGCAGGTCATAGAGCTGAGCGAAGAACAAATTAATGAAATCGGCATCAATCTTGCTACGGCCGGTAGCGGCAGGCTTGAGATTTATGTGAACCTGCTTGGAGAGGTTGCTGTCAATTCCGACCGTATGGCTCATATCGTTCCGACCGTACCGGGTATAGTTCGCCAGGTTGTCAAGAACATAGGCGATAATGTTGTTGCCGGAGAAGTTATTGCATGGCTCGAAAGCACAAAGCTTGGTGGGGCGAAGATAGAGTATCTGGCCAGGCAGTCAGAGATATCCTGCTGTTCCATAGAGCTTGTCCGGGCGCAGGAAGTTTATGACAATACTGTGAAGCTGCTGGAAACATTGAAGAGCTCACCTTCATTGGAAACTCTTCGGAATATGAACGGCAGTGCCATGGGTATGAATCGCAGCCTGCTTGTTTCGTCCTATGCCGAGTTCACCTTTGCCGGGGAAACATACATGAGGGAAAAAGATCTTTATGCAAAGAAGATTTCCAGCAAGGAAGATTTTTTGAAGGCTGAAAGTGCCTTTAAGAAGGCCGATGCGCAATATGCAGCTATGCGTGACAGTGTTAATTATGAAGTTTACCGTGACCTTCTGGAAGCCAGACGTGCCCAAAACACACGTGAGATTGAAGTGAAAGCCGCCGAACAACTCCTTTATGTCCTTGGTCTTACTGCTGAAGATGTCAATGACCTTGTAGTTCTGTCAAAAAATCAGGGCACAGGAACACAGGAAGAGGAGGAATGTAACGACCCGAACTGTACAGAATGTGCAGCAAAATCAGTAGTCAATGGTCAGGGTGCAGATTTTTCTAATCTTCTGATAACGAACGAAAAACTGGCATGGTATCCGATCCGCAGTCCTTTTGATGGGACAATTATTGATAAGCATATCACTTTAGGGGAAGTAGTCAAAGATGATTCGGAAGTTTTTCTTGTTGCCGACCTGAATACTGTCTGGGTTGATCTTCATGTTTACCAGAAAGACCTGATGACAATTCACAAAGGCCAAAAGGTCGTAATATCGGCCGGCCAGACAATGCCGGATACCGAGAGCGTAATTAACTATGTTGGCCCTGTGGTTGGAAAGGATTCGCGTACGGTTCTTGCACGAGTTGTCGTATCAAACGAGTCAGGTATGTTTAGGCCGGGTCTGTATGTTACGGCGAAGGTTTTAGTCGATGATGTGGAAGCGGATATTGTGCTGCCAAAAGAAGCCGTCCAAACCTTAAATGGTGAGAAATGTGTCTTTATTAAAGACGCTCATGGTTTCGAACCAGTATTTGTGACGATTGGCCGCAGCGATGCTGATTATGTTGAAGTAACTGCAGGACTCAAACCAGGCCGGCAATATGTTACGAAAGGAGCTTTCGAGCTTAAGGCCAGGATAATCACCAGTACTCTTGGCAGTCATGCCGGTCATGGCCATTAGAAGGAAGATTTAAATGCATAGTAAAATTGTCGATATTTCTCTTCGGTACCGATTTTTTGTTATTCTTGGTGTTATAGGAATAACAGCATTGGGTATATATCAATACTCTCAACTTCCTGTCGATGCCTTTCCCGACATATCCCCTGTTATGGTACCAGTTTTTGCTGAGGCCCATGGTATGGCGCCTGAAGAGGTCGAGCGTTTGATAACTTTTCCCATTGAATCGGCAATGAACGGTCTGCCAGGCATTCGGCAGATAAAAAGTACCTCCGCTTTCGGAATGGCAGTCATATACATTTACTTTAAGGATGACGTGGATATATATTTTGCGCGCCAAATCGTATCGGAAAGGCTCAATGAGGCATTGGCTCAGCTTCCCGAAATGCATGAGCCGCCTGCATTAGGTCCAATCTCTACGGGTTTGGGACAGATATTTATCTATTACTTAACTTTAGACCCGGATGTTAATACGAGTGGAAAAGATCCGTCAACATATCTTCGTGAGGTAAATGACTGGGTGGTTAAGTATCAACTTCAGACCGTCCCTGGTGTGACGGATATACTGTCGATAGGCGGGCATGTTCTTCAGTATCAAATCCGGATTAATCCCTATTCTCTAAACAAATATAAAGTAGGTCTGGAAGAAGTTATCGAAGCCGTCAGGGAAAACAACAGAAATGCCGGCGGACAATTTATGCTGCTGGGCAGCGAAGAATACCTTGTCAGGGGTATTGGCCTGCTGCAGGACCTGGAAGATATAAGGAATATCCACGTTAAGGTAATTGAAGGGGTCCCGATCAAGATCGGCGATTTGGCCCAGGTAAGTTACGGCAAGGAAATACGCCGCGGAGTGGTCTCTCGAAACGGCAGCGAAGAAGTGGTTTCCGGCATAGTGCTTCAGCTTTACGGCCAGAATACCTCTAAGGTTATTGAACGTTTATACGACAAGATTCCAGAGGTTCAGGCCTCTCTGCCTGAAGGGGTAACTTTAGTACCTTATTACGAGCAGGCCGAACTCGTCAGGCAGGCAACCTGGACCGTTAAAAAGGCCCTCCTCCAGGGGGCTGTGCTTGTTATAATTGTTTTATTCTGTTTTCTCGGCAACCTCCGTTCGGCTTTCATCGTATCACTCGCGCTTCCCCTTTGTGCGTTTATGTCGATAATTTTCATGCGGCTGACGGGCATCTCGGCAAATCTCATGTCTTTAGGCGGTATCGCCATTGGTATCGGCATGCTTGGTGACGGTGCTATTGTAATGGTGGAAAATATATACCGCCATTTGAATGTCAATATTGATAATACGCTGCGAGAGAAAATCGACATCATTTTCGAATCCGCCAAAGAGGTCGGCAGGCCGATTATCTTTTCCATTATTATTATAATAACGGTTTTTCTGCCGATTTTCAGCCTTGAGGGTGTCGAAGGAAAGATGTTTTCTCCGATGGCTTTTACACTCTGTTTTGCTTTGTTCGGCTCTTTGGTTGTTGCAACTGCAGCGGCCCCCGCTTTATGCACTTATCTTCTCAAAGCAGACAGGCATAAGGAATTCATAGTGGTGACCAAACTGAAAAGGATTTATAAACCATTGCTTCTATGGGCAATTGGTAACAGAAAAAAGGTTCTATTGGGTGTCCTTATCGCGTTTATTTGCAGCATTTCACTTATGCCTTTACTTGGCACCGAATTCATCCCCACGCTCGAAGAGGGCTCGATATTGATTGGTGTTACCATGTCACCTTCAATCTCGCTTAAAAAAGGCACTGAAGTTATTCAGGCTCTTGAAAGAAAAATCATTGCTTTCGAAGAGGTCGAGGAGGTAGTTTCCCGCATAGGCAGGCCCGAAGCCGGCAGCCATCCGCATCCGGTCAATTATGCTGAAATTCACATTGAGCTGAAAAAGCAGGATAAATGGTCAACTGCTTATAAGGGCAAGAAAGATTTGGTTGAAGCGTTGAACGAAACACTATCGAATTATCCCGGCGTTCAATTAAATTTCACACAGCCGATTCAAAATGCCTTCGATGAGCTGCTGTCCGGTATCAAGGCACAGATTGCGGTAAAGCTTTTCGGCGAAGACCTGGATATACTCAAGTCCACAGCCCGGGAGATACATAATTCTATCGATAATATTCCGGGCCTGGTGGACCTTGCCGTAGAGCAAAGTTATGGTCAGCCGCAAATCCAAATCATAGCAGACCGTCAGGCGTGTTCTCGATATGGAATAAACGTCGGCGAAATCCTGAAACTTGTGGAGCTGGCTATCGGAGGCGAGGTAATAGATAACATATATCTAAACATCCGCCGTTTTGGAATTCATGTTCGGTATCAGGAATCCTACAGGTCTGACCCCAAGGTCATTGAGGACTTGCTGGTTACTGCTGAAAATGGAGCTCTAATCCCGCTTAAACAAGTGGCTCAGATTAAAGAAGTAATCGGGCCTATCCAGATAAATCGTGAGGGAAATCAGCGACGCTGGGTCATTCAGGGCAACGTGCGTGGAAGGGATTTGGGAAGCGTTATCGCGGACATAAAAAAACGTATTACCGGTAACATCAAACTGCCTCCCGGATACTATGTTGAATACGGCGGACAGTTTGAAAACCAGCAAAGGGCTATGAGCAGACTTACAATTATTGTCCCGATAGTCATCACACTGGTGTTCCTGATACTGTGTCTTACGTTTGGCTCAGTAGGGGAAGCGCTGCTTATAATAATAAATGTTCCGTTGGCTTCGATTGGTGGAATACTTGGACTCTTTATGGTTGGAGAGTATTTATCGGTACCTGCGGCCGTGGGATTTATTGCACTGTTTGGTATCGGGGTGCAAAATGGTGTGGTCCTTGTAAGCTGTATCAACCAATTGCATACACAAGGCATGGAGATTAAAGAGGCCGTCATCAAAGGCTCACTTCAGCGCCTTCGCCCTGTGCTGATGACGGCAACAACTACTGTTCTGGGTCTGTTACCTCTGTTGTTGTCGAAGGGCATCGGTTCAGAGGTTCAACGGCCATTGGCGGCAGTGGTGGTATTTGGCCTGACGTCGGCAACTGTGCTTACACTTTTTGTAATACCGGCTTTTTACCAGTGGTTTGCAATCAAAATAAGTGACTAAACAGATAACAATAAGTTGCGGTAAATATCACTTTTAGTACTTTATAATTTTAGGTGGCATGCTGAACGCTTGCGATGAATAACCTGAAAACAAATTTTCTTTGCCCGTAAACTCTTGACAGCGGGTATGAGATATATTTATAATTTATGAGACTTTTTAAGCATGGATACAATAAAACAACTCGCAGAAGAACATAGTAACGTGACCCGTCGTTACTTCCTTAAACTCGGCTCGGCGGGAGTAGCTGCCCTAAGTACTTCAAAGCTCTGGGCACAGGAGCATGAGGGCCAAATCGACCCGCTGCTTGCTGAGGCCGTTTCAAAACTGGAGTATCTCACGCGAGATGAGAATTTCCGCAACTATGGCCGAGGAAAACCACCGCCGCATAAACTGCCGCCTGAAAAACTCCGCCAAGTGGGTCTTGCACGCGAAACGTGGGAGCTTGAGGTTGTTGCCGATCCGGAAAGTAACTCCAAAGTGGATCGGCCTCTTTCCAAGGCTTTAGGCACAGCTATGAACTTCGATGGGCTGATGAAGCTTGCTGAGACAAAAGCCGAACGTTTGATGAATTTGATATCCTGTACGAATGGACGTTTTCCTTGTGGTATGGGATTATGGGAGGGTGTACCTCTGAGGGATGTGATATGGTTAGCCCGTCCGACCGGTAACGTTCGGCGTGTCTTTTACTATGGTTATCACAACAACGACCCGGAACAGAGATTCCAGAGCTCCCTGCCGATTGGCCGTGTCCTGGAAGACCCGCCTGGCAAACACCCTGTGATGCTGTGCTACAAACTCAATGGCCAATGGCTAACACCTGCCCGAGGCGGCCCGGTTCGTATGCTGGTTCCGGGCGAATACGGTAATAAGTGTGTAAAGTGGCTCCAGCGCATTATATTAACGAATAATTTCCAGGCCAACGATACCTACGCAGGCTGGAACAACGATACGGTCAGTTATCTTAAAACCTCCGCACGCTTTATTCATACCCCCAAGACAATTAAAGCCGGGCAGCCCGTGCCGATAACAGGAGTTGCAGAGGTCGGCATGTCCGGCCTGAGCAAGGTTCAGTACTGGCTGCATCCACAAGATGAACCTTTACCGAAGGACGACCCTTATTTTACCAAGGCCGAATGGAAAGATGCGGATATCCTGCGTCCTCCGAAAGATTGGGGAGGAGGACTTCCTGATGGCAAGCTGCCGTCAATTCCGCGCCAGTTCGATACTGACAGCGGTAAACCGCACCGCTGGCCGATACCAAATACGATTGTCCATTGGGCTGCACTGTTTAAGGCTGAGCGGCCGGGACAATATGACCTTCGCTGCCGGACGGTCGATGCAAACGGTATTGCCCAGCCTATGCCGCGACCATTTCCCAAATCAGGCAATAACACTATCCGGATAATGAAAATCACTATCGAGAAGTGAATTCAGTTGTGTTATTAAAGCTGCTTATTAGGCACGGCTTGCGAGGGCTTGTCTTACTCGTTCCAGAGTCATCGGAATTTGAAATAATCTGGCGCCCGTAGCATCGTAAACGGCGTTGGCAAGAACTCCGCCCGTACAAATAATAGGTGGCTCTCCACATCCTTTTGAAGGAGATTCATCTGCTTCTATCAGCACCATTTCGACCTTCGGCACCCATGAGAAACGAGGCAGCTCATAACTGTCGAAGTTCATATCGATAACATCTCCACCCTGGAAGTGGACTTCTTCGGTTAACGCATAACCCAGCCCCATCGTAATACAACCTTCTACCTGCAGCTTAACTCCCTGGGGATTAATAACAAGGCCCAAATCCAGGGCGCATACGACGCGTTTGACCTGTATGCTTCCGGTCCGCTGGTCAACTTTGACCTCTGCGAATAAAACAACAGGCACATTTACGTCGTAACCACAAGCCATCCCGTAGCCCCTTCCACTGGGGGCCTTACCGGCCGGGATCCAGCCAAATTTGTCCGCTCCGGCCTTAAGCACTCTTCGCATTCTCTCGTCGGCTACATTCTTCAGGCGAAAATCCAGTGGGTCCATCTTTGCCCTGGCCGCTATAACATCGATGTGAGATTCTCGCGCAAAGCTGTTGGTGTTGTTGTCAGGAGCACGCCAGGGTCCCGTTAGCAACGGATGCATTTTCTCGTCATTTTTCAGCTCTCTGCAAACGGTCGTACGATGATTTGGCACATTGTAGAATAGCTGAGAACCTCGCCCGCCCATGCCGTATATGTCGTAATTCCACGCTACTATCTTGCCTGAATCGGTTATCCCCGACTTAATCTTAACTACTGCGGCGGGTCTGAATGTGTCATAGAAGAACTCATCTTCACGGCTCCAGGCAAGCTGGACCGGTTTTTTTGCTATCTTTGCCAGTTTGACTACCTGCATGGCCTGACCATTGCTAATCTTTCCGCCAAATCCACCTCCTACGAAAGGAGCAATAACACGGACATTCTCTTCTGTCATATCCAACTGACGGGTTAAATCCCGCCGAAGGCCGAAAGGCGTTTGGGTTGAGGCCCAGACCGTGAGTTTGTCGCCTTCGAAGTGTGCCACGGCTGTGTGGGGCTCTATCGGAGCGTGCGCAACATAGCCGTTCAAGTATGTTTCCTCGACCATATATTTGGCGAGTTTTTGTCCGTTTGCGATATTACCACCATTGGCGATAACTTTGCTGCCGCCGGCATTATCGATGAAATAATCGAAAACACTCTTATCGTCAAAACGCGCTTCAGGAATATCATATTCGACTTTTAAACTACCCAGAGCTTTCTTGGCTATATCAGGATACTTATGCAGTACAGCGATTAGCTCACCATCCCGGACAACCTGTGCACCTTCGATTTTGTCAGCTATTGAAGTATCCAGATTTTTTACCTTGGCGCCATGAGCCGGAGGCCGCAGAATCTTCGCGTAAACCATACCGGCAATACGAATGTCCCCAGTATATTTGGCCTCGCCCGTTACCTTTTCCCGTGAGTCAAGCCGGTTGACAGGTTTTCCTATCAGATTATATTGCCCGACTGTTTTTATCTGGGGTTTCTGCTCCAGTCGCCTTTGAATCCTTTTACCTTTGGTTAGTTGGGCGTAGGTGACCTTACGTGACTTGCGATTTTTGTCGAACACGACCCCATCTTTGACAGTCAGACGTGCTTTAGGTACATTAAGGTCCACTGCCGCCAGGCCTAATAGAATTGCTCTTGCTTCCGCTCCTGCCGCTCTTAGCACCGGACCAAAATATGGTGTGGTCTGGGAACCCCACGTCCCGGCGTCGTAAGGGCAGAGATCAGTGTCTCCCATAACCATATCAACCGATCCTAAAGACACGTCGAGTTCGTCAGCCAAGGTCTGGGCAAGAGAAGTAATGGCTCCCTGTCCCATTTCGATTTTGCCAGTGAAACAAGAGACTCTGCCGTCTTCTCCTATTCGAAGATATGCGTTAAAATCGGGTCGTTTTTTTTGGCCGCGTCTCTGTCCCTGTGCCGACGGTCCCCCTACAGTGAAGAAGATTACGATTCCACTACCTAAGCCCTGCAAAAACTCCCGGCGGCTAAGGGGATAGATTTCTTCGTCAAGGACGTGCTCGGCGACCTGCAATTCTTCCTCGTTCATCTTTAACTGGCTCCTTTCATTTCCTGAGCTGCAGATTCGATAGCTTGGATAATTCGAATATGTGCTCCGCACCGACACAGGTTATCCTCCATTCCTTCGATGATTTCTTCGTGGGTTGGTTCCGGATTTCTCAGCAAAAGGCTATAAGCTTTAAGAATCATGCCCGGCGTGCAGAAACCGCATTGAAGGGCATCGTGCTTTACGAATGCTTCCTGAATCGGATGCAGTTCCCCGTTCTTTGACAGGCCTTCGATAGTAAGAACATCTTTACCTTTGATGCTCCTGATGGGAATCGTACATGACTGCACAGCCCTGTCATTAACAATAACAGTACATGCACCGCACATAGCTTTACCACAACCATATTTCGTGCCTGTCAGACCCAGGTCGCTGCGCAATACCCATAGAAGCATACGTTCGCCGTCTGTAGTTAGACTAACAGATTTCCCGTTAAGTGTGAAAGAAATGGTCTCGTTCATATCGAACCCCCTTTTGGCTAAGGTTCCAAACTAAAGTTCAATTGAGAAATTCAACCATATTTCGGAACGAATGTCCATGACAATTTTCCTGACTAAAATAATTGTTCTTCAGATGCGTTTTTTTGAAGCAAAGGTCGCTTCAAAACAGAGATATTCCTTGAAAGACAAGGGGATATTGATAGAATAACTGGTCTGGAACCTTAATACGAGGAGCCATTGCAATGAAATTGTTATGAGCAGGAAGAATGTTACCGTTTGAAGAAGCTTTAAGGACTGTTTTGGATTTATCTCATAGCCTCGGCAGCGAGCGTGTTGATCTTAGTCTTGCAATGAACCGGATATTAGCTGAAGATGCCAAATCTGATATGGACATGCCGCCCTTCAACAAATCTACAAGGGACGGCTATGCCTGCAGAAGAGCTGATTTGGTTAATGAGCTTGAGGTAGTTGAAATCATCCCGGCAGGATGTGCACCCAGGAAATCGATCAAACCGAATCAGTGTGCGAAAATCATGACAGGTGCAGTAGTGCCGCAAGGTGCTGATTGTGTCGTTATGGTTGAATTTACTGAAAATCCCACAGATAGTACCGTTCGCTTTATCGGCGAAAATACAGATGACCACATTTCTCTAAAGGGTGAAGACATAAAAGCCGGTGAAGTCGTTATCCCTAAAGGTACACTCATCAGGCCGCAGCATATTGCGGTTCTTGCCTCGGTTGGATGTACGCAACCGGTGGTTTCAATAAGGCCGAGGGTCGGGATTCTCGCAACGGGTAATGAATTGGTTCAGCCTGCATGCAGACCGGGGCCGTCACAAATAAGAAACAGTAACAGCTTCCAGATTACTGCGCAGGTTGAAAGTATGGGCGCGGTTGCAAGAAATTACGGCATCGCCAAAGATACGGACAAGGACATTAACAAAATGTTCAAAAAGGCGGTTGAGGAGAACGATGTGGTTATCGTATCCGGCGGTGTTTCAATGGGAGATTTTGATCTCGTGCCGGGGATATTCAGGCAAAACAATATAGACCTTTTATTCGAAAAGGTCGCGATACAGCCGGGAAAGCCAACAGTTTTTGGTATATCGGAAAATATCTATTGCTTTGGATTACCCGGCAATCCGGTTTCGGCATTTGTATTGTTCGATCTTTTGGTTAAACCTTTTCTTTATAAACTGATGGGCTATGATTACAAACCTGCTGCTATTCGGATACCATTAGGTGAATCCTTCAGGAGAAAGAAGACGGAAAGGCAAAGCTGGATTCCCGTTGTGATTACAGATGCCGGTACGTTGAAGCCTGTTGGCTATCACGGGTCCGCCCATATCAATGCGCTTTGTATTGCAGACGGACTGGTTAGTATTAGTATTGGTATTGGTATTGAAGAGATTGAAAAGGGAACGATTGTCCCTGTCAGGTTGATTTGAATAAAATATCTTGTCGGTCTTCTAAGTGATGAGCGTTGATTATCTTCGAATTTCTGTTTCTGATAGATGCAATCTTAGGTGCATATACTGTAATCCCTTGGGTGATTGTGGTTTCTTTGAGCGTAAGGAGATTTTGCGATTCGAGGAGATAGAACGTATAGCCGGTTTATTTTCCGAATGTGGAATACGCAAGATTCGCCTTACCGGTGGTGAGCCGCTGGTCAGAAAAGATATTGTCCGGTTGGTTGACAAACTCGCGGCGATACCTGCCATTGACAGCCTGGCACTTACAACTAATGGTGTGCTTCTTGAACCTCTTGTTGCACCCCTTAAAGCCGCAGGTTTACAGCGAGTTAATATCAGTGTTGATTCGGTTGATAGAGACAGTTACAAACTTATAACCGGCTTTGATTTGCTGCCGAAAGTAACCAGAGGTATTTACAAGGCGATGGAAGCGGGTCTGAGGCCTGTTAAGATCAACAGCGTTATAATAAAAGGCTTCAACGACAGCGCCGGGCAGATTTTAGCGCTTGCAGAAATGAGCATTCGTTTACCTCTTACTGTAAGGTTTATTGAATACTGCCCAACCGGTAAACACACGTGGCTCGGCCATCCTGGCCGAGTACTTGGCCTGGAAGGCCAAGCCACAAGTGATTATTTACCCAATAAGAACGTTCGTGATATTATCGAGCGTAAATATGGACCACTTTCTAATTTTGTTGAAGAGCATAATCAAGGTCCTGCTTTGACTTTCAAGATTAAAGATTCTGCGGGTGCTATAGGTTTTATAAGTGGTCGTTCTTCAACATTTTGCAGTTCATGCAGCCGGCTTCGCTTGACAAGTGACGGCAAGGTCATGCCGTGTTTATTTTCGGCTCATACCTACAATCTAAAAAAACTTATCCGGAGCAGTGCAAGTGAGACGGCCATTTGTGATTTATTAAAAAGGATAATATCCGAAAAGGCTAACTATACAAAAATGAACTCATTGAAAGATTGTTTTTCTATGTGTGAAGTCGGAGGCTGAGAGCGTGACTGATAACAGCGGCATGGTAGATGTAAGCGACAAGGATGTTACCCTGAGGGCTGCAAAGGCGAGCGGTACAATTATTATTGGTGAGGAATCTTATCAAACTGTCAGGCAAGGCACTTGTGTGAAAGGTGATGTTCTTGCGACCGCAAAAGTGGCCGCCATTAATGCTGTAAAATCCACTCCGGAGATAATACCCATGTGTCACCTTATCCTGATTGAAGCTGTTGACGTTAACTTTAATCTCAATGAGCAGGACCGGTCAATTACCGCAACTGTGACTGTTAAATCTTCGGGCAAAACAGGTGTCGAGATGGAAGCTCTCACAGGAGCAGGTGCGGCATGTCTTACTATCTATGATATGCTAAAGTACAAGGGCAAGGACATGGTCATTACCAATTTAAAATTACTTGAGAAAACCGGTGGAAAAAGTGGCGACTATAAAAGGCAGGATTAAAGCGATATCGGTTTCAAAAGAAAAAGGTACACAAAAAACAAATGTACCCGGGGCAGAATTGAGGGCCGACTTCGGTATTATTGGGGACGCGCATTCGGGTAATTGGCACAGGCAAGTAAGTTTACTTGAGCTCGAATCCATAGATAAAATGGTTGCAAAAGGAGCGAAGGTGGCCCCGGGTAATTTTGCCGAGAATATAACGACAGAAGGTATCGACCTTAGTGCCTTGAAAATCGGCAGCAGACTGAAGCTTGGTACGGACGTTGAGCTTGAAATAACACAGTTGGGAAAGGAATGCCATAGTCGATGTGAAATTTTCGAGCAGATTGGCGACTGTATTATGCCGCGGGAAGGTATTTTTGCACGGGTGGTTAAGGCCGGGGCAATAAATGTTGGTGACCATATAGAGGTTGTAGCTGATGAAAATTAAGGTGGCTGTATTGACAGTCAGTGATAGCTGTACTGATGGGGATAGAGAGGATATAAGCGGCCAAACCATCAGAGATATGCTCCCTGAAGAGACGTTTGAGGTGTGTGAAAAGAAAATAGTGCCGGACGACTACCAGGCTATTGCCGGAGCACTCAGGAATTTTTCGGATGAGCAGGATATCGACGTGGTGCTGACAACCGGCGGGACGGGCTTGGGGCCCCGCGATGTTACACCGGAGGCAACTGCCTCTGTTTGTGAAAGAACGGCCCCCGGCTTTAGCGAAATTCTCAGAGTCGAAGGTTTCAAGAAGACTCCGAAAGCAGTGCTGTCCCGGGGTGTCGCTGGTATGCGGAAGAATTCCCTTATAATTAATCTGCCGGGGAGTCCAAAAGCCGTTCGTGAATGTTTGGAAATAATTTTGAAAGTGATACCCCATGCTGTGAAAATGATGCATGGCGGCGGACATTGAATAAGAACAGGGTTCTCACAATCGGGGAATATGCATATAATATTATAACGAAAGTCCGGCAGAGTGCCGGCGGGTTATGGTGTGGAAGAACCAGGTTTAGTGGAGGACAATTATGGATACAAAAATTACTCTGGTCGTTAACGGCAATGAAAGAACAGTCGTTACCGACCCGGCACGGTCTCTTCTTGATGTCCTGCGAGAGGAGTTTCATCTGACCGGCACCAAGTACGGCTGTGGCGAAGGGCAGTGTGGAGCCTGCACGGTATTGATGGACGGCAGACGAACTCTCTCCTGCGTTACGCCGGTTGCCCGGGCCGATAAGAAAAAGATTACAACAATCGAAGGATTTGCCGATGGTGATTCACTTCATCCCATTCAGCAGGCGTTCCTTGACGAGGGAGCGATTCAGTGCGGATACTGTACTTCAGGCATGATATTGGCTGCTGCTGCACTACTTAAAGATAATCCGAAACCAACGGATGAACAAATCAGGGAAGGAATGAACGGCAACATATGCCGGTGTAACGGATATACGAAAATAATAAATGCGGTTCGCCGGGCTGCAGCGCAGATAGCAGAGGTGAAGATACCATGATAAAAAATACCTGTACAAAAGAGCTGCTTGAACCTCATTGCCTGGACTCTGCCGAAGTCTCGGACTCCGGGGTCAAATTGACCCGCCGTACATTTGTTCAAATGCTCGGCTCAGGGCTTCTTATCACGGTAACTCAGGGTGTCTCTCTCGGTCAGCGAGGCCGGAGCGGCAGCCGATTGTCTGTTGCGGCACGGCTCCACCTCAATCAGGATGGCACAATAACCGTTATGACTGGCAAAGTCGAGGAAGGCCAGGGGTCCCGGGCGGAACTAACTCAGGCTGCCGCAGAAGAGCTGCGAGTTTCCGTTGACCGGATCCGTTTGATAATGGCTGACACGGCTCTGGTACCTGACGATGGTATAACCGCCGGCAGCCGGACGACACCTATTAATGTCCCCGCCGTGCGCCGGGGTGCTGCGACTGCCCGCGAGCTTTTGACAAAGCTTGCGGCCAAACGGTGGAAGGTGGACAGCGGTGCATTAGATGTTCGTAATGGCATTATCAGGCACAAGACAACGGGAAAAACACTCACCTATGCGGACCTGGCCTCATCAAGGGACGTCGCCGAAGTTTTCAAACAAACTATTCCCTCTGATGTAGTGCTTACGCCTGTCAGTCAGTGGAAATCGCTTGGCACTTCGGTTCCCAGGCCGAACAGCCGGGATATAGTTACTGCAAAACACCTTTACCCTTCGGATGTTGTTCGTCCAAACATGCTTTACGGAAAAATCCTGCGTCCGGTCTCTTACGGTGCTACGCTTGAATCCATTGACCTTTCCAAAGCCGAAGCTATGAAAGATGTAATTGTTGTTCGGGATGGACAGTTCGTTGGATGTGCCGCGCCATCGTCGTTTCTTGCAACTCAGGCTCTGGAGGCCATTGCAAAAACCGCTTCCTGGAAAACTGTTTCTCATCCGTCGAGCAAGGAAATCTTTTCCCATCTTAAGAAGAATGCCCGTACAGGCGGAAGGTCGCGTCCCAGGACCAGCGGCTCTGTTGAAAAAGCTTTCGCCGATGCAAGCAAGGTACTGAGTGAAACCTACGAAGTGGCTTACGTTCAGCATACCCCGATGGAACCAAGGGCGGCTATAGCAGAGTGGAATGACGGAAAGCTGACTGTCTGGACGGGCGTCGATGGCCCCCAGCGAGTACAAGGGGATTTAGCCCGTACTTTCCGGATTCCGACCGAGCGGGTCCGTGTGATTGTACCCGATATGGGCAGTGGATTCGGGGGCAAACATACCGGCGAGGCGGCGGAAGAGGCCGCTCGATTGACCCGTGCGGCAGGGCGTCCGGTGGCGGTACACTGGACACGGGCAGAGGAGTTTACCTGGGCCTATTTCCGGCCGGCGGCACTAATCGAATGCAAAGGGGGGCTGGATGATAATGGCTCTCTTATTGCATGGGACTTTACCAACATCAATGCAGGCGGTGCTGCACTTGATACACCATACAATATAGCCAACAAAAAAATTCTATCGGCGGGATCCGACTCTCCTTTGCGCCAGGGTGCATACAGATGCCTGGCTGCAACAGCCAATAATTTTGCCAGAGAGTCCTTTATGGACGAGCTTGCCGCAGCAGCCGGGATTGACCCGCTTGCCTTTAGGCTTGCCCATCTTGAGAATCAGCGCATACGAACAGTACTTCAGACAGTTGCTGAGCATTTCGATTGGTCTAATCGCAGAAAAAAAGTCACTTCTGAATTAGGCGTAGGGCTGGCCTGTGGGACGGAAAAAAATTCCGTTGTGGCGGCCTGTGTAGAAGTGGCTATTGACCGCAAACGAGGTGAGATAAAAGTTAATCATGTCTGTGAAGCGTTCGAATGCGGCCCTATTGTCAATCCTGCGAACCTGCTTTCACAGGTACAGGGCTGCATCATGATGGGTCTAGGTCCTGCGCTGCGTGAGGAAATGCAGTTCGAAGACGGCAAAATCCTGAATACCGGCTTTTCCCGATATAAAGTGCCGCGTTTCGAGGATGTTCCCGAAATCGAAGTGCATTTAATTAACAAAACTGACATACCCTCGGCAGGGGGCGGAGAGACACCTATTATTGCCGTTGCCCCTGCTGTCGCCAATGCCGTCTTTGCTGCCACTGGTATCCGTGTTCGTTCCATGCCGATGCAGAACGCCTTATTCAGACAGCTATGATGGATTGAATGCCGACCCGAGGATAGTAAGATGGATGGAAATCGCTGCTCTATAGACGTTAACGGGAAAATCGTGGAATTAATCGATAGCGGCCGGTCTTTCGCCGTGGCTTTGATACTCAAGGCGGAAGGTTCAACTCCCCGTAAAGCGGGAGTAAAGGCCATCATCGATGAGACAGGTAAAATCTGGGGCACACTCGGGGGAGGTCAGGTGGAGGCCGAAGCGCAGCATCGAGCAGTTGAAGCCTGTAAATCGAAACATCCGGTCATCTTTGACCTGGACCTCTACGGTGCTGACAGGGCCGATGATGTTCCTATTTGTGGAGGGACAATGCGTATCCTTATCGACCCGACGGCTGCTAAAGGCAGAGCGTCTTACGCTCAGGTGGCCGAAGCTATTGTGCAGCGGCAACGAGGTGTTATGCTCACGATAGCACGCAGCGCTGAGCATACGGAAGTTAAATCTCAATGGTTCCCGCAAAAGGACATACCTTTGGATGCTGCCTTTCCGGGCACAGACAACATTCGCTCCTGTCTGGTTCGCGAGATGCCGCATTTGTTTACAGAAAGCTCCGAAAAGCCAGAGGTCTTTACTGAGGTCCTGGTTGAGCCGGTAATACCCAAACCTCTTTTAGTAATAGCAGGGGGGGGACACATAGGCCAGGCACTCGCGCTTCAGGCAAGTTATGTCGGATTTGATATTACCGTGATAGATGACCGGCCGGAATTCACCGACCCGTCCCTTTTTCCGGAAGGAACAGTAACCCATGACGGTGATATTCCAAAACTTATCACCGCTCAGCTCATCGCAGCCGATACCTATATCGTTCTTGTCACGCGCGGGCACAAACTCGATGCCGAGAGCCTCGAAGCTTGCATTCATGCTCCTGCAGCTTATATCGGCATGATTGGCAGCAGGCGAAAAGTAGCTCTGATTCGCAAAAATTTTATTGAATCCGGCATTGCTGCAGAAGAAGAATTCGACCGGGTTCACGCACCGATCGGTCTGGATATTGGCGCTGTTACCGTGCCGGAAATAGCTGCAAGCATTACTGCTCAGTTGATATCTGTCCGGCGTAAAAGCGGTCCCGGCTTATCTATAAGCGAAAAGGTGCGGCAATGATTTGTGCCATTATTCTTGCAGCAGGCCAGTCAAAGCGAATGGGAGTACAAAAACTACTCTTGCCGTTCGGCGGTAAAACAGTCATTGTCCATATTGTCGATCAGCTTACTGCAAGCTCTGTTGACGAGGTTTACGTGGTTGTGGGCTGCCAGGGGAAACAGGTAAGCGAGGGATTGTCGGGCAGGCCGGTTTCCATCGTGAACAATTCCAACTATAAATCCGGTATGTTATCTTCCGTACGCTGTGGCCTGCACGCTATATCGCAGCAATGCAAAGCGGTTTTGGTGGCACTGGGCGACCAGCCGTCTGTCACTACGAAGCTGATTGACCGAATGCTGCAAAATTTCGCTTCCACTGAAAAGCAAATCCTTGTACCACTCTATGACGGCAAGCGAGGCCATCCCATCATTTTTTCGGCAGCCTATCGCGATGAGATATTGACGCACTACGACGATATTGGATTGCGGGGGCTTCTGTATGCCCACAAAGAAGATATTTTTGAGTTACCTGTGAAAACATCCGGCGTGCTTTGGGATATGGATTGTCCCGAAGACTATCGGCGGGAACTTACCTTATTCGAAGAAGAAAACAGAGAGAATCTTCCACTCGAAGACCAGGAAAAGTAAATGCGGCTCAATAGCGCCCCTTAAGGTGAAACTATAATACTCCCCAAAAACTGGACGCATAATTAAGGTGGATTTGTCGCCTGAGTCGATAAAGTATTCAGGAGACAGATTCATGAAAAACAAAAGACGTAAACACAGTGCCCACTTCAAAGCCAAAGTCGCCCTGGCGGCGGCAAAAGGCGGCAAAACGATTGCTGAACTGGCCAGTCAGTATAAGGTTCATCCGAACCAGATTACCAAATGGAAAAAGCAATTGCTTGAGCCGAGCCATAAGAAGATACCGGTCTATCGGCAGTGTGAATTATTGGGATTGCATCGGAGCAGTTTATATTATAAACCTCGTGGTGAAACACAGTATAACGAGCAACTAATGAAATTGATAGACGAACAATATAAGTATTGGCCAAAAGTATCAATGCCCTAAAATCTTCACAGACACAAGGTTTATTGCCTGGTAATTTAATGTTGCAGTACAAGCGTTTATAGATTATATGATGTTCACGACATACTTGTCTTTTTTACAATAAGGAGTGAACGAGAAATGAAAAAAGCCTCAAGGATTGTCCGCAAGTCCACTATATTTATTTTCCCGCTATGCCTGCTGGCTATTGTTGTTCTGCTGGCTTTGGGTTATCGAGCCAGGACTGGGCCGTTTATCATTGTCTTTTTTGCGTCATTGGCTCTCTATTTTATGAGTCATCCGCTCCTTAAAAGCTTTGCCTTTACTGTTTGGGTCTTTACATTTGTGGCCGCCTCGATGGTCTATCCGACGGCCTTCGGCTCATGGTTCGGCTTGGATTTAAAAATACTTATCGTCCCCTTGATCCAGATAATTATGTTCGGAATGGGGACTACTTTGAGCGTGGCCGATTTTGGCCGGGTTTTCAAGATGCCCTGGCCCGTTTTCGTAGGATTTATTCTGCAGTTTTCGGTTATGCCCTTAACAGGCCTTGCTCTTGCTAAGATATTTGGTTTTAAGGCCGAGATAGCCGCCGGGGTTGTCCTGATAGGCTCATGCCCGGGCGGGGTTGCCTCCAATTTGATGACATATCTTGCCGGCGGTAACGTTGCATTGTCTGTTACGATGACTGCCTGCTCGACATTAGTTTCGCCGATTATGACACCCTTCCTGATGGAAAAACTGGCTGGCCAGTTCATCGAAATTGAATTCCTGAAGATGATGTTCGGAATCATTAATATGATTATTGTCCCGATTGTTGCAGGCCTGATAGCAAATCGCATTCTATACAGTCGACATAAGGTTTTTCATCACGGGGGCACATTAGCGCTCATTGGAGCCGCATGTGTTCTTATTGCTGTTGGCATGATTTTATGGGCGCCGGCGGCAGTTTTCACCTATGGCGACGCCTCGCTCCAGAAGGACGGCTTTATCGTCGGTCTGCTCCTGATTGGTGTGGTCGCTTTGGCAAAACTCGTCATTAGTATCTGGTTGAAAGGCCCCGAGCACTGGATGGACAAGGCATTGCCCATTGTATCCATGGCGGGAATCTGCTACATCATTGCCATCATCACGGCACGCTCCAGGGACGACTTGATGACGGTCGGATTCTATTTGATTGGTGCTGCCATTATTCACAACTTCATCGGCTACATCCTCGGCTACTGGTTTGCCCGTGCCGCTCGTCTGGATGAAAGTTCCTGCCGAACGGTAGCATTCGAGGTCGGAATGCAGAATGGCGGGATGGCTTCTGGCCTTGCAATGAACGTTCTCAAAAGCGCACCTGCAGCACTGGCTCCGGCCATCTTCGGACCCTGGATGAACGTCTCCGGCTCGGTCCTGGCCACGTGGTGGCATCGAAAACCCGTCACAGAACAGAAATAACTCAAAAAGGAGGTAAAAATGAATCGACGTAATCTAATCAAGGGTGCAGGTCTGGCAGTAGCAACAGGCATTTTCACAATGGCCTCAAAAACAGAAGAGGCTACGGCAAACGAATATGCAAAGGCAACTAAAGGGCTGCCTCGTTTGAAAATCACCAACGTCAAGGCCATTCTCACCGCCCCGCAGAGGATACGCCTCTGCGTAGTCAAGGTCGAAACTTCTGAGCCGGGCCTCTACGGTCTGGGATGCGCTACTTTCAATCAGCGGCCATTACCGGTAGCCGTCGCAGTCGACAAATATCTGAATCCCTTTGCAAAGGGCAGGGACGTTGACAATATAGAGGACATGTGGCAGAACGCCTACACGAGTTCCTATTGGCGCAACGGCCCTGTGCTAAACAACGCCCTAAGCGGGTTGGACCAGGCCCTGTGGGACATAAAGGGAAAGCGGGCCAATATGCCCGTCTACCAACTGCTTGGCGGTAAATGCCGGTTTGCGGCCGACTGTTACATCCATTGCAGTGGCCGCGACTTCAAGCAGCTCGAAAGCAGCGTTCGAAGGGCTATGAAAGAAGGCTTCAGGCATATCAGGATACAGCTTGGGAGCTATGGCTCACCCCATCTGTCAGAAAAACCTCACTTCAAGGAAGCGGATTTTGGCCTGCCCTCCGATTCGCATATGAAGTCGGGCCCTTATGTTCGGGCAACCATCAAAATGTTCGAGCATATAAGGAGCACCTGCGGCCAGGAAGTCGAATTGCTTCACGACATCCACGAACGAATACCCCCAATCCAGGCAATAAATCTGATAAAAGACCTGGAACAATTTCATCCTTTCTTTATCGAGGACCCCTTCGCACCGGAAGACAACGGATACTTCAAACTGCTCCGTCAGCAGACCAGCACGCCGATTGCAATGGGCGAGTTATTTAATAACCCGCACGAGTGGGTCGGCCTCGTATCAGAGAGACTTATCGATTTCATACGCGTGCATATTTCACAAATCGGCGGCCTCACCGTAGCCAGAAAAATCGCCGCCTTATGCGAATGGTTTAACGTCCGCTCCGCATGGCACGGCCCCGGCGACGTCTCTCCGGTCGGCCACTCCGCCAACGCGCACCTTGACCTTGCTATCCCGAACTTCGGCATCCAGGAAAGTGTCCGCTTCAGCCAGAGAACAAAAGATGTCTTCCCAGGCTGTCCCACTATGAAAAACGGCTACATGTACGTAAACGAGGCCCCCGGCCTCGGTGTCGATATAAATGAAGACCTCGCCGCAAAATTCCCGCTCCCCGACCACCCAGGCTACTGGCGCCCCGTAAGAAGAACCGACGGTACAGCAGTAAGACCATAAAAACAAACTACCAATGAAAGAGTTTACCCTCGATTGGTGCTCACTTGCTTTCCTGTCGGGGGTCACCCTGAGCGCAGCCGAAGGGTCTGTTTAAAACAATGCTGTGAAGCAGCCACCAATAAAATAAGTATTATTTGTACCAATCTTCACTTAGATCATTCCATTCAGAATTGATTGAGTCGATAAGTGCTACCTTTTTTTCACGTTTCCATACTTTAATTTGTTTTTCTCTGTTAATTGCTGAAGAAGCATCCCTTATTGTTTCAACATAAAGCAGTTTATCAATATTGTATTTATCTGTAAAACCGGGCACTAAATGGTTTTTGTGTTCATAAATTCTTTTCTTGATATCGCTGGTCATTCCCACATACAGTGTCCCGGACTTACTGCCCATAATATAGACATAAAACGTTTTCATATTGACATTGTATCTGCTCTGACTTGTTTATAAAGAAAGAAAAAAGTTAGCGAGTTGACACAAGAGTTTACCCTCGACTTTAGCTTACTTGCTTTCCTGTCGGGGGTCACCCTGAGCGGAGCGGAGCGTAGTCGAAGGGTCTGTTTTTTTAACTGCCCGAAGAGCCTGCCCTGAGCAAGGTCGAAGGGGCCTCCTCAATTTTTGAATTTTACTTCTTGACTTTTAATTTCGTATTTCTACCTTCGGTTCGCACCAGTTTAAATCACTCCGTCATTTTGTGACTACATGACAGTTCGATGCTCATGCTGGCCTTCGGTAGAAATACTCTATTTCGTCATGCTTGCGTAGGGGCAACCCAGCGTGGTTGCCCTATATGTTACGAAATCGCCTCAATGATGTGTCGTTGCCATCATCATTGTAGGGGCGGTTCGCGACTTGTGCCACAGGTAACCGCCCCTGCGATCAAAAATAATCCCATTCGATATCTGGCTGCAAAAAATCCCGTCAAACCATGTCTGAGCAGTGGGATATCAGAAGGTATTTTTCAGCAAAAAACGCTGGTAATTTTTGAAAAATTTCAGTTTTTCTAAAAAAATTTTTACCTCTTTATACATAAGCACTTAGCGAAATTAACCCTCCCAAAAATCCCCGAATTTTCGAATCAAACGTGCAGGTACGTCTAATTATAGAGGGACCGTTTTTTTTGTCCCCGGCTAAAAACTAAATACCAAGAGATATATACAAAATACCAATGAATAAATACCAAAGACTATCAACTAACAACCGGCGGCTAATAATGAAAAGGCCTTTAAATAATGAAAAAAGTCCGTTAATCAGAGGAAAAATTGCGAAAATTCTTACGACTTTTCTCAAAAACAAACCCAATTCACCTGAGGATAAATTTTGTGCAAAGCATTTTTCTAAAAGGATTTACGAAAGATTTCACCCGCTTGCCGGGCGAAAAAACAAACCCAATCAAACCCAATTCAAACCCAATTTTCTATAGGAATAAATTAATGCAAAGCATTTATTTACAGCGAGTTATGAAGATAAATCCGTATTGGGACTTTGGAAAATCAAAGCCAATCAAAGCCAATCAAAGCCAATTAATACAAGGTTTGGTCGCAGGCACGCTTACAGCTAAACCCCTGAGATTGAGTCATAACAATAATTGCTTTCTGGAGATAAATTTGATAATCTTATGTAAAGTAATTCACTCGTTTTAGGAGAACGATTATGAAACGTATAACACGTCGCACATTTATGAAAGGTTCTTTAATTGGGGCCGCCGCAGCACTCACACCACATTCCCGTGTGCTCGGCGCCAATAATGACATCCGCGTTGCTGTTGTTGGTTTTAAAAGTCAGGGAAGCAATCATATAAATTATTTTAGAAAAATCCCCGGTGTCCGCGTAGTGGCGCTGTGTGATGTGGACACAAAATTTATCGACAGGGAAGTAAAGAAATTTAAGCAGCGCAACGAAAGGGTCGATACCTACGTCGATGTTCGCAAGCTCCTCGATGACAAAAGCATCGATGCAATTATCACCGCCACACCCAATCACTGGCATTCACTCGTCACCGTCTGGGCCTGTCAGGCCGGCAAGGATGTCTATGTCGAAAAGCCGGTCTCTTACGATATCTGGGAAGGCCGCAAAATGGTCGAAGCGGCCAGAAAATACAAGCGCGTAGTACAGGCAGGCACCCAGCGCCGTTCCGACGAAGGCCTTATTGAGGCATTTGATTATATTAAGCAAGGCCATCTCGGCAGGATTCTAAGGGCACGCTGTTATTACTTTAGTCCGCGCGGAAGCATCGGCAAAGTCAACGGCCCTCAGCCGATTCCCGAAACGGTGGACTATAACCTCTGGACTGGCCCGGCAACGATGAAGCCGCTTATGCGAAAGAACCTGCATTATGACTGGCACTGGCAATGGCTCTACGGCAATGGTGACTTGGGCAATAATGGCATACACTTTATGGACCTCTGCCGCTGCGTACTGGGCCATAACTCGCTGGCGCCGCGGGTAATGAGCTTCGGTGGAAAATTCCTATGGGACGATGACAGAGAAACTCCGAACACCCAGGTTGCCTTCTACGATTACAAGCCCGCTCCGATTATCTTTGAGATGCGCAACCTTCCCCGCAAGAAGGGCGACCCGGCCATGGATGCAACCTATAGAAACACCCGCGCTTACATGGCTATCGAATGCGAAGACGGGTACTTCGCCGGCGGCTGGGCATACGACTACAATGGAAAAAAGATACGGCAGTTCAAAGTATCCGGCGGTGGCAGTCATCACAAAAACTTTATTAAGGCCGTCCGCAGCCGCAAAGCCAGCGACCTAAACGCCGATATCCTCGAAGGTCATCTTTCCACCGCTTTATGTCACATGGGAAATATTTCTTACAGGCTCGGACAAACCGCCTCACGAGATGATGTAATCGAATCGACCAAATCAAACAAGGAATTACAGGATGCTTTCGAGCGTTTTCAGGAACACATCTTGCTCAATGCCGTGGACGTACAAAAGACACCGCGAATTCTTGGGCCATGGCTTCAGATGGATTCCAACACGGAAAAATTCGTCGGTGAATTCAGCGAGCAGGCAAACAAATACCTGACGCGTAATTACCGGCAACCTTTCGTCGTTCCTGAACGAGTTTGATTATAGTCCGCTCAATTGGAAAGAATGTCTTTCAACCGCCTGAAAAAAATAGGAGGAAAAGGATGAGACCTTTCCGTATAGGTTTGATATTTTTCATCTTTGGCATCGTCTTAGTACAGAATCTAAACACAAGGGCAAACAATACAATAGAAGCAGCCGCATCCGGTACAGCGAATGTCCTGGTGCGATCAAGTAATATGCCCGGAGGTATTTGTGTTGTCCTTGGACGAGCTGATGCTGATTTGGCGTTGTCAATTTCCGAATATGGACATTTTACCGTCCATGCCCTCTATCATGACATAAATCTTTTAGACAAGGCAAGGAAAAACATCGACCGGCAGGGATTATACGGAAAAGTATCGGCGGATTTTGGACAATATAGTAAGCTGCCGTATGCGGAAAACCTGGTCAATATCATTGTTGCCGACAATTACCGGATGCTCGAAGCAAGAGGCCTTTCAGCCAAAGAATTATTTCGAGTGCTTACACCACGAGGAGTGGTGTTTCTTGGTGACTCTTCCATCCAGCCGGGTCAAAAAACAAAATGGATGGAAAAAGTCAAAAACCAAATGAATGCGACAGGGATGAAGGACATACAGCTTATTAAAGAAGGCGGCATCTGGCTTAAGGCAACGAAACCCTGGCCGTCTGAGATAGATGAATGGACGCACTTTCTCCACGGGGCCGATGGCAATCCGGTTGCAAACGATAGTGTTGTTGCACCGCCCAAACATTACCAATGGATATCCGAACCATTATGGCTGCGCTCCCACGAAAGCGATTCGAGCATTAAAACCTTGGTGACTGCACGCGGCAGGCTCTTTTACATCGCAGATGAAGCGCCAATAAGCCTTCTCGGCGACCATTCATTGCCGGACAAATGGTTTCTTACCGCACGCGATGCCTTCAACGGTGTATTGCTCTGGAAGGTCCCGATAAAAGACTGGGGCTGGCGCGCATGGAAACCCTCATGGTTCACTCCAAGGCCGGGCGACATCCCGCTCAATATCCAAAAGCGGCTTGTAGCTGTCAAAGATAAGCTGTACGTTACGCTTGGATACCATGCCCCGGTAAGCCGGCTCGATGCAAAAACAGGTAAGGTGTTAAAGACTTATGAAGGCACGGCTCAGACAGCGGAAATATTGTATCACGATGGCACCTTGATTTTGACCGTATTAAAGGCGGACCGCGCAAAGGTCATGTCGGTCGATGCGAAAAGCGGCAGGCGGTTATGGACATCTGAAAACGAATACAGCGGTACGACCATCGATTACTACCGATTCAGGGCAATGCATGGCAGTGTACCACCGGCGAAAGTCGATCCTACCTTGAATACTGCAACTGACGGCAGGGTGGTAAGTCTTCTCGATGGTGAGGATATCGTATGCATCGATTTCGATACCGGCAGGCAGAAGTGGCGAACGCCGTTTCCTCTGGTCAAAGCGGACTACAAGGCCGGCAATATCAATGCACAAAAAACTGTGTGGACCGGCACCTTGATTGTCCAGGATAATGTAGTCGTGCACGCCAGCCCGAACCAGCTCGCAGGATTCTCAGCCGGGTCCGGAGAAATCCTCTGGAAACAAGCGAAGAAATACCTGCAGCACCTGTGGTACGAGTGGAAGGATGTTTTCATCATCGACGGTCTTGTCTGGACATGGAGCGCAGAACTCCAAAGAGAAAAACTCGAAGCAAGCAACCTCCGCAGCACCTGGCCTGTCAGCGTCAACGGCTACGACCTTCACACCGGCAAACTCAGTAAAAAAGTCCCCCTCGGCAATATCTTCAAGACGTATCACCACCATCGCTGCTACCGGAACAAGGCCACGTCCCGCTATATTCTGGCCAGCCGGCGCGGCACCGAATATGTCGATCTCGAACAGGGCGAGCACACCATACACAACTGGGTTCGGGGAGCTTGCCATTTGGGAATGATGCCCGCGAACGGCCTCCAATATGCTCCTCCGCACCCCTGCGTCTGCTACATTGACGAAAAGCTCAATGGTTTTATCGCATTGGCTCCGGCCAAACCATCGGAAAATCCACAGACAAAAAAAAGAAAAGCCGGTCTTCTCGAACGTGGTCCCGCCTATGGGAAAACGAGTAACAAGACGGCTGGGGCCGATGATTGGCCTGCATTCCTTCACGACTCAATGCGCTCGGGAGCAACACAGGCGAAGATACCGGATAAAGTTGAATTGCTCTGGAACGTTAAGCTCAGTGAAAAAATCTCCCCACCCATCATTGTTGGCGAACGCGTCTTCTTAGCGCTTAATGATGAGCATCAAATAACGGCACTGAATTCGAATGACGGCCAAACACTGTGGAAATTCTTCGCCGCAGCTCGAATTGATTCTCCGCCAACATATTACAAAGGAATGGTATTGTTTGGTTCTGCAGATGGTTTTGTGTATTGCCTTGATGCCTCCAATGGAAAACTCAAATGGCGCTTCCGCGCCGCTCCCGAAGATAGACGCATCGGCGCATTCGGTCAGCTCGAATCGGCCTGGCCCGTAAACGGCAGCGTCCTCGTTGTCGATGCAACAGCTTACTTCGCAGCCGGACGTACCTCGCAGCTCGACGGTGGTATTTATCTCTACGGCCTTGACGCCGTTACGGGCAGGCTCCGCTGTCAAACCAGGCTCGAAGGTCCTCACTATAATGTTAATAATATCTCCCAGAATTACCGGCTCCCTATGGGAACGCTACCCGATATTATGCAAAGTGATGGTAATGTTATTTATATGAGAGATGTCGTATTCAATAAAAATCTCGAATACAATAATATTCCCAAACCCAAAACCGCTTTGCGCATAAGAGCGAAAGGCGGCCTGCTGGATGACTCCTACTTCAAGCGTACTCCCTGGCTGTTCGGTTCCCAGGCCCCGACACACACTCCTTCGTCAGGTTATGGAAGAATTATCGTACATGATAAACAAACCGCATTTCTTGTCAGAATGTTCGACACACTCCGCGGCCTTGATCCGACAGTATATTTCACACCGGCACAGAAAGGATACCTCCTCTTTGCAATGGACAAACAAGGCGGTAAGCAAACCTGGGCACAACGCATTCCCGTACGGGTAAGAACGATGGTCTCAACCGATGAGCTTCTGATTACCGCCGGGCCGCCGGATGTCGTTGACCCTAAAGACCCGCTTGGCGCCTTTGAGGGAAGAAAAGGGGGCCTGCTCGATATCTTTGATAAATCCAGCGGCCGAATGCTCAACGAATACAAGCTCGACTCACCTCCTGTTTTTAACGGAGCGGCGGTTGCCAACGGAAAATTATACATTTCTATGGAAAACGGGACTTTGTCGTCTTTTGGGGGCAAGATGTAATCCGATTATGGTTCGAATTAAAAGGTAACTGTTCATGAAAAAAAATAAGCTGCTGTTTCTGATTGTTATGTGTCTCTTAACAACATCGCCCATTTTACTTGCGGCTACACCTCAGCATCAGCAGCAAGCCCGGCAAATTTTAGAAGCAACCGGTATTCAGGGCGGTCTTATCGTGCACATTGGCTGCGGCGACGGTAAGCTTACGGCCGCTCTCGGCGCCGGTGACAGCTACCTTGTCCATGGCCTGGATATTAATCCTAAAAATGTGGAAATGGCCCGCAAATATATTAACTCTCTTGGTATATACGGTAAGGTTTCGGTGAGCAAGCTTAACAGCAAACGGCTCCCTTACACCGACAACCTCGTAAATCTCATTGTTGCCGAAGACCTCGAGATGGATTTGATGGATGAAGTCATGCGGGTACTGTGCCCGAAAGGTGTAGCTTATATCAAAACAAATAAAACGTGGGAGAAGATAGTCAAGCCAAGGCCAAAACAAATCGACGAATGGACACATTACCTCCATGACGCCGGTAACAATGCCGTAGCGAATGATGAGCTCGTGGGCCCGCCGCGGCATCTCCAGTGGATTGGAAAACCAAAATTCGCAAGGGCACATGAGCAGCTTGCCAGTCTCAGTGCCGCGGTAACTGCCGGTGGACGGCTTTTTTATATCATCGACAACGGGCCGCGTGCAGACATTCGAATGCCGTCCGAGTGGTTCCTTGCAGCGAGGGATGCATTCAACGGAGTTAACCTGTGGAAAAAACCTATCGAAACCTGGGCCGACCACTTGCGCAGGTTCCGTTCCGGGCCTCCGGACCTTGCTTTTCGGCTCGTATCTGTCGCCGACCGGGTATATGTTACTCTGGGCATTGACGCTCCTCTCAGCGTTCTTGATGCTGCAACGGGTAACTCGCTTTGGATATATAAAGACACAGAAGATACCCGACAAATTCTGTGTACCGGCAATAAACTCATTCTACTCATAGATACACAACCCCAAACGACCAGCCATATAGAGTCCGGGATTAGACGGGGCCTCAGGCCGGCGCCGGGTGCCCGCGCCATCGTGGCAGCGGACGCATCAAGCGACAACATCCTCTGGCGAAAGGAAATCAAGTCACTCGTGCATCCGACTCTTGCCGCTCAGGACAACCGGTTGTTTTATCAAACTCAGGACACTTTATTCTGCATAGACATAAACACCGCAGACGAGCTGTGGCACGCGCCGATAGAAATGCAGCTCAAGGGCCACGAAGAAGGTTGGGAATCACCGACATTAGTTGTTAAGGATGGCCTCGTGTATTATGCCGATTTCAAGCGAATCACTGCCTATTCGACAAAAGACGGCAGGCGGCTATGGGCCGGTCCCTCCTGGGCGGGATATAATTCTCCTCCCGATGTTTTTGCTATCGACAAGCTTTTATGGACTAAAGGCAGGCAAGTCGAAAGAATCGGCGTTAATGCTTTGACAGGAAAGCTCGAAAAACAAATCCAGTCGGTAAAGGGATATATGCACCACCGCTGTTACCGCAACAAGGCGACAAATCGCTTTATTATATTAGGCAACCAGGGTGCTCAGTTCATTGATGTCAAGTCGGGTGAAATCTGGCAGAATTATTGGATACGCGGCACCTGTCAATACGGTATTCTGCCCGCAAACGGGCTTCTTTATGTCCCGCCTGATTCCTGCGCCTGCAACTTGAAGACAAAGCTAAACGGCTTCTACGCACTGGCTGCCGGCCGCAAACCCGCCGGCGGAAGTAAAAGCGATGTCAGATTTGAAAAAGGCCCTGCCTATAGACAAGTTTCAAAAAGGACATCCGGTATCCGGGCCACTGGACCCGGAGCATGGCCGACATACAGACACGATGCTATGCGAAGCGGAATGACGAATGCTCAGGTACCCAGCCAACTTAAACCGGCATGGCAAGCGAACTTGGGAGGCAGACTTTCGAGCGTAACAACCGCCGGTGGTAAGGTTTTTGTCGCATCGGTCGATACACACACAGTTCACGCCCTCGCCGGCAGCGATGGAAGCAGGCTCTGGAGTTACACTGCCGGCGGGCGGGTTGATTCTCCACCTACAGTTTACAATGGGCTTGTGCTGTTCGGTTCGGCTGACGGATGGGTTTATGCCTTGCGCGCTTCAGACGGAAAGTTGGCCTGGCGTTTTTGCGCAGCCCCGCAAGAGCGTTTGACTTTTGTAAACGGTCAGCTCGAATCTCTCTGGCCGGTCCATGGCAGTGTCCTTATAAAAAACAGTATATTGATTGTCACTGCCGGTCGTTCCTCCTACCTGGACGGCGGAATTCGCTTATATCGGCTTGAGCCGGAAACCGGCAGGCAAATATCCGAAACAGTTATTTACAGCCCTGATCCTGAAACGGGAAAACAGCCAAAAGAGGCCGGCAAGGAAATGCGGGGCCTGCTGTCTGATATTCTTTCAACCTATAACAATGATGTTTATATGCGGCATATGAAGCTGGACTTCGAGAAGGCAAGCGAAACGGGAACAGGAGTGCATCTTTTTACTCCGATCGGTTTTCTGGATGGCAGTTGGTGGCACCGCGCCTACTGGATTGTTAACGACGAATTCCTTTCCCACTGGAGTGCCTGGTGGAAAATCGGCAACCTTGTGCCATCCGGCCGGATACTATCTTACAATGAAGATGCGGTTTTCGGCTTCGGCAGGGACCAATATCCCAAAGGAAATACAGGTCAGTGGCGGGGCGGAGAAAAATATCAGCTTTTCGCCTTCGACAGAGATCCCGGCAGCAAAGATAAAGGTACTATACAGACTGTACCCCGAGACAATAGAAAAAAAAGAGTAACCTCAAGCCTCTCAGCTCTTGACTATCGCTGGACTTCAAAGGTGCCGTTATTGGTAACCGCCATGGTCGTTGCAGACAAGACTATGTTCATAGCAGGCCCGCCCGATATTATCAGGACTGAAGAAAAAATGGGCGAAGGGGCCCTTACACTTGAGAATCCACAGGAAGCCCCCGCCTCCTGGAAGGGCAAAAAAGGCAGTCTCCTCTGGGCCGTATCGGTAATAGACGGCAAAAAATTGGCCGAATATAATCTCGAATCCATACCCGTATGGGACGCAATGGCCGCAACGAACGGTCGGCTCTACCTTTCGATGAAAAATGGTCGGATATTGTGTTTCAGCGGCAAGTAGGTCTTACGCATAGTGACTCTGCGCTGAAAACAATGCTGTACTGAGATTTGTGTTTACAGAGACAGCACAAATGCTGCCAGGCCTTCGATTTCCTTATCGGTCAGCTCCGATGTGCGTCCGTGCCGGTCATTTTTATTGAACTTTGTCAAAACGTCTTTAATTGTCACAGCTCTTCCATCATGCAGATATGGGGCTGTTCGCCATACTTCTATAAGCGTGGGTGTATCAAATTCCTTATTATCGTCTTGTTCTGTACTCGTGCCAATATCATATTTGCTCATATTGGTATAGAGTGGCTGTGAATGACAAAGCATGCAGCCGGCTGTACTGAAGAGCTTTT
The DNA here is from genome assembly GCA_964653075.1 of uncultured Pirellulales bacterium. Lineage (GTDB taxonomy): Bacteria > Planctomycetota > Phycisphaerae > Sedimentisphaerales > Anaerobacaceae > NIOZ-UU13. The sequence continues at coordinate 43,865 of CAZZAX010000032.1, forward strand.
GGCCGTTCTTGGCTGCTTTGCTCAGTGTACCGTTAACAAGATACGGACTGGCAATTGGCTTAAGAGATTTCAGGTAAGCATCTATAGCCTGCGCCTTCCTCTCGGTAGTAGCGGCAAACTGGATGTAGCGAATACCGCTCCGCACTGCATCCTCGGCATTCGCTCGAACGCCGGTAATCATCGCAGGCGGGGTCTTATGTGACAGCAGCAAACTGCGGATATTCTTGGGATTGGCTACCCCATCGTTTAAAAGGTCCCAGTTCAGCGCACTTGCACGTCCGTCACCCGTATGACAGCTCGTGCAACTGTTCCACTTCTGATAGGAAAGCGATGCATCGTTGAAGAGCACCTCGCCTTTGCGGATAAATGTCGCGGGTTTGGTTTTTCCAAGAGGTATCGACTGAACTGCCGGCTGAGCATCCGGGTCTATATCAACTACGCCAATACTGTCTGTGAAATACTCTGCTACATACACCTTCGTCCCGATAACAGCCAAACCGCGGGGCCCGATACCCTCAAGTTTCAATCTTCGACGAATGCCGGCCATAAATGTAAGATCGTTCGGTAC